>JAFIES010000130.1 GCA_020832415.1 Balneolaceae bacterium | reverse complement strand
TTATGGGCTCGGTAATGGCAAGTTTTTGTGTGGAGAAATTTGGTCCTGAGCGGTTAAAAGATCTCACCGAGAAAGAGATTTACGACCGATACCGGGAGTTCCGTGAGCTTAGCGAAATACCGGAAGTTGGATAATGAATACTCTTTCTGCCGTTCCTGATCTGATTCTCGTGGCATCAGCAAATCCTCACAAAATTGAGGAGCTTCAGCAGATGCTGCGGCCTCTGTCTATCACCCTCAAGTCAACGCTCGATTTTCCTGATGGGGAAGAGGTGGTGGAAGATCTGCCTACTCTGGAAGGTAATGCGCTGAAAAAAGCCCGTTACTGGAATCAATTTTCCGGATTGCCTGCTCTGGCTGATGACACCGGCCTCGAAGTGGATGCGCTGGATGGAGCTCCGGGAGTCTACTCCGCACGCTACGCCGGCGAAAAGGCGAGCTATTCAGATAATGTTATGAAACTGTTGAATGAACTTGAAGATAAACCCGACAAAACGGCAAGGTTCCGAACCGTTATTGCATTTGTTGATGGAGTAAATGAGCATCTGTTTGAAGGGGTTTGCAGTGGTGAGATCACAGACCGCCAAAAAGGTGAGAAAGGATTTGGGTACGATCCTGTTTTCCGCCCGGCCGGATACGAAAAAACATTTGCTGAGCTAAGCCCGGAAGAGAAAAACAATATCAGCCACCGTGGACTTTCCATTAAAGCTTTTACAGAATTTTTAGAATCTAAAAAGAATAGTTAACAGCTACTGAGGCACAGGTTTTCTCTTAGGGTTTCTTTGTGTTTTTCATTGTTTCTGTGGCAAATCAAAAAACAACTCTTTTTATATCAAGCTTTAACCTGCCAAAGTTAAGTATCAGCCCAACCTTACATCCTGAGCATTTAAGATAGTTCAGGGTTTGAGCCATATCTTCAGGGGTAATACCGTCTTTTGCTTTCACTTCCAGAATTACCTCATCAAATACCACAAAGTCTGCATAAAATCGGTGAGGCAGAATGACTTTTTTATACAATATCTTGTACATTTTTTTCTCTTTCATAATTGATTCCTTTCTGCCTGAACTCATATTCAAAAGCATATTTATAGACAATTTCAAGAAACCCAAAATCAAGTGTTTTGTGAATTTCTATTCCAATTTTAATTATCGCATCTGTATGTTCACGCAGTGGAAAGTAAGATTGACGTATATCCATTACCAATAGATTTGCCACGGAGACACGGAAAGGCACAGAAAACCTCCGTGATAATTCCGTGTCTCCGTGGCAATAATTCAAAGTGATTTAACATTTCAATAGTAGTAAGAGCTATTTTCGCAACAATCCTTACACTTTTTTAGAAACCTTTTTTGAATCAATCCCTGAATTCATTTTCTTGTCTCAATAAAATCATCTGTTGCTAACCTGAGAAAACAGTATCGATGGGATTCACGCTAATTGACGGACTTGTAATTGTTCTCTATCTGGTTGCCGTAGCCGTATTTGGGATATGGTCGGCAGGTACACAGAAATCAGCTACCGACTATTTTCTCGGCGGCCGTGAGATGCCGTGGTGGGCTATTCTTTTCTCCGTGGTGGCTACTGAAACAAGTACACTTACTTTTATCAGTATTCCAGCGGTTGCTTATGGCGGCAACCTGATGTTTCTCCAGCTGACGTTTGGCTATATCATCGGCCGGATTATCGTGGCGATATGGTTCCTGCCCGCCTATGTAAAGGGCGAAATGACCACCGCTTATCAGTTTTTGGAGCAGCGTTTCGGTTCGGGTTTACGAAAAACAGCCAGCTCTACGTTCATTGTAACCCGGCTTTTGGCGGATGGTGTACGCCTCTTTGCCACGGCAATTCCGCTTGCCATCATTTTTCGTTTTGCCGGCCTGTTCGAAACCTGGGGAGATGGCGCTGTTTATCTGCTGGCCATCTCGGTGATTGCCGTGATTACACTTATCTATACATTTTAGGCGGGATAAAGGCCGTTATCTGGATGGATGTGGTGCAGATGGTCGTCTATCTGGGCGGGGCACTTTTTGCACTCGTTCTCATGCTTGGAAAAATAGAGATTGGATTTGCAGAAATTTTCGCCACACTTGGCAGCGAAGATAAATTTGCCATGTTTAACTGGGGCGGCGGGCTTACCATACAGGAGTTTCTGGCCGATCCCTATGTTTTCTGGGTAGCCCTGTTCGGCGGTGCCATATTCTCCATCGCTTCTCACGGAACCGATCAGCTTATTGTACAACGATTGCTTGCAACCGGAGATCTTCGATCAAGCCAAAAAGCTTTGATTTGGAGCGGTATTGTGGCATCTGCACAATTTGGCTTTTTCCTGTTTATTGGGTTGATGCTATATGTTTTCTATGCCGGCGCTGATATTGTTGAGCTGGGCCTCCGAACCACCGATGAAATTTTCGCAAAATTCATAGTAGATCATATGCCTGTGGGGGTTGCAGGATTGATCATCGCTTCACTTTTTGCAGCGGCTATGAGCAGCTTGAGCTCATCTCTGAATGCTCTCGCTTCATCCACTACCTACGATCTGATTAAACCGGTTTTTGGGAAAGACTGGGATCAGGCAAGAGAGCTTTGGATATCCCGCCTTACCACAATTGGGTGGGGAGTTGTCTTGACTGGGTCAGCATTTTTATTTACATGGCTGCAGCTTTCCGGTGATGACCAGCCCGCAATTGTAGAGCTTGGATTGGGTATTGCCTCGTACACATACGGAGGTTTGCTCGGTATATTTATGCTGGGAAGAGTGTTTACAAAACCGGACAAGACCGATGCCATGATAGGATTCTTCACCGGATTGATATCTCTGCTCTTTATGGTTGAGGGCGCGCTTCAGCAGTATCTGCCCGGCGACGGACTTACCATTGCATGGCCACTATATACGTTTGTGGGAGCGTTCATTGTGATTACAGTGGCCAATCTTACCTGTTTTGTGCGAACAAAAATGAAGTGATGGTGCGAAAGGGGATAGGCTCGTAAATCAGGAGTTGCCGAAGATACGTTTCAGAATTTCTGATGCAATCTGCTGCTTACTGCCTGAAAAAGTATCTTCAGAATCTCTTCCAAACAGGTGGATGGTATTTGTATCTGTGCCAAATCCGGAGCCGCTTTCATTCAGGTTATTTGCACAAACCCAGTCAATATTCTTCCCGGAAAGTTTAGCGATGGCATTCTCCCTGAGATTCTCCGTTTCCATTGCAAAACCAATGAGAACCTGATCAGGCTTTCTGTTTTCGCCCAACCATTTAAGTGTATCAGGGTTCTGCTCAAGTTCTATCTGAAAGCTAGTGCGATCCTTTTTTAATTTATGAGGATGAGATGCGGCCGGCTTAAAATCGGCAACAGCAGCTGCCATGATAATTACATCCGCATCGGAGTGAGATTTCATCACGGCAAAGAGGTCATCAGCTGAAATGAATGATTCTGTATGGAAACGATCCAGGCCGGCTGATTGAATTGGCCCGTGGACAAGGGTAACACTACCACCAAGTGACCGCGCAGCTTCAGCCATAGCAATTCCCATTTTTCCGGAACTGGGATTCGATAAAAACCGAACAGGATCCAAAAACTCACGCGTTGGGCCGGCTGATACCACCACTTTTTTGCCTGTCAAAGGCCCCTGAATGGCATGTTCTTTGATGATTTTAGCAGATTTTTCCAGAATTGTATCATATTCCGGTAATCGCCCTTTGTCCTCAAGTCCGCTGGCAAGGTAGCCGGTTTCCGGCTCGAGGATGTAGAACCCCATTTCCGAAACTTGGTTCAGGTTATTTGCCACTGCCGGGCTCTCATACATTTCACCGTCCATTGTTGGACAGATTAATATCGGGCTGCGGGCAGCAAGTACCGTTGAGGTGAGCATATTATCGGACAGCCCGTGCACAATCTTTGAGAGTGTATTCGCCGTGCAGGGTGCAATTACAAAAAGATCGGCCCATTCACCCCAGTGGATGTGCTTGGTCCAGCTTGTATCCGGTTTGTTATCGTTGAAAACATCAACGGCAACTTCGTGGCGGCTTAGAGCGGAAAAGGTTTCGGTGCCGACAAAGCGGGTGGCGGAAGGGGTCATAATCACCCTCACTTCAGCACCGGATTTTTGAAACTCTCTGAGCAGGTAAACTGCCTTATATGCAGCAATACCACCGGTAACGCCTAATAAAATGCGTTTACCGGTAAACATAATCAGAGTTCAGTCTTGGGATATCGAAAAGTAACTTTTTCGTCGAGCATTTCATCAACAGCTCTTCTTGTTGCGTGCGGAAGCTGTTCGAACGCTTTTGAGATCTGCTCTTGCTCTTCGTTGAAGGTGAATTCGTCTTCATCTTCAAACCCTTCGAAATATTTTAGTTTTTCATCGAGTTCGAGTTTCTCCTGGGCAGCAATCTGGCGTGCTCTTTTTGAAAGGATTACGATCTTTTCGTATTTGTTTGCTTTGGGCCCAAAATCTTCAACATCGAGTGTTTTAATCGGCATAATGCTTATTCGTTAATAAAGGTTTTTATAATCTGTTTAATTTCGTTGTAGGCAGTCTCGAGATCGTCGTTCACAACTACTTCATCGAACTTTTGTGCAAAATCAATCTCTTCTACAGCCCTGCCCAGCCTTACTTTCAGTGAATCTTCATTTTCAGTTCCACGCGAAATCAAACGGTCTTTCAGTATATCAATTGATGGCGGGGCAATGAAAAGAGACAGCGCTTCGTCTCCGTACATTTTCTTCACATTCAAAGCTCCCAGTACATCAACGTCAAGCAGAATAAAATAGCCTTTTTTTAATTCATTTTCAACGCTCTCGCGCAGGGTACCATACAGTGTGCCATTGTAGAACTCTTCCCACTCCAGAAAGGCACCGGAGTCAATTTTATCCCTGAACTCTTTCTCGGAGAGGAAGAAGTAGTGCACGCCATGTTCTTCTCCGCTGCGTGGCGGACGTGTTGTGGCGCTCACCGAAAATTTGATCACGGAAAAATCTCTCAGTAGCCGTTTCGTCATTGTGGTTTTGCCGCCACCACTTGGTGAGGCAAGAATCACTATTTTACCCTTTCTACTCAACGTTTTGAACCTGCTCCCGTATCTGTTCCAGCTTCTCTTTGCCCATTACAATATGCTGCGAAATGGTGGAATCATTCGCTTTAGAGCCAATTGTGTTCAGCTCCCTGTTAATCTCCTGCGACAGAAAATTGAGTCTTCTGCCAACTGGAGTATCACTATGAAATGCCTCAAGAAAGAACTTTAGATGTGAATTCAGCCGGATTATCTCTTCATTGATATCCATTTTATCTGCTATCAGTGCAATTTCAAGCTCAAGCCGTTCTGGGTCAATTTGATCATCGGTAAGCAGATTTCTGATTCTGTTTTGCAGTTTCTCCCGTACTTCGGGCACCCTGTTTTCTGAGAGCTTTTCTACCACTTTTACAATTTCTGCAATGCCATTTATTTGATTTTCCAGGTCATTTTTCAGCTCATCACCCTCCTGATCTCTCATTTCATTGAGGTTATCAAGTGCAATATTGATGGCTTTTGCTGTACAGTTCCAGATTACTTCAAGTTCGTCTTCATTTTCCTCTTTCGATTTGAAAATACCATCAAAATGCAGGATATCCCGTACCTGAACGGGCTGATCTATATTCGAAATTGATCTGATTTTTTCAAGAATTTCACCATAGGCTTTTACCAGCTCTTCATTGTAGGTGATGTCAACACCGCTGTTTTCCGTGTTTTCTACGTTTACACTGAGATGAACTTTACCGCGAGATAGTTTTTTCTGAACGATCTCTTTAATGTCGAATTCGTGCTGCTGTATGGTTTGAGGCATTCTTGACGAGATATCAAGATAGCGGCTGTTCAATGTTTTTACCTCGACGGTTACCTGAAATCCGTTTGAGGAGGACTCACCCCGCCCAAAACCTGTCATCGATCGGATCATGTAAAAGATTTAATAATTAGTGATTTGCCTGAAAATACTAAAGTAACTGCACCAAACCATAAACATTTATTGAATGGAGCTGATCAAATTTTGAGCAAGAATTTTTGCTTCATCGGTTGTTTTAGCCTCGCTGTACACACGAACAATGGGTTCGGTATTTGATTTTCTGAAATGGACCCAGCCATCCTCAAAGTCAATTTTAACGCCATCCGTTTTATTGGGATTCTGATCGCTGTAAAGATCAGCAACTTTTTCCAGCAGTGAATCTGCATCAGTACCCAGTTTGGAAAGTTCAATTTTTTGCTTGCTCATCTCATAATCCGGAAGGGTGTCACGATATACTGAGGCTTTCATGCCAAGCTCTGCCAGGTGCTGCAAAATCATCGCGGTACCCACAAGAGCATCACGGCCCGGGTGCAGATCGGGATTGATCACTCCGCCATTGCCTTCGCCACTTATAACAGCACCTTTTTCCTGCATCACTTTCACCACATTGATTTCACCCACAGCTGCTCTATGGCAGGTTTTGCCATATTTTCTGGTAATATCATCCGCAGCCCGGGAAGAGGAGAGGTTAGTAGCAGTATCGCCGGGTGTTTTGCCCAGCATAAAATCAAATGCGGCAACTTGTGTATACTCTTCTCCGAAAAGCCGTCCGTTTTCATCCACAAGTGCAAGGCGGTCAGCATCGGGATCGGTAACTACCCCAAGATCGCACCGGCTCTTCATTACAAATTCACAGATTTCAGTGAGGTGTTCGGGCAGCGGTTCGGGATTGTGCGGGAATATTCCGTTTGGTTCGCAATGAAGTTTGTGGACTCGTACTCCCAGTCTTTCGAGTAATTTTGGCAGTGCTATGGAGCCGGCGCCGTTAACGGCATCCACCGCAACGGAGAACTTCTGCTGTTTGATTACTTCTGTATCGATATAGGGCAGTTCGAGAACTTTTTCGATGTGGTACTCAATTGCTTCATCATCGGTTGAAATCTGACCGATCTCATCAAACATTTTATACGAAAAATCACCTTTTTCAGCGATTTCGAGTACCGCTTTCCCTTGGTTTGCATCCAGAAACTCACTTTTACCATTCAGCAGTTTCAGGGCGTTCCACTGCTCGGGGTTGTGGCTTGCCGTCAGAATGATGCCGCCATCAGCCTTGTGTTTCAAAACACCCATGGCCACTGTGGGCGTAGGGGCAATGCCAACTTTAATAACATTACAGCCCACACTTTGCAGTGTTGCGCAAACTATATCTTCACAAATTTGTCCGGTTACTCGTGAATCGCGCCCTACCACAACAGTGCCGCCATCAAGCCATGTTCCATACGCTGCTGTGAATGTTACAAGATTCTGAGGGTTCAGGTGAGATCCGAAAATTCCACGAATCCCGGAAACTGAGATCATTAAAGACATAGATTTCAGAAGTTTTTTAGTTGTAATTCAGTTTGATGAATTAATAAAAGCATGGGTTCGGTCCCCCTGTTTTATTCCTGTTTTTTACTTATCCATTTGGTGTCTTCCACACCACTTGTTTGATTCTCATGCCGTGCCATTACAAAAAGCAGGTCGGAGAGGCGATTCAGATAGATAACGGTTTCATCATTTACAGCTTCTACCGATTTGAGGTCCACAGTAAATCGCTCTGCACGTCTGCAAACTGTACGGGCAAGGTGAAGGGATGCAGCGGCAGGTGTGCCGCCGGGTAAAATAAACGATGTTAAGGCCGGCAGGTTTGCATCGAGCTGATCAATCCAGCCTTCAAGTTTTTCAATATGATCGTCGGTGATGCGCTCCACTTTACTCTTTTTTGAAAGGGGAGTGGCCAGATCAGCCCCGAGCGTAAAAAGCTGATTTTGAATAGTGTTTAAAATCTCTTTTCCGGTGTTGCTGATTTTATGAGTTAACGCTACCCCCAAAACCGAGTTGAGCTCATCAACAGTGCCGTAAGCGTGTAAACGGGTATGGTGTTTTTCGATGGGAGTGCCGCCAAACAGTGCTGTGCGGCCTTTGTCGCCTTTTTTTGTATAAATTTTCATAGCTGAAATTTTTGATGAAAGGTACTAAGGTTGATGATGTTAATCAGATATTATTCCAAAATGTGAAAGCTTTTGCCTTCGATTTTAAATTCGTTGAGAAGATGTCTGAATTTTTGAACTGCTTTTTCAAATTTCGCTGCATCTTCAAGATTGCAGCCGATTGAAAGTGTTACTGTTTCCAGATACTCAGCTTCAAACTCAATCAGTGAAAAACTGTTTTTCAATTTATCGATGTAACTCTGATCGTTATATGCATAATTGATCGTGTAGATCTGAACAGGTTTAATCCGCTTTAAGTTTGCCGTTTCTGCAGCTTCTTTTGCGCAGGTACCGTACGCATCAATCAACCCGGCCTTTCCCAGCTTTGTTCCGCCGTAATATCGTACTACAATCAGAAGAACATTGATAAATTCATACGAACGAATAATGTTTAGAATTGGCAGGCCCGCCGTGCCGTTCGGTTCTCCATCATCGTTTGCAAATTCCACAGGTTCACCAGGATTTAAAATATAGGCATAGCAATGGTGAGTAGCTGATGGATGCTCATTTTTCACCAATTCAAGTACACGTTCTGCCTCCGGGAGATTGGCAGCAGGACTCAAAAAGCCGAGAAACTTTGATCCTTTAACCCTGTGGTCCGATCGGAAAATCTCAGTAACTGTAAACACGATAGTTAATTATAGAACTTTAAATTTTCAGGCAATTTAGACCCTTTCTTAATTAGTGTAAATCGTCTCGTAAAAACGCTTTTATCTTGCCTTTTACGGCAAAAGAAACGAATTTAATAGTCTAATAACTAAAGGGAACTCAAATAAAAACTACCCTGTTTTTTACCCCATAAACAGCTCACATAATAGTAGGAAATATGCCATCACTTATTGAAGCGTTTCAGTCTCAGGTTGGCCGAAAGATATTAACGGGATTAACCGGATTTTTGCTCGTCTTTTTTATCATTTTTCATCTTGCCGGCAACCTTGCCATTTTTGGCGATCCGGACGCTATGAACAGCTATTCTCAGTTTCTGCACGATCTTGGCCCGCTGCTTTGGGTAGCGCGGATTGGATTACTGCTTATTTTTGTTATCCACGCATACATTGGGATTTCCATCTGGATTAACAAGCGAAAGGCCCGGCCGCAGCAGTATAAAGTATACAGCAGTAAAGGCGGACCAAGCAAGCAGGGATTAAGTTCCCGGAGCATGGCGTTCACAGGAATTGTACTACTGATTTTTGTGGTATTTCACATCAATACATTTGCACTTGGAGATATGGATACCGTTCTGATTGACGGACGGGAAACACACGATGTGAAAACCCTGGTAATCGACACATTTCAGAACCCGATTTATGCATTTGGATACACCATTGTAATGATTCTTTTGGGAGCTCACCTTGGCCACGGTATCTGGAGTGCATTTACATCGCTTACACTCCGCAGTAAAAAAGCATCTGCAACAATTTACACAATTGGAGTAGTGGCAGCGGTTCTGCTTGCAGTTGGTTTCCTGTTTATTCCGCTTTACATCTATTTTGGCGGCGGTTGCGATGCGGCACTCATTAATTGTAATTAACCGGTTTTTTAACTGATCAAATCAAAGATTATGAAATTAGATCCTAAAATACCTTCAGGCCCTTTAGCCGAGAAGTGGACCAAGCACAGAAACGATATTCACCTGTTGTCGCCAAACAATAAGAGAAAGCATAAGGTTATTGTTGTGGGTACCGGATTAGCCGGAGCTTCTGCAGCAGCAAGTTTATCCGAACTGGGTTACAATGTTGAGGTTTTCAGTATTCTCGATTCTCCCCGGCGAGCCCACAGTATTGCTGCACAGGGTGGTATTAATGCTGCAAAGAATTACCAGAATGATGGCGATAGTGTCTGGAGGCTTTTCTACGATACCATCAAAGGTGGAGATTACAGAAGCCGTGAAGCGAATGTGTACCGTCTGGCAGAAAATTCAAATTACATTATCGATCAGGCTGTGGCGCAGGGCGTGCCATTTGGGCGTGAATATGGCGGCTTGCTCGATAACAGATCATTCGGTGGTGCGCAGGTATCTCGTACGTTCTACTCCCGTGGCCAGACAGGGCAGCAGCTTCTGCTGGGTGCTTATCAGGCCATGATGAAAGAAGTACACTCGGGCCGGGTAAAAATGTATAACCGGCACGAAATGCTCGATCTCGTTTTGATAGATGGAAAAGCGAGAGGAATTATCACCCGTGATCTTGTGAAGGGCACCATCAACAGGTATGAAGCCGATGCGGTGATTCTCTGTACCGGTGGTTATGGAAATGTGTTTTATCTCTCAACCAATGCCAAAAATTCAAATGCTACGGCAGCATGGAGATGCCACAAACGCGGTGCTGCATTTGCAAATCCTTGCTTTGTACAGATTCACCCAACGTGTATTCCGGTATCGGGCGATTATCAGTCAAAACTCACTTTGATGAGTGAAAGCTTGAGAAATGATGGCCGTGTTTGGGTACCGAGAGATAAAGATGAAAAACGTCCGCCTAATCAGATTCCGGAAGAGGACCGATACTACTATCTCGAAGAGCGATATCCAAGTTTTGGTAATCTCGTTCCGCGTGATGTTGCTTCAAGAAGTGCCAAACTGGTATGCGATGAAGGCCTCGGCGTGGGCGATACCGGCCTGGCTGTCTATCTCGATTTCCGTGATGCCATCAAGCGCGACAGTAAAGAGGTAATACAAGCCAAGTATGGTAACCTTTTTGACATGTATCAGAATATTACGGATGAAAATCCATATGAAGTACCGATGCGGATTTTCCCTGCCGTTCACTATACAATGGGCGGTCTCTGGGTAGATTACAACCTGATGAGTAACATCCCGGGACTCTTCGTAGCCGGTGAAGCAAATTTCTCTGATCACGGTGCAAACAGGCTGGGTGCAAGTGCACTGATGCAGGGACTTTCTGATGGCTACTTTATCGTGCCTTACACAGTTGGAAACTACATTGCGGATGAGGATCTGCCAAAGGTTTCAACCGATCATAAAGCATTTGATGAAGCTGCTGAAAGCTCAACAAAAATCATGGATAAACTGCTCTCAATTAAAGGCAGTAAAACTGTGATTGAGTTCCACCGTGAGCTTGGTAAGATTATGTGGGACAAAGTTGGCATCTCAAGAAGCAAAGAAGGGCTTGAGTCTGCCATCGAAGAGATCAGAGCGTTACGTGAGGAGTTCTGGCAAAATGTAAATGTGCCGGGCGATGCAAACTACTTCAATAAGTATCTGGAGTTTGCCTACCGCGTGGCTGATTACTTTGAACTTGCAGAGCTCATGGCCATCGATGCACTGGACAGAGGCGAATCATGCGGTTGCCATCTGCGAGATGAGTATCAAACTGAAGAAGGTGAAGCCCTCAGAAATGATAAGGAGTATGCTTTTGTTTCGGCATACGAATATCTGGGAGTAAATGGTAAGCTTGAAACCAAACTTCACAAAGAAGAACTCGATTTCGAGTTTGTTGAATTGAAACAAAGAAGCTATAAATAACAGGATATTTTATGAGTTTAATGACAATTAACCTTAAAGTCTGGCGGCAAAAAAACGCAGAAACGCCCGGTAAATTTGAGGACTATAAGCTTGATGAAGTAAGCGAGCATATGTCTTTCCTTGAAATGCTTGATGTACTGAATGAAAAGCTTATCAAAGAAGGTAAAGATCCTGTTGAGTTCGACTACGACTGCCGTGAGGGCATTTGTGGTTCATGCAATATGGTAATTAACGGCCGGGCACACGGTCCAAAGCATAAGACAGCTGCCTGCCAGTTGCACATGCGTACCTACAACGATGGAGATACGATCGTAATTGAACCGCCAAGAGCAGCAGCTTTCCCGATTGTGAAAGATCTTGTGGTTGATCGCAGCGCTTTCGACAGAATTATCGAAGCGGGTGGATACATCTCTGTTAAAACAGGCGCAGCCCCCGAAGCGAATCTTATACCAGTAGCTCAGGATACGTCAAATGATGCATTTGATTATGCTACCTGTATAGGTTGCGGCGGTTGTGTGGCCGCTTGCCCCAACTCATCTGCAGCACTGTTTACAGGTGCAAAAATTGCACACCTTAACAGTTTGCCTCAGGGTCAGCCGGAACGCGATAAACGAACTATCGCGATGGTTAATCAAATGGAGAAAGAAGGTTTTGGTGATTGCTCAAACTACGCAGAATGTGAAGCGGTTTGCCCGGTTGGAATCAGCATATCAGCAATTGCTGAAATGCGCAGAGACTATATCAAGGCAATATTTTAATCCTATAATCTTGTTTGATTACAAGGCAGACTTCTATAATTTTGAAAAGGCTTTGATGATTCATCAAAGCCTTTTTTTTAATTACTAAAATTTACCAATATGCGATCAAGACTACTTTTTGCCTGCCTTTTGTTCATCGTTCTTTTTTTAGGTCACTCAAAAAATGCACATTCTCAAGAGTTACAGGTTGCGCTTGATTTCGATCTTGCAGCCCCACAAGGTGAGTTCAGCGATCAGTTAGATAAACTTGGTTGGGGTTTGAACATCATGGGTGGTTATCGCTTTGGGAATACACCTTTTATGCTTGGCCTGGAGTTCGGTTTTATGAATTTTGGGCGAGATGTTCGTGATGCTCCCCTCAGTACTACCATTCCGGATCTTCGGGTTGAAGTTGAAAACAGTTACAATCTGGTGCACGGAGATATTTTACTCAGGTTAATTCCGCCACCAACTACCGTTCGCCCTTATGTTGAAGGTCTTGTGGGCTTTAACTATTTCTACACAGAAACCGTTATTCGGGACAGAGGATCATTCAGCGGGGAGGAGAGGCTCAGAGATACAAATTTCGAAGATACTGCACTTAGTTATGGTTTTGGGGCCGGGGTTCAATTCAGGTTGTATCAAGACAGGTCAACTGTACGCGAACCGGATGAAATTGCACCATCGGGAGTTTATTTAACTCTCGCAAGCCGCTACATGTTTGGAAGAGAGGCTGAATATCTTCAGGAAGGTTCAATTGATGTAGTTTCTAGACCGGGAGAAGTGCTCTATGATGTAAGCCGATCCGAAACAAATCTCCTCTATTTTAAACTGGGAGTTGTGATTAGTTTCTAAGTGCTGAGACTTCATGCAGTAAATCGATAATTGACGAAATATGGCCGAACTTACCCTCGAAAATGCGAGAGACGTACTGAATAAGTACTGGGGGTACGATTCATTTAGAAAAGGTCAGGAGAAGGCGATCCGGTCTACACTTGAAGGCAATCAAACCCTTGTTCTTTTTCCTACAGGAGGCGGTAAATCGCTCTGTTACCAGGTACCTGCTATGTTGATGGACGGGCTTACAGTGGTGATTTCGCCACTGGTTGCTTTGATGCAGGATCAGGTAGATCAGCTGAAATCTCTTGGGATACGGGCTGCATTCATCAATAGTACACTTTCATCGTATGAGGTGGAACAGCGCCTTGTAAATGCCCGAAACGGCATGTATAAAATGATATATTTAGCCCCCGAGCGATTATCCACACATCTTTGGAAAGCGGAACAGCCCCGGTTGAACATCAGCATGGTAGCAATCGATGAAGCACACTGTATATCAGAATGGGGGCATGATTTCAGGCCATCCTATCGAAATATTCGGGATGAACTGGAAGAGCTGAGTTCAGATGTGAGATGGCTCGCATTAACAGCCACTGCAACTCCCGAAGTACGTGAAGATCTTCTCAAATCACTCAGGTTTAAAAATCCATCGGTGATAACAAGTGGATTCAAGCGAGAAAATTTGATCTGGTGGGTAAAACAATCGGATAAGAAAAGAGAAGATGTTTCAAAAGCAGTTCTCAAAGCTGCCAAAATGGGCAGTGGTATCCTGTACTGCTCAACCCGCAGGGATTGTGAAGAATACTCGGAGTATTTCAGCAAAAAAGGAGTGTCTGCCAAACCGTATCATGCCGGACTTCACCCAAAACAGCGCGAATTAATTCAGCGTGAATGGGTGTCGGGCGAGGTGCCACTGGTTGCAGCAACAAACGCATTCGGTATGGGAATCGATAAAGCAGATTGCCGGTATGTGGTTCACCATTCGATGCCCTTTTCACTGGAAGCATATTACCAGGAGGCCGGCCGGGCCGGGCGTGATGGAAAGGAGAGTTACCCGATTCTTCTCTATAAAAAAAGCGATGTAAATTATCTGAAACAGAGAATCGAAAAATCGTACCCAGAATATAGCGCCCTTCAAAAAGCGTACGATGCACTTTGTGATGAGCTTGAACTTGCAATTGGCAGTGAAATGGAGAGAGCCGAGCCGGTAGATATTAATTCAGTTTCCAAAAGATTCAAAGCCTCAGTGCCAAAACTTGGCACTGCTCTGGAGGTGTTGCAGCGGCTGGGTGTTATTGAGATGAGCAGTACAGAGTCGCAAAAAATTGGTATTCGGTTTATTGCAGACAGTGACTATCTGCTGCAGTTTATCAGTGAATCTCCTGAAGGAAAAGCAGAGTTTCTGGATACGCTCTATCGCCAGGCAGGACCTAAATCTCACGGCGAGTTCGTCTATTTAAAGGAAGAGATGTTGCTCGAAAAACTTCAGGCAAATAAAAACCAGCTTAAAAAGGCTTTGAATGTTTTTGAGGCTCAGGATAAAATTTTGATAGCTCAATACCTTGAGGAGACAAGATTTGTGCGCTTATTGGAAGCGAGAGGGGCGAAACTGCACATAGATCACAATAAAGCGTATGCATACAAAGATATTTTATTGAAAAAATTAAGCTATATGCATCGCTATGCAGCTACAAAACGGTGCCGAGAGGTCTTTTTGCGAACTTATTTTGGAGAAACTGATGCTGATCCATGTGGTAAATGCGATAACTGCGTGAAGTCAGCTTCAGAAGAGAGTTTGAACTTTGATAAAAGTGATGTTGATACGATAAAAAACACACTTATGGAAGGGCAAAAATCTGCTTTGGAAATCAAAAAAGAGACAGGCTGGAAGAGGGCTAAGTGTAAAAAAGTAGTTGCCTATATGCTTCGTGAAAATATCCTTGCTGTATCAGAAGATGGGACTACCTACAGCCTGAAAAGTTAGTTCTCATCTCTGCTTGTGATCCGGAGATCAACATCAATCACTTCCAAGATGATTTCTTGCAGTGCCTCAGCTTCCTGTAAGCTGTTGAGGTTTCCAAGAACGATTGTATATCGGGTTTCATCCGTATTCTCATGTTGCACCTCTTTCAGAGATGCATGTTCAAACCCTCTTTCAATCCACTCGTTTATTTTAACTTCGGCATCAACCCGATTCAGTTTAGTTTGAACCTGAACCTGAACCGTGAACTGACCATCCGGATCGAACTGAACTACACCGAAATCAGGAACCGCTGTGGAATCGACTTGCCCCATAACAGGTGATTCCTCAGACTCTTCAACAGGAGTGCCTGGTGAACCATTGATGGGCTGATCATCCTCGGTTACTGTTTGCGGCCGGTTGAAAATCTGCTCCCTGAGTGACTCTGCAGATCGCCTGTTTTGATCTCTGAATTGACGTTCGCTCTCGTCAATGGCTGATCGTTCATCTCTCAGCCGCTCATTGATGCGCTCAATTCGCTGAATCTGTTCATCAATATTTTGCTCGTAATATTCATGTGAAATAGCAAAGTCCTCGGCCGTAACACCATAGTGCTGGTACACTTTTTGGCGAAGTTCTCTGCGGGTATGGCCACCAAGCAGTACTTCTTCAAGTTGATCAATAATTGCCAGTTCGATGAATATACTTTCGTAAATATCTTCAGGCACAAGGGTGTCCGGCTGGGAATCAGTGCATGCTGTGAACAGCATCAAACCGGCAAAAATAAGCAGTAATAATCTCACTGGTTATCCGGGTTTTTAGGGTTTAACGGGCGAAGTGTAACTTCATTAATCAGAATATTATCGGGCGTTTCCAGCAGATGGATGAGTGTATCGGCAACATCGCCCGGCTGCATCATATTCGGGTGGGTATTTGCTTCCTTATCATCACCGAAAAAGTGAGTGGCAATAGAGCCTGGAAACATGGTAGATACCTTAATTTTGTCGTATCTGAGTTCTTTAAAAAGTGCTTCGCTAAATCCTCTCAGCCCGAACTTTGTTGCGTTATAGGCCGAAATTTGAGGATTCCCAAGCAGACCGGCTACAGACGATATATTAATAATGTGACAATGATTGGGGTTCTTCTTCATAAAAGGAACTACCTGCCTGGTTATATAAAACACACCGTTCAGGTTTGTGTTCATCATGGTATCCCAATCTTCTATTGACAGCTCTTCTACGTTTCCAAACGTTCCAAGACCGGCATTGTTGATTAGAATATCGGGAGAATAATCTTCAGTAAACTGTGATTTCACCCAGTTTTCAATGTCATTAGCACGGGTTATATCCATCTCAACGGGGATGAAAAGGTCACCCAACTGCTGCTGAATTTCCTGAAGCTTATTCAACCTTCTTGCCAAACCGTAAACTTTTGTACCTTTCTGAACCAGTTTCTCACTGAACGCAATACCAATACCACTGCTTGCACCTGTTACAATTGCTGTTTTATTCGATAAATCCATTTTTTACTATTTGATTAATTTATTTGAAGAACACTATTGAGCTGCTCAGAATTTGGTACTTTACAGACCCACAAAACTACACAAATGAAATCAATTTATCTTGATATTGGCAACAGTTCACTAAAGCTTGCTGCTCGGCAAAATGGCGGCTGGAGGATACTTTCTAAACAGCCACTGGACGATGTTGACAAAGTGATTCATGAAGTGGAGAGTCTTGATAGAGATCGAAACCTGGTTATCAGTTCTGTTAGGGAAGATATTCTTACGAGAATACAATCTGTTTTAGAGGAAGATCGCATTACAGTTCTGCACCGATCGCTGATACCTGATGAAATGCTGAATTATGGAACCCCGGATACCTTAGGTCTTGACCGTTTTTTGGTTTGTCTTGCAGCAAAAAATATTACGAAGAGCGGTGTGATTGTTATTGATTCAGGCAGTGCTTGTACGATTGATTACATGAATCAGGCCGGAGTTTTTGAGGGCGGAATTATTATGCCCGGCCTCGGAATGCTTAAGGGCTCCATCAGCGAAAAATTGCCTGAACTCCCGGTTCCGCCTGAAGAGATACCGCAAATATGGCCGGGTAAATCAACAGCCGAATCCATTCAATGGGGTGCATATTGGGGGTTTGCACAATCAATAAAACAATTTTTGATAAAATACCTGAGATCTCATCCCGAATCATCGATCTTTGTGACCGGCGGCGATTCACAATTTATCAAAAAGCAGCTTACAGACGATTTCGATCTGCAGGTGTGGGAGCATCTGCTGTTTGATGGTATGAGAGATTTTTACGAGATGCTAAACCGGTAAACCTTATCCATTAAGTTTACCATTGATCATGGCGATAACCATTTCCAGGGCAACCCGGTTTTCTCCGCCACGGGGTATAATGATGTCGGCATACCGTTTGCTTGGCTCCACAAAATCTAGGTGCATTGGCCGCACAAATGTCTCGTATTGATTCAGAACCCCATCCAGATCTCGCCCGCGTTCCTGAATATCGCGTTTTAATCTTCTCAGAAGTCGAACATCATCATCGGTATCCACAAAGATTTTGATATCCATCAGCTCAAGAAGTTTGGGTTCGCTGAATATCAATATTCCATCAATTAGAATGATGTTTTTAGGAGAAACCGGAATGGTTTTCTCGGAGCGTGTGTGGGCTACGAAATCATAAACGGGAAGATCAATTTTGTATCCTTTACGAAGCGCATCAATGTGGCGGATCATCAGCTCGGTTTCGAGGGATGAGGGATGATCAAAATTTTGTTTCTTTCGTTCACTGAGCGGGATATGGCTGAGGTCACGGTAGTAGGAGTCATGCTCTACAAGCAGAATGTTTTCACTCCCGATTCTTTTAACAATTCTATTAACAACTGTGGTTTTTCCCGAACCACTTCCCCCCGCAACTCCTATAATCAGAGGTTCTTCACTCATTGCTGGCTCTGTTTTCCCTGCGAATGCTTCTGTCGTACTCTTCCTTGAAGTCGCGAATAGCCCTGAATATGGCCGATGCTAATATGGTTTGCCCATACTCACTGGCCATGTAGCGCGCTTCAGTGGGATTTGAAATGAACCCCAACTCAATCAAAACTCCGGGAGTAGATGCGTGCCAAAGGGCCATGAGGCCGGCTTGTTTTACACCGCGTGATCGCCGCTGAGCACGCGTACGAAACTGATCATCGATCATAGAAGCGATACGCTCACTAATGGCAATATTACCGGCATTCGCCATTTCGTAGATGAGCAGTTCCTGATCACTTAGCTGCATGGGGCCGCCGCCATTTTCAAGGTTTACAACACTGTTTTCACGTTTCATAACCTCAAGGGCCGATTGGCTTCTGGCCATACCGAGAAAATAGATTTCTGTACCGTGAGCCTGGGCATTTCTTGCAGAATTAGCATGGATGGAGACGAAAAGATCGCCTTTTGCCCGGGTTGCAATGAGGCCACGTTCATCAAGATCCACAAAAGTGTCATCTGTACGGGTATAGATGACTTCCACGTCGGGCATGTGCTCTTCGATATAGGCGCCTACTTTCAGGGCAACGGCAAGAGCTATGTCGCTTTCGCGGAGGCCGAGGCTGCGATTTATGGCTCCGGGATCATGACCTCCGTGGCCGGCATCAATCACAATTACGTTAAATTCGTACCCATTTCTGAGGCGAATCAGCTCATCGTTGCTTCCTTCATAAAATTCGTAATCAATCACTGAGAGCTCATCCATATAGTTATGCCATAAGATAAACTCAGATGCATCGGCGAGCCGGTTAATTTCTGTTGCGTCTGACCACTCCATATTGAGAAGCAGATGCCGTCTGTTGGCATCGGGGTAGGCATTTGCTTTCAGGAAGATGTTCTCTTCAAGGAAAATGTCTATACCAAATCCGGATGGGTTTTTATGATATTCTACATTACGGATGTTTGAAAACCGGTCCGGTTCAAGAAAATCATTCGCAGTTAAAGTTGGCGAATAGATCATCATCTGGATCAGTTCAGGCTCCGGCTGCGATACTTTGAAGGAATCAACTGCAGCTGTAAGATGAAATCGCATTACGTACCCGTATCCGTCACCGCGCTCAACAAGAGATATACGCTCTAAATCGGGTTGTGCAGATAGTTGTGACGGCATCCAGGCAAGATGCAGAAGTGTAAACAGCAAAATGGCAAGAATCGGTGTTCTCTCCATAATTGGCTCTGTATGGGTGAAAATGTTTGTCTGGATGATATTAGCGCTAATTTACAGAATATTATTAGAATAGTATAATTGAATTATTTTAAAAAAATTGTAATGGATTTTTTGAGTTGCTTAATAAATTTGCAAAAAATCTATTTTCTCTCCTGAATTTTTCGAACTGCAGCTGTAACCCAGCATCTCGGTACCAGGCTGATAAACTTTGGTGCAATTTTGTTCGTCAATCCGTAAATGGCCACTCTCTTCCCTTTTATCAGGCTTTTATATCCGTATTCCGCTACTTCTTGTGAAGTTGCCACCGGAAACCGGTCGAACAATTTGGATTTTTTCATGTTGGCAACATCCTGGAATTCTGACTCAGTAGGACCGGGGCACAGCGCCGAAACCTTAATTCCGCTATCACTTAACTCATTGGCAATTGCTTCGCTAAATGCCAGAACGTAATGTTTGCTGGCATAATAAATACTCATTAAAGGGCCGGGCTGAAATGCCGCGGTCGAGGCCACGTTCATAATGTAGGCTTCCTCATGCTTCAGTAATTCCGGAATGAAAAGATGTGTGAGGTGAGTGAGTGATTTAATGTTCAGGTCGATAATGGCTGATAGTCTGTTCCAATCCGCATCTTTAAAAAAACCATAATCACCAATACCGGCGTTGTTCACCAATACAGAAACAGGAAGTTTATTTTCGACGGCGAATTTGAACAGTTTTCCCGGAGCATCAGGTTCTGATAAATCCACATCAATAATGTGAACAGTAATATTGTGGCGGTTTTCAAGCTCTTGCTTAAGTTCGGAAAGCCGATCTCTGCGTCTCGCTGTAATCAGCAGGTTGTACCCCTCGCGGGCAAATACCCGGGCAAGTTCAAGTCCAATTCCGCTGGATGCTCCGGTTATTACTGCAGTGTTTGGCATAGCTCAGTTATTGAGATTGAAATTCGCCTGAATATACGCAATGCAACCCGCTTCAAGAAGGTAATTCCGGATTTAAAGATAAGCGTGAACGGTATAGTCGATTGAAATGCTATCAAATTCCCTATACCTATGGAATATTTAATCTCAACTACGTTATTTGTAGCTTTTTGTTGATTTGATTCATAAACTTGTCTTTGATTTTTTTAGATTTACTGAAACTAATTCTTGCCTGAATGTACCATAGATGGTCAATTTTTGTTTATTTGTCTTCAAAATACTTAGTTGAATTATAAGTATTCTTCGCAAGCTTCTGGAAATGGAGGATAAAGCGGATAGATGTTTGAAGCCTCCTGAGGATTCCAAAGGCCGGAAAATTCGCCCTGTACTGTGATTATTTCTTCCTCATCCAAATTAACATCATCATATCTCAATTGAGCTGTAAATCTGCCACTCCAGATACCTAACCTTTGGCCATCAAGATTTACTTCTTCACGTTGTAGTTCAAGGAGCTCTCCACTTTCTGGACCACCGGCTTCAAAACCCACATCAACTTCCGGACGAACAATATGTACCTCCCAATCAGAAATTGAATCTTCCCAGTCCCCCTGAATTGGAACTTCATTTGTTACTAAAATATTTATCCACACAGGTTCTGTTGTAAAATTTCCAATCGTTATCATGGATGTTTCTGCAGAATCCCAGGCAGCTGTAACATAACCAATAATTGCGCATTCTGTACTATAGCTAAATCGTGAAGAATTGACTTCAAGTATGGGATCTTCTTGAATGCAGACATTGCCCAGGAGCTCTGAGCGCCTGTCAATATCTCCACTGTACAGATCAGAGTACGCATAATAACAAAGGATGTCTGTATCTGTTACAGAACTTTCTATAAATTCGACTTCCAGGTTTTCAATTATCTGAGTAACGATTCCGTATTCAAGATCATGGTTCAGGTCAAAGCGGTCGGTTGCAGAACCACCGGTCTGGCCGCTGCCGTTCAGATCATAACGTGAGTAATCGAGTATACCGTCGCGTTCGTCAAATTCTTCAAGAAAGATCGCGATGTCATCCCCGGTAAATGTACCGGACCCTGTAACATCCAGAAGTGCTAACCTGGCATCAACACCGCCAGCAGCCAGAACCGCGTCGTAGGTGTCAATAACCGGGGCGGGTGTCTCACTGCGGCAGTTTTCATGGGTGCTTGTTACTTCAGTGGATCGAGCGGTCTTATTGATTAAAAACATGATATCATTTACTCTCAGTGACGGATTAAGCGCCCACATAAATGCGGCTGTTCCCGCAGCCTGAGGAGTTGCCATAGAAGTACCTGTTAAAAATCGTGTCCCGAAGCCATCAGTAAAGGAGTAAACATCCGTACCGATTGCAGATAGATTTCCTCCCATTATAGATCTATTATGGGCACAGCCGGGCCAGGGGCGTTTAGCATCTCTTGCGTCTTCTTCAACAACAGCATCAGGGTTTGTTGTCCGGTTTTCAACTACAAACGTGTTCTCAAGATTTGAGGCTACTTGAATGTCGAGATGATCGAAGAGTAATTCCAGGAGTGGATCGTTGAGACCAATGTCACCAAGAGCTGCGTAACTAAAACTGCTGGTCTCATAAGCTGGGGTTGAATCAGGTCGATTTTCGCCAGTATTTCCTGCCGCAGTGAAATGAATGAAGTTGTCTTGCAGATCCACAACCTTTCCCCACCATCGGATTCCATCTGAAAAATCTCCATTAGTACCGATGCTTGTATTTACAATAATATTTGCATTCACGTCTGTATCGAGAACACCTTTTATGAGTCGAACAAGTTGATTTTCAAGTTGACTCCAAGCCTGTCTTCCCTTTAAATCAAATGCCCGAACAAGCATTGTACCTGGAAATGTACCTGTCACCTCAGACTGGTGGTCATAATCGGCGTTGATGATTCCAAGTACATGATAACCGTGGTGAAAAGGGTTGCCATTTACAAAATCATTCGGATTTTTGAATTCACTCGCATAAAAGTCTTCGAAAATACCATCTCCAAAACCGTCTGCGATTACAAGCCAGGGGCGATCTTGAATCGCTTCACGCAGATTCCAGGCGGCATGTCCGCGAACCGACAGATGGTGCTTAATCCGATTCATTTGTGCATCATTCACACACTCAGATTCTGCACAGGGTGTGGTTGCATCTATGTGATCCGGTAACATATCGAATGAAGGTACCACTCCTTCCCATACTGCTCCGATATTTTCTTCATTTTTGAATTCTTCGATTATATCGCGAAGAGCCCTCAAATTTCCCGGATCCGGGATGTGAACAATCAGAAATGGCCTGTCCGGCAGCATGTCGATAATACGAGCCTCATATGCAGTTAAAAGATCATTGATATCTCCAACAGTTGTACCGGGTACAAAGGCGAACTCTAATTTCGTGCGGATAATCTCAGTCTCATTCTCGACTGAAATATCTCCGTCTTCTACATCGACGGTTACGGAAAAATCAAACAGGGCCTCGATAGCCGGCTCGTTTGGATCACCGGGCAATTCAGATAGAGGTTGAAAATCATTGCCAGGTTGTTCAGTATTTATATCCGGACCGGCAGGGTCCTCACCGCACCCTGTAAGAACTGCTAATGCAACAAGTATTACAAACCCAATAGCTTTATTGATAGAAATTATCTTGATCATAGAATCACAAAAAAAATGTTCAAATTTGTTTTAATTCAGGTTGCCGAATTACTTCCTTCAATCCGGAAATCGGTACGGTCATATACTTAATCAAGCGACAAATTTGATGAGATTGGCCCATTAAAAGTATTCCGGTAGTTTTCCTGATAGAATCAGTTGAGTTCGAAAGCCTTCAACCGGCCTGATGCCTGTGTTGTTTGCTGATGATCTTCTCCCGGTTGATGTGTCAGAATTTCCGGGCCTGATGTTAGTATTAGTATGGCGAAATAATGATCTCTCAATGTATCAGTGTACTTCCCCGGAATATCTCACAAAATTCAAAAGGGGCTGGTTCAAGGCTGCCCATGTTCTCGATAAAATTCTTCAAGGCGATTTTTTGCCTGTTGAACACCGATATCTTCGGGATTGAGCTGGGATGAAAGTGTCTGGTATCCTTCTTTCAGGAGGTTCTCTGCTTCTGAGTACTGCCCACGGGCAGCGAGAGAGGCGCCGAGCAGGCTTTTGGTAACTGCTTTCCGTTGGTGGTCTTTCGGCAAAGTTGCCTGTTGGATGTCCAATGCCTGGTGCAGCAACTTTTCAGCAGTTTTATAATCACCTTTCAACTGTAACGTGGTGGCTAAACTTGTAAGTGAGATTGCAAAAGAAGGATGTTCTTCCCCCAAAAGCTCACGCCGTAATTCAACAGTTTTTTCGAGTGTTGAACGGGCTTCCCGTAAATGTCCGGCAAACCGTAACGCTGCACCAAGATTATTCAAACTCAAAGCAAAACTCGGATGCCGATCACCGAAAACCTCCCGTCGAATTTCAAGTGCTTCTTTGTGTGCTTCAATTGCCTGTTCATATTCTTCCAATCTAATCAGGAGAATACCCAAACTATTAAGAACCACTGCAACAGATGGATGCTGATCACCTAACAAAGTCCGGCGGATATGAAGAGCCTCCTCATACATTGAAAAAGCTTGTTCATACTCTCCCAATTCTCGCAATGTAGCACCAAAAAGTATTAACAATGTAGCGACACGTGGATGAAGATTTCCCAATGCAGATAGCTGGATTATAAGAGCTTCTTCGAACATTATATGAGCCTTTTCATAATCACCTTTCTGGCGTAAAGTGAAAGCTAAGCTTGTAAGTGAGATTGCAAAAGAAGGATGTTCTTCCCCCAATAGTTCACGCTGTAATTCAACAGCTTTTTCGAGTGTTGAACGGGCTTCCGGTAAATGTCCGGCAAACCGTAACGCTGCACCGAGATTATTCAAACTCGATGCAATGTTCGGATGCCGATTACCGAAAACCTCCCGTCGAATTTCAAGTGCTTCTTTGTGTGCTTCAATAGCCTGTTCATATTCTTCCAAACTAACCAAGAAAACTCCCAAATTATTTAATGATTCAGCGACTCGTGGATGAAGATTACCCAGTATGGATTGCTGGATTACAAGAGCTTCTTCGAACATAACAAGAGCTTGTTCATTATCTCCTAAATTACTGAATACAATACCAAGATTACCAAGGCTTAGTGCAACGTCTGAATGAAGATTTCCTAATGCAGACCGTCGGATTTCGAGAGCCTCTTCATGTGCTTTATGAGCTTGTTCATACTTTCCCAGGATACTGAACAGGGCACCCAAACTATTTAAGGATTTAGCAACATCGGGATGCTGATTACCCAATACAGACCGCCGGATTTCAAGTGCATCTTCGTAAAGTGACTGTGCCTGTTCGTATTCTCCCAATAACCTTAGTGTGACACCCAAATTATTTAACGAAGCCGCTGTTTCTGGATGTTCATTGCCCAGCAAACTTCGGCGCTGTTCAAGAGCCTCAAGAATGTACTGCTTTGCTGCAGTGTAATCTCCATTATTTCTCAGCACGGTTCCCATCGAATTCAGTATACCGGCAACAACCACATGCTCTTCTCCATATAATTTCTGAGCCTGAGTGAGTGCCTTTTCGGTCACGTCGAATGCACTGTCGTAATCACCTAATGAGAGATAGATCTCCCCGGCCACGGTTAGCATGTCAATCTGTAACTCAGGTTGTGAAGTCAAGCCAGCGGCCATTTCCACACCGCGATTCAGCATTTCGTTTGCTGTGATCTGTTCACCCCGGTTTACTTCCGGGTCTGCTGTTTCGAATACATCGATCAGGAACTGGTTGATCGCCCCGGCTCGTTCGGCTTCATGTTGAGCGGCGTTCCGTTCTGCCGTAATCTGTGTGGTATAATATATAATAATGCCAGAGAGGCCGGCGATTAGCAGAACGGCTGCTGCTATTTTGCTGCGATGGCGCCGGATAAATTTTCCGGAGCGATAACCAAACGTTGCATGGCGGGCATCAACCGGCAGCTCATTTTGATAACGTTTAATGTCATCAGCCATCATTTCAACAGAACTGTAGCGTTGATCAGGCTCTTTACGAAGTGCCTTCATGATGATGGCTTCCAGGTCAGCTGGTATATCGCCTATGGTGGAATCTGTTATTTTGCCCGGTTTTTTTGGTTCTGTATGCAAAATGACGGACTCAATTTCACTCAGTGAATAGCCATTAAGCCGCAGCGGGTATTGTCCAGTCAGTAAAAGATATAACAATGCCCCTAATCCATACACATCGGTTGTGGTTGTGGATTCATTCGAAAACAGCTGTTCCGGGGCAGCAAAATTAAAGCTTGCAACATACTGCCCTTCTCTGGTTTGGATGGGGGATGAATCTTCGGAATCGGGACTTAAGAATTTGGCAATACCGAAATCCATCACTTTAATTCGCCCCTCTTTTGTAACAAAAATATTTTCAGGTTTCAGGTCGCGATGGATAATCAGTTTTGAATGGGCATACTGAATGGCTCCGGCTATTTGCAGAAACAGATGTAACCGATCGTCAATACGAAGCTTATTTTTGAAGCAATATTCATCAATCGGCTCTCCATTCACATATTCCATGATTAAAAAAGGAGTACCGTCGTCTGTGATTCCACCGTCGAGCAGCCTGGTAATATTTGGATGGTTTAACCGCGATAATATGTTTTTTTCATTTTTGAACCGTTTACGCATATACGAGGAGAAAAACCCGCCGCGTAAAAACTTTATCGCCACATGTTGTTGAAACTCACCGTCATTGCGTTCGCCAAGGTATACCGAGCCCATTCCTCCTTCACCAATAAGTTTGGTAATTTGATAAGGACCAATTGCTCTGCCAATTACATTATTTTTTATATCAGTGAGGGATGAAAAGTCAAGATCATGGAATAGATTAGAAGTATTTAGTGAGTCTGATTGAAGAAAATTATGGTCCTCAGCTTTCTTTATAAAACTGAAATATTCGAGCGCTTCGGTTAGCAGATCAGGATTTTGGCCGCATTTCTTTTTGATAAACGATTCCCGGAATTCTTCTTCAAGAAGTAGTGCTTCATCAATTACTTTTTCAATCTCCTCCCAATATTTGTAGGTGTTCATCACAAAATAGTTTTTGATACGTTCTCTCAGCCGGCATCAACTCTGGATTTTTCGAAGTATTTATATATACGACAAATGGCGGGAAAAGGGCTCAAATCTCGTTGTTCGAATCAAACAGCCTGACAGCACCTGCCGGATCTGTCAGCGTTGTCATAAGGATATATCTCGACTCGGTGCTGAGAGGAGGAAGGAAAAGGCACCGGGCCACACTGTCAGGTTGCTAAACTTTTAAGGCTTATTTCAAAGATCCTTAAGTTCTTTATATAGGAGCCCTCTGGCTTTGGCCCAGTCCCGTTTTACAGTGTTTCTGGAGACATTCAGCACTTCCGATGTCTGTTCAATGGTAAGGCCTCCGAAGTACCTGTAGTCCACTACCTCTGCCATGCGGTTGTCAAACTCCCGTAGTTTTTGTAACGCTTCATCCAGCTTTACAATTTCTTTTGCATTTTCTGTTCCGGGAATTAACTCATCGATAAAGGTTTTCTTTATTATATCTCCCCCCCGTTTTTTGGTTAGTTTTTTTCTTGCATAATCAATTAACAGTCGTTTCATGCAAATTGCAGCTACACCGTAAAATTGAGCTCTGTTTTTCCAGTCAATCCGGTGTATGTCAATCATATTTAAAAACGCTTCGTGTACAAGATCGGTGCGTGAGAAGGTGTGATTCTCTCTCTCTTTTGATAATTGTTTACTCGCAATTCTTTTCAGCTCATCATAAACAGAGTCAAAAAGCATCTGATAAGCTTTTTGAGATCCATTGCCAAATTCAACTAAAATGGCGGTTATGTCTTTTTGATTTTTCAAATGAAGGTTTTTATTGATGGCTCAATTTTTAAAATAAATCTAAAAAAAATGGGCCAGTCTAAAAACGATTAACGCATTAGTAGCAGTACAATATCATAAAGGTATCGCCAGAAGGTAGCCCGGATGATGTTAATCAGAATTTCAATAAAAATATAGGGAATACTATGTCAAGAAAGCTAACCATTATTCTTTTTATTGCTTTTAATTG
Source organism: Balneolaceae bacterium (assembly GCA_020832415.1). Classification (GTDB taxonomy): domain Bacteria; phylum Bacteroidota; class Rhodothermia; order Balneolales; family Balneolaceae; genus Rhodohalobacter. Next base: position 18,852 of record JAFIES010000130.1, on the reverse strand, counting down.
CTTTGGGGCCATGCCCTTATTGGCGCAGGTTACACCCGGAGATTCCGGTAATTTTATAACAACCTGGGACACCGATAACTCCGGTGTTTCTGATGATAATCAGATCACCATCCCTACAGAAGGTGCCGGCTTTGATTATGATGTCTATTGGGAAGATGTAAACGATGCAACAGTAAACGGAACCGAATCAGGGGTAAATGGAGATCTCACAATAACATTTCCGGATCCCGGCACCTATCGCGTGGAAATTGCGGGAGATTTCCCCCGGATTTATTTTAATGATGAAGGAGACAAGGAGAAAATATTAACCGTGGATCAGTGGGGAAACATATCCTGGAGCTCGATGGAAGGGGCTTTTTTCGGGGCTTCTAATTTGGAGGTCAATGCAACAGATGCACCGAATTTAAACGGAGTTACTTCAATGTTTGAAATGTTTCGGGATGCAAGTAACCTGAATAGTGATTTTAACGATTGGGATACATCCAATATTCAATCAATGGAGGGGCTTTTTAGAAATGCAGAGTCATTTAACGGTAATATAAGTGACTGGAATACTGAAAAAGTCACCAGAATGACCCGGATGTTTGCTTTAGCATCATCATTTAACCAGGAAATCGGAGGCTGGGATACCGGAGAAGTAACAAGTATGCATCGAATGTTTGCCGGGGCTTCTTCTTTTAATCAGGATATTGGAGAATGGAATACAGAAAAAGTAACCAGTATGAACTTAATGTTCCTGAATGCAACTTCCTTTAACCAGGATATCAGTAGCTGGGAAACTGGGCAAATTCAGAATATGACCAGTATTTTTCAAAATGCCAGCTCTTTTGATCAGGATTTAGGTGAGTGGGATATCACATCAGCAACCTTGATGGGTTCAATGCTCGACAATACCGCCCTCTCCGTCCAAAATTACGATGCTACCCTGATCGGTTGGGCGGCTCAAGCCGTACAGAATGATGTAGAACTGGGTGCCAGTGGCCTGGAGTATTGCAATGGGGCCGGTGCCAGGGATGATTTAATTACAAATACTAACTGGACGATTGTTGGAGATGCCCTCGAAGCCGGTTGTGCGGCTGGTGGTGAGCCATTCATAACTATCTGGCAAAGCGATAATCCCGGAGATTCTGATGATGATCAGATCACCATTCCAACCATTGGAGGTGGGTTTGATTACAGCGTCTACTGGGAAGACCAAAACGATGCAACGGTGAATGGTACCGAAACCGGTGTGAATGGAGATCTGACGATTACATTTCCGGACCCAGGAACCTATCGCGTGGAAATTACGGGTGATTTTCCAAGAATTTATTTTAATGATGAAGGAGACAAAGAGAAAATTCTGACCGTGGAACAGTGGGGTGATATTGAATGGGAATCAATGGAACGGGCCTTTTTTGGAGCAACACATCTTCAGGTAACAGCTACAGATGCGCCTGATTTGTCCAATGTGACTAATACCATGAGTATGTTTGCCAGAGCAGAAAGTTTTAACGCCGACATTAATCATTGGGACATGTCGAATATTACTTTTATAAATTCTATGTTTTTTAATGCAGTTACTTTTAATCAGGATATAAGTGACTGGGACGTATCTAATGTGACGATCATGAGGGAAGTTTTCTTAAATGCCGAATCATTCAATCAGGATATTGGCTCATGGAATGTTTCAAATGCCACAGATATGACAAGGATGTTCCAAAACGCAACGTTATTTAATCAGGATCTTGGAAATTGGGATATAAGCAGTGTAGGATCCATGGAAAATATGCTCAACAACTCCGGTCTCTCCGTTGCCAACTACGATGCTACACTGATCGGATGGGCCTCACAGGCTGTGCAGGAGGATGTAGATCTCGGTGCTGATGGACTCTTTTATTGCGATGGTATCACTGCCCGTGATGATTTAATCACAAATTCTAACTGGATAATTGTTGGTGATGAACTCGAAGCGGGCTGTAATCAGATCACTCCCGGAGCTCCCGAAAACTTCATCACTATATGGGAGGCTAACGCCGATGGAGAAATTACAATTCCGGGTTTATTTGGATTCAGTTACGACTACGACATTTACTGGGAAAATACGGATGATGATACTGAAAACGGCAGTGATTCAGGTGTAATATGCACCTCCTACACCATCGACGGACTCACCGCAGGGGACACCTACAGGGTGGAAATTGCAGGCACCTTTCCGGAAATCTCTACAGCTGAAGACGAGGATAACAGTAACCAACTACTGGATGTTGAACAGTGGGGGAATATTGAGTGGGCATCTATGCTTAGAGCTTTTCGGGGTGCGGAAAATTTAGAAATAACTGCAACCGATACGCCGGATTTGTCCGCTGTGAGCGACATGTCAGAGATGTTCTGGGGTGCTATTTCCTTTAATGGAGACGTAAGCGATTGGGAAGTTTCTAATGTGACCAATATGGCCTCTATGTTTTTTAACGCAAGCTCTTTTAATGGTGACCTGAGTGACTGGAATGTATCAGGTGTAACGGATATGGTTGGGACATTCGCAGGTGCTGCATCGTTTAACGGAGACTTGAGTGGATGGGATGTCTCAAATGTGACTGATATGTCCTCCATGTTCGAAGGAGCTACATCCTTCAATGGTAACTTAAGTAACTGGGATGTTAGAAATGTTGAGGACATGTCTTTTATGCTCGACAATTCCGGCTTCTCTGTTACCAACTATGACGCCACACTGATTGGCTGGGCAGCAATGGCTGTAAAGGATGGTGTGCAGCTCGGCGCTGACGGGCTGGAGTACTGCGATGGAGAAAGTGCCCGGCAATCGCTGATTGACGATCATAATTGGGACATTACCGGTGATGAGCTGGCTGACAATTGTGAAACATTCGAATTCGTGACCGAAGTGGAGCTGACCGGCGGCGAGGGCTGGCGGTTTATGACCAGCCCGGTGATTGGCGAAACCTACGCCAATTTCCTGGCTCCCATCTGGACTCAGGGCGTGCCCGGTTCGGGCAACCCCAATACCTCCGACTACAATATCTATGTTCTTGACCAGGAGGAGTATGAGTGGGTTGTGCCTTCTCATATGGATGACGAAATAGGCCCGGGAAGTGCTTTTATCGTCTACGTGTTCGATGATGACAATAACGATGGCGCTCCCAATGGATTTCCGAAAACTCTGGAATCTTCAGGCAACTGGCTGCCTCTGGACGGAAGCTTTGAATACGACGGCCTGTTTTTTGACGAAAACCAGGGTCCCGAAGGCAATAGCCACTTTTTGGTTGCCAACCCTCATCCCATTTCCATCGATTTTTGTGAGATGTGGGCCGGTTCCGTTAACATTGCTGCCTCCATTGATGTGTGGGATCCCGCTGCAGGCGGAGGTAACGGCGACTACATCAACCTGCACTGCAATGACGGTAATGTACAGATTGCCCCATTCCAGGGCTATTGGGTTAGAACAACACCCGATCCCGATGACGTGTCCGGAAAATTTTTACCTATCCCGGAAGAGGCCTACCTGACAGGTGCTGCTGATGGGTACTTTAAAGAAAGCTCTCAATCATCAAACGGCTCAGTAATCGCCCTCACCGTAACCAATGATGATGAGATCTTCACCAACACGGCCAGGATCCTGTTTTCTGAAAATGGCACAAAAGAGATGGACCTTTATGATGCACCAAGACTCAGTCCTGCCGGACTGGCACCCCAATGGCTCTCTTTCCATTCACTTGATGAGGATGGAAGGGCATATGCATACCGAAGTTTGCCATCGTTGAAGCCTGGTAACGACTCATCTTCAGAGTGGGCGGCGATCCCTCTTGATATCCAAACCACTGAGAGCGGACCCTTTGAGATGAGCTGGGACCTGCCGGAGATCGGATTGCACAGCTACTGGCTGCGCGACAACACCACCGGGCAGGTAACCGAACTTACCGATGGCGGCACTTATCGGTTTGAGGTGATTGCAGTTGCAGAAAAAAAACCTGACAGGTTTCCTTTGATAAATACCACGCCCTTGATTGACAATAGAGAAGTATCCAGTGAAAAACCTGTCAGGTCTGCCGAATCCCGCTTTGAGCTGCTTATTACCCCGAAAGGCACAGATGGATCCGCTCTTTTAGGAGACCTCCCGGAATCCATCGCTTTGAATCAAAACTACCCCAACCCGTTTAATCCCACTACAGTAATCAGCTATGAATTGCCGGAACAGAGCCAGGTGCGTCTCGATGTGTTCGACATTACCGGGCGCCATGTAGCTACACTGGTTAATGAACAGATCAGTGCAGGGCGCCATCAGGTTACGTTTGATGCAAACAACCTGTCCAGCGGAGTGTATATGTATCGTCTTCAGGCGGGCGGTCAGGTTATGACTCGGCAGTTAACATTAATTAAATAGAAATTATAAGACAGTAGTGAGTATTTGAGAAGTGAGGCTATGTTATTCTGCATACTACTCGATACTTACTACACCATATTCAAGAATTACGACTATGAAAAACAAAAATGACTGGCAAACACCACAGATTACAGAGCTTGAAATAGCAGAGAATACTCAACAGCTGCAACCGCCGGAGGTACCGGAGCAATCGTGAAAATGTTAGTTCAGAGAGAAGAATGTGAATACATTACTCCTTGTGAATAATCAACAACATGTTAATCAGTATTCATAAAAAAACCTTCCGATTTGTCAACCGGAAGGTTTTATGCTGCGTTCGCAGACAGAAACTACTTTTCACCAACCAAAACCAAAAGTGGTACTTTTGAATAGATCCGCATTTTCTTGGTATGATTTTCATCCAGCATGGATTCAAGTACTGATTTCTTATACCTGTTTAAAACGAGCAATGAAATATCTTTCGAGTCTATAAATTTCGACATCGTTTGAATTACATCGTCATCTATCAATAGCTCAAAGTTCAATTTATTGAGTAGTTTTTCCTCTTTGGCAAGATCTTTTATCCCCCTGAATTTAATTTCAGTTTCAAGATTTTTCTCTTTTGCTACATGAAGCAAATGAATGCTTGAGCCAAACAGTTTTGCAAAATTTGCAGTCTCATTAAGATTTTTAAAATCACCCGGCCTGAAGTTTGTTGTAAACAGGAAATTCTCAAATTTCAGATCTTTTGCTTTTTCCGGCACGGCAAGAACAGGTACCGGTGAGCTCAGCATAATATCAGATGAAACACTCCCAAAGAATAGTTGGCGTTTGCTCTCCTCAGTTCCGCTGCCCATTACTACCATGTCAACCTTAGAATCACCGATGGCTTCAATTATTTGAGAAACCGGCTTGCCAATTCTAAGCTGGTGCTTAATCTTGATGTTTTTTCCATCAAATTTTTTGTTGAATTCATCCTCCATTCTCTCCATGTGTTGTTCAGCATTCTCCTTCAGATAATCGATTACACCTTCAACATTCGTTGGAAAGTTAAATGGGGGCTCGATTACATTTAACAGTGTAATCTTTGCGCCTGTTTTTTCTGCTATTCTTCCGGCATACATCATGGCCATTCTGGAACAGGCAGAAAAGTCTGTTGGGATAAGTATGTGCTTCGTGGTAGAAATCATAAGTCTCCTTGTTTAATCTTTTTTGTTCTCTTGCTTGTTTGAAAAGAATAGGGATTATAAACGTGTGCCAACATACAGAGGCAGATGATAAGCAAGTAGGGAAAACCCTGATAAATTTAAGACAGATAAAATAGCTAACACATTGCGGGGACTCAGGAAGTGAGAAATCAAAAGAAAAACCCGAAAATTTTTTGAAAACAGAATGAGCGTACTTTTTCAAAATTTTCGTGTTATAGGATATCCGATACGAAATGAATTTAATTCGATAGAGTCAATCTTAAACAAATTTTATCGGATAGCTGTATATGGCATAAAAAAATAAATCATAGCAGATAATATCTAAATAGTTGAAGTCAGGAAAACAGTAACGATTAAAAACAGGCATCATGAAAAAATCACAAACTATACTACTCATATTTATCGCTTCAACATTCATGTTGAGCTGCAGTGATAACAGCGTTGGCACATCGAACGATGAGCTTGATGAATGTTTTGGCACATCCATTCCATTTCCGGCTACTGCTACAATAACGGCATGCATCGGACGGCAAGCAGGTTCTGAGTTGATACGAGGGGCAGTTTTTGAGCCGGGTATATCATGGTCAGAAACACTGAAATTCTTCTCAGATAATTACAGCTCAGGCGGATGGAATCTTGTGAAAGAAGACATACCCACGCGAACGGCAGGCGAGCGTACTGCTGAATGGGATATTATTGGTCCCGATTTCGACGTGCTTATTTCAGTAACAGCATTCGGTGATGATGGAGTTGGGACGTATATGGTTGGTGTGATAGGAATGTACGATTCAGGCGTAGTTAATTAATTCGAGAACAGGTTCAACTGAAAGCAGATCATCAAACATTCAGGCATGAAAATTTTGAGATGTTATACATATGTGTTCATTCTGCTGTTTGTGGCTTGCGGAGACAGGGATGATGCCGGGGTTCGAGTAGCCAACGCAATTTTATCTGAACAGGAAATAGGAGGGGCAAAAACGGCAGCACTCCTCAGTGAAGCAATTCATGATTTTGAAACACCGGCTGCCGGTACGGCCGTCGTAAAAGTCGGAGGCGTCACCTATCATTTCGACGAATTACAAACCTGTGGTATTGATCGAAATGGAGAAATTGAACGATTCAAAGCAGAAGGAAAAGGTACACTTGGTGATGGGCGGAGGACTGAGTTTGAAATGAGCCGGAGGATAAATAACAGCGAAAAAATTGCCTCTGGCGACAGGCATGAACACGATTTTGTTAGAATCTCCGCTCATGTGGATGTTCCGGGTGGTAATCTGCAGAATCTCTGGATTACATCGCAGGCCGGTTCAAGAAGAACTCAACCCGGCGATGATGTTTGGCGAGAATATGGCCGTGATACTCCCCTACCATTTGTTTTGATTCGTGAAAACAGCCCCGGGGTTACAGCTACTGCATCTGCAAATTTGAGCCGCCAGCGTATAGTGCCTGAAGCGTATGACCAACTTAATTTAGATGAGATTCTGGGCGAAGGATCGGCAGAATTTGCTGTCACCTGCGAATAACAGACTGAAAAAATCGAAAAAAATCAGATAAACAGTTAAACGTAAAGTCTTAATGGCAATGAAAATCATTCAAAAGTTTATTCACTTTTTTACCGTATTAATCCTGGTGATGACAACAGTAATTGGTTGTTCGGATAGTTCAAACAGTCCTGATCTGGATAATGACGACCTGGGCGTTGGAAAAGCCGTTGTTGATGTAACCGGTTCAATTACAGATGAACATTCCGGTGCTGCATTTTTTACCAATCCAAATCACGCCTTTAACATTCTTTTGGGTGGCCATGATGATGATGATTTTGATGTGGACATAACAAAAGTTGACATTGATAACGGCGTAACTGTTCCGTCACCCGGTACATATTCCATCGGTAATCTGGATAGCAATGATTTCAGGGCAGATTACGTGAACCGAAGGCTTGGGGGTAGATTTTTTGGAGACCATCATTATACATCAGATTTGGCAGGTGGCAGTGGCATACTTATTATCGAAACAGTTACAAGCAATGTAATAACCGGTAGTTTTGAATTTGAGGCCTCACTTGGTGCTCAAAGCGATGGTACGCCAATAGACCCGGTTACCGTAAGCGGTACATTCAGTGCTGTTCTGGATGAGTAAAAAATACAATAAATCAAAAAAATACAATTGTTTATTACTTAATTGAAGATGCTCGAAATCAAAATTAAAAAAAACCAGGGCGTAGTATCCCGTCAACAAAACCACAAAATACCATGAAAAAACTACTCACATACACAGGATTGGCCATGCTGGTGGTTACAGGGATGGCAATAGCACCTATCACAATAGAGAGTAATAAGGGAGAGGAAATAGAGCAACAAACAACTGAGGAGATCAAGGTAACATACGTGCTGCGATTTGATGAATCATCCTATGGAAGTTTTGTTCGGCAGGCCGGGGAGCGAGGCGTGTCTTCTGCAGATTTCGGAAGATGGATTACCGGTAACGGAACTGGTGTGGTTAGCATCGATGCCGGTCCGGTGGACGGTATTTGGTCAGGGGCACAGCTTATCATTATGAAGATTAACAGTAGCGGACGAATATTGGCAGAGCAGTCGGTGAATGTTTCACTTTCGGAACGGGGAGAAATACTGCGCTCTCCACAAATTTCTTCTGTAATAGACAGGATGTTAACCGATGAAAATTACTATTTAGCAGAGAACCTTGTTTCAGGCAATGAACTTTTTACTCGGGATGCATTATTTCCGGCACGCTCAATGGACAATGCAAAGAGAACCTTTCAACAAAATGCAACTCGGCACTTAGGCAGGCCACCGGGAAACGTTATGTCGGAGACGGCTGATCTGGAGAACATGGTAGGAATAGGAATGATGCTGTGGCCCGATACAAGCCGCATGGATGATGCAGATAAAATATCTGTAGAGCCTTCAGGTGGTTTATTTATACTCATTCCGGATCAATTTCAATGAAATATGTTGGTACCATAATGGTTAGTTCATCGAAAAATTATCTGCTCATTGCGCTTTTTACTGCTACTTTTATCTGGTCATGTTCAGATTCAAACTCTATAAATGAATTTGATGATGGAGATTATGGTGAAGTTACTTTCACCATCAGCGGAGATGAAGAGGGCACTTCATCAGGAGCTGCTTTTTTTGATAATAATACATCCGGCAATGGTGGTGATTACTACTACGAATTGATTTTTATGGACGGAATAGACGGCCCGGAAACGTTTCGATTTACGATTGGCCGGTATCGGGGTGAGACGTTCTCACCGCCCACGCCGGGTACGTACGAAATTGATGGCCGGCCATTCAATTTTACAGCAGCTTACGAGTATACATCAGGAAATTTTACCGGAACTGATCGATATACAGACCAGCATTGCGAAGATGCATTCGAGACCGGGGGAGAACTGGTAATAGGTGCAGTTTCCGGAACACAAGTAAGTGGCAGTTTTAATTTTACAGTTGCGGGTTTTGATGATCTAACCGATTGCAACTTGCTCGGTTTTGTTGAAATCTCCGGCAATTTCAGGGCAGTGCCCTACGAGAATTTATTTATTTTTTATTAACCTCATTCAAATAAAACATAGTTATGATGCGAAGTTTATTAATTAGTGTAGCAATAATTACAGGAGCTGTATTAACCGCCTGCTCAGATAACTCTTCAGGTCCTGACCTGGGAGGTGATTTTGGACAGGTTTCACTTACTGTGAGTGGTGATGTACAGGGTGAAAAGTCCGGTCAGGCCGATTTTTATGGTGACGAACCGGGCGGGCAGGGTATTCATTATTGGGAGTTGAGTTTCAATGATTTTAGTCCGCAAACGTACTCCTTGCAGCTTTCATTAACCGATTTTGAAGAAATTCAGCGTCCGGGCACCGGTACGTATGAAATTGGTTTTGATCCGCCAAATCCATTTCAGGAAAGGGGTGAGCCGGTTTTCTTTGGTATTTACACGCATATTCCCAACGGAAGCTTTTCAAATGCAATGGAATTTGAAACGGGCCTGTTTTGTACAGAAGAGTCCCCAAGAGGCGGTACACTTGTTATAACCAGCTCAAGTTCAGATGCTGTATCAGGCTCATTTTCGTTCAAAGCAGCAAACTATGATTTTGATGACTCAGGTAATTGTATCTCTCAAGGTGAGATTGAAGTTGCAGGAGAATTTAATGCAAGGGCACGACGATTTTAAATTAAAAGGAAAACACACTCTTTAAAATCAAACCTTCTAAAACCCATAAAAAATGAGACTGATGATATCTTTCAAGCAACTTTTTCTAATTGCCGTATTGGCACTCATTGGTATGGCGACAGGCTGTTCCAACAATGGTGAAACCCGTAGTGATGTCGGCGGGGAAACTGCTATTCCGCAAGGTTCTGCAACTCAGACAGAACGGGAAGTGTTCGGTACGATTTCGTGGAATGGGTCGGTCTCACAACCACTTCACGAGGTACGCTGCGGACACCGGGGAGATGAATATGTTATGAATGCTTTGGGTACAGGTTTTAACTTGAGATTATATTTCCGTGATCCTGACGGAGGAACTTCAGTTGATTTTTCACGGCGTCGCTCTTTTGATCTGAGATTTGACAGTGATCATCAATATTCAGAAGCGCGATTTTATTATCCGAATTTTTTCGAAAGTGAAGGGCATGTTTCCGCATCGCCCGAAGGCGCACAGGGAGAGGCTGAACTGGCAAATCTGATTAATGTGAGTGGCGTAAATTTAGATGGTTTAACCGGATCTACTCTCAGTTATGAATTCACATGCTCTCATGATCTGAACAGTCGGCGTCTTTAGATTTTCATCTTTAGGCAATCTTTATCGTGGTTTTGAGTATTTAGTTTTATTACCAGATAGCGGTTTTAAATATATGTACGAAATATGTACATTGTTGCATGGCAAAGCCACTCCACGGGCGCGGTTCCGCCCACAATCCCAAAAATCGATTTCGTGATACGCATCTTCAGTATGATGTGGATGAAGAGACCGGAACGCTTCAAAAACCCAAAACGCAGCTTCTGAAAGATCACACGTCCGGAATTATCTCCCGAAATAACAGTCCGGATATTGGTTTTGATGTGAGCGTAAATCCCTATCGCGGATGTGAGCATGGATGTGTGTACTGCTACGCCCGGCCCACTCATGAATTTTTAGGAATGAGTGCCGGCCTCGATTTCGAATCAAAAATAGTAGTGAAGTACGATGCACCGGATCTGTTGAGAAAAGAGCTGGCGAAAACATCATGGAAGCCCCAAACCCTGGTGATGAGCGGTGTGACCGATCCCTATCAACCTATCGAGAAAAAACTGAAGATCACAAGAGGGTGTATTGAAGTGCTGGCGGAGTGTTTTCATCCGCTGGTCATCATTACTAAAAATTACCTGGTTACCCGGGATATCGATCTGCTCTCAAAGCTGGCCGAAAAAAATGCAGTGAGAGTGGTTCTTTCCATTACATCACTGGATCCATCCATCACAGAAACCATGGAACCAAGAACATCGCGTCCCCAAAAGCGTCTGAAAGCTGTGCGCGAACTCACGGCCGCAGGAATACCGGTACACGTGAATATTGCCCCGGTAATTCCCGGCTTAACGGACGATGAGATTGTACCAATTATGGAAGCTGCAGCTGAAGCAGGAGCTACGTCGGTATCACTGGTTAACCTGAGATTGCCGTTGGGAGTGAAAGATCTGTTCATTAAGTGGCTGGAGGATCATCATCCAAACCGTAAGGAGAAAGTATTGAACCGGGTTAAAAGTTTAAAAAATGGAAAACTCAACAGGTCAGAGTTTGGAGAGCGGTTCCGGGTGGAGGGCCCGTATGGCGAGCAGCTGCGTCAGCTTTTAAAAATACATGCTAAAAGGCTTGGGTTACAGGCAGACCGTATACCACTTCGTACAAAGTATTTTAAGAGACCTGAAAACGGGCAGCTCAATCTTTTTTAACCGCGAAGATCGCCAGGTGCGCAAAGTATTAAATATGCTAGTTCAATGTCAGAACTTTCATGCGTCCAAAGTAGCTTGCAGCGTCCATTCAGGTCCGAACCATCGGGACAGGTTCTTTTATGAATAGTCCAGATTAGAAGTAAATGTGGTAAATGAAACCTGGTTCTTTCATTTGTGGCAATATTAAATGCCACGTTACCTCAGAAATTATCATCACACCATATCCAGTTTCTCTTTTTTGTTCCTGATCTTTGAAGGCACCTCAAAAAAACCATTACCCACGCGTACGTATAATCACCTAAATAAAATAGGTAAAAAAGTTGCATCTTAGTGCATTTTATACGTAATATTAAAGAAATTTAACATTAGTGGGGGAGTTTTGCCTCATAATTAAAGCTAAGGGTTATGGTGCACAAAAGAGGATGCGTTGGTTACGGCAAGGGGATTACCTGTTTTATAACAATTCTATTATTAACGGTTTTAACGGCAGAGGTTTATGCGCAAAGTAGTGCTACGCCGCCAAATGTTTATTCACCGCTTATTCTGGATACCTATCCCGGTGTTACGGTAACTACAGCTTCTACGCCATTATTAACAAGTTTTAGTGATGCAAATAATGTTATCAATGATGTAGATGATTTTGCAACATATAGTTATGCAGTTACAGGTACTGGTTCATTAAGAGTTACGGATTCTAACGCAACAGCTGACCCACATCCCGGCGGAAGTTACGCCGGTTTTGTAGTTGACAATACCATATTGGATATTGAAATTATTGGGTCTACTACCGTTACTACCTATTTAGATGGAGATGTACAAGAATCTGTTGATGCAACAGATCTGCTAACCCTGGGTTTATTAGGAGACAGAGCCAAAGTAGGTTTCGTTACGGAAGATCCTTTCGATGCAATAGAAATCTCCTATTCAGCATTAGGCCTAACAGGAAGCAAGGTAATTTACTATGCCGAAGTTCTGACCCCGGATAACGATGCCACTCCCAATCTTGAAGATTTTTGTAACGAACCGCTCGCGTGGGTCCAGGCACCGTTAGACGAATCGGCAGCTGGCTTTCCCGTGGTGATTGAAAATGAAAGAACAGGTGGCAGTGGTATCACTCTCGGCGATATTGCCGGACTGGATAATGTCGTGAATAACGATACAGACGACTTTGCATCTATGGTATCAGTTCTTGGTCTGGCAAGTGAAGTTAGTCTTTCTGTCCGCACGCTGGGCGACGCATTGCCCGGTGGCACCTATGCCGGTTTTAATGTTTCAATAGATGAACTTCTCTCTGTAGGGATTTTGGATGAAATTACGATTACCACCTATCTGGACGGTGATGAACAAGAAAGCGTCGATGGAGACAACCTCCTTGCATCCGTTGGCCTTTTAGGCTCATCTGACAGATATAACATAGGATTTCAAACAACACAAGACTTCGACGAAATTCAAATTACCCTGGAAGATGGTTTACTGAGCTTAGACCTCAGTGTTTTTAATGTTTACCATGCTGTTGTTCAAAATTTCTGTGCAGGAGCGGCGCTTGAATGTCAAACCCAAACCCCGATTTCTACACCTGTATATCCTGTATTTATTAACGCTGTAAATACAGGTGTCAGTGGTGCTGTTTCTGCATGTCTTCTTAGTGATTGTATCCAGGATATGGAAAACCTGATTAACGGCAACCCGAATGAAGGTGCTGTGATAACCCAGCTTGCATCAAGTGGTTCAGCCAATATCTCTGTGAAATTTGGTGAAGGTAGTTTTGCTTCCGGAAGCGAACCTGTTTTTGTTGGTTTTGATGTAGAGAATACTGCACTGCTTGATGTAGATGTTATAGAAGGAATTACAATTACTACCTATATGGATGGTTCCGAGGTTGAGTCTTCGAGTGATGGTGGAAATACACTTGTTGAAGCAAATACCGACTTAATTACCGGAAACGAACGAAGAACCGTTGGTTTTGCTGCCACAAATGAATTTAACGAAGTGCAATTATCTATCGAAAATGTTCTTGGTGTTTCACTGGATGAAACTACTGTGTATCAGCTCTTTTTAAGAGAGTTGTGCCCAGGACCTTTTGTACCATGCGGGGAAACAGCTAATCTTGAGCAAGATACCTATCCGGTAATTATAAATTCGGAAAGAACCGGTTTCTTTGGTGCAGCATGTGTTGGTTGTTCTGTTGAAAATGCAGATGCTGTCATATCGGCTGACGATAATGATTTTGCTACTATAACATCCACTGTTGATTTGTTAAACTATGCCAGTATATCCGTTCTTAACCCTGTAGATACCTACCCTGCAAACTCTACAGCCGGTTTTACTATCGATACAAATACAAGTAATCTTGTTGAGTTAGACCTGTTTGAAGCATTGGAAATCTGTACATACAATAATGGCAGCGAACAAGAATGCAGAAGAGGCTCAAACTTGTTATCTCTTACTGCATTAATTCCGTTGATAGGGCCGGGAGGTGGTGTTTTTAATGTTGGATTTGTTACATCTCAGCCTTACGATGAAATTGTTTTAAGAGCCGGAGATTTGGCGTCAGCAAATGTATTAGATGGTACGATAGACGTATACAATGCTTTCGTAGATTACAGCACAGTAGACAGCGATGGTGACTCCTGCCCGCCGATTGATATAACACTCGACAATAACCCATGTTACCGGATGCTCTCACCCCCCGTTTTGGGGCTTACATATGGTGATATGCTTGATGGATTATGGACACAAGGTGCTATAGGATCGGACTACCCGGATGGCCCTCCTCATATTTTTACATGGCCGGTAACCGAACCCGGTGACGATGAAACAGGATGGTTGGAATTGCCAGATTTGGGAGAAGAGATCCCAACCGGTTCGGGTTTCCTGGTTTCCGTTTTTGAAGATGATATATATGGTGAGCCAGGTAATTTCCCGAAAACAATAAGCATTGCGCCTGGCCCTCAGCCCGGTCCGTTTACTCAGTCAGGTGCCGTCATGAACCAGAACCCGGGTGGCTGGACTCTCCTAGGAAATCCATTCCAATTCAATATTGATGTTACACAACTTGGAACAAACGATCTTACAGGTGCATTTTATGTTTATGATGTAAATGCCGGAGGCGATACAAATGGCATACCCGGTGGATGGGTTTCCAATGCTGCAGGTTTCGGCGACCTTGTAGACAACGCAGTTGTTGTTGGGCAGGGATTTTTTGTTCAGACAGATGGCTCCGACCCATCCGTAACATTTTCAGATGCGAGCAGGACTGAAGATGGAGTTTTTTACGGAAAAGAGAAGGAGCGCAGAGATTTTGTGCGCCTTGAACTCCGCGGAGAAGGAGTCTACAATTCTGCATGGATTCGTTTTTCAGATGAAGGTTCATTTGACCAGGTTTATGGTGATGCATTACAGCTTTATCCGTTTCAGGAAGAATATGCAGTACTTTCTTCAGAAAAACCTGAGTATGGTTTGTTAGATATTGGACATTACCCCTTACCGAATCACGAGGAAGAGGTTAAAATTCCATTATATGCAGATGTATCGGTATCCGGCTCATTTACTATTAGTGCAACTGATCTTGACCTGCCTGCAACCATGAATCTATTTCTGAAAGATGTTAAAACCGGGATCATCACAGAAATCGATGATCAAATGGAATATACATTTACAATATCTCAGGCAGGTAAACAGATGTCACCAGACCAGGGACTTGAATGCTCTATGGGCCTTGTTCAGGCAAAGGCTGCAGAGGCTCAGCCTCGTTTTATTATCACAAATAATATTGTGGTTGAGAATAGCGACATGCCATCAGAAATTGCACTGAGCCAAAACTATCCAAATCCATTCAATCCAACTACGGTTATTAACTATCACTTACCTTCGAATATGGAAGTAACTCTTCAGGTGTTTGATATGACTGGCCGCAGGGTAGCGATACTTGAAGAGGGAACCATGCCGGCAGGAACACATACCGTTATTTTTGATGGCAGTAACCTTTCGAGCGGAGTGTATATTTACACATTACAGGCAGGACAACAAGTGATTTCCAAAAAACTCACACTTATCAAATAGTTCTTTTTGCATTAGAACTGTTTCATGTGCCCGTATCCATCAAGCATTACCTGTGAAAATGATCTGAGTAGCTTGATTTATGTGGTTGGTTTATGTTTCAACCAACTTTTAGAAGAGAGTCGGCTGAATCACACTTAGGAAATATTAAAAAATCCTAATCTTTTCTTTTTATACATATTTAATTTTTTTAATATCAGGCTACGTAAAAAAACCTACGCTTCAGGTAGTAAAAAATATGTCATTAATAATTACATCCGTTTTTAAGTACCTAGGATCTATGCGTAGGTTTGAATTTCAGAATATTTAATAAGAGTAGATTTTTAGTCACTTAAAGCTAACTAAGCGCATGTTGCTGTAATTCATAATACAATCGTTATGAAGAGCTCTGTAGGGGTGAAATGAGTTACATGCATTTGCTTTTCAAAAATACCTAACATAATTAACTGACACTGATATGGCTGCTATACGGATACTTTTTCTTGCCTTTTTTGCATTTATTTTAAGCTCAACTTCTCTCCTTTCCCAAACCAGGACCGAGGTAGCAAACATTGGCGATGATAACCAGTCAACGATATACGGCCCAACCTATGCGGGTACGCTTTCATTGCTGACAAACTACCATTTCGAAACTCTTTTTCTAAGCAATGAGATCAATTTGTCGGCCGATGGGGAATTAAATGCTATCGAGTTTTATGTGACAGGCGGGCTTGATCTTGATCTGCTTGGTAGTGCTACTATCTATTTAAAGACAACCAGTCAAAGCAGTTTGTCGAACGGCAGTATATCGGATCCGGAATCGGAAGGGTATGTAGAAATAGAGGGATCGTTTTCCTTGCTTGGGCTAGGGTTGTCGAACGGAGATATTGTCAGGTTTGAACTTGATGAAGGCTTCCCGGTTGACCAGGGAGAGAATATAGCGCTCCATACAAGGCAGAATATAGCTGTCGGTGCATCTTTAGGGGCCAGCTTTTATGCTTCTGGAGCAGAGAACCTGATTAGAGCGGGTACTACGAGTGCATTATTGCCACCAACAAATCCTACCATGGAAGTTAGGAGTGTGCGTCCCAACGTACGTCTGGAATTCGAAACACAAGCTCTGGCGAGTGCTGCAAATTCCGTAATCAGGGCCGGCCAGCCGGAAATTTTTGCAAGCGACCTGGCTACCACTCTTGTAGTACTCGAGGTTCGGTCAGAAACCGGTGAAATTATCAATTCCGGTGGCGATACTGTACAGTTCAGTACCTCTCTGGGCACGATCTCATCTGCAAATGATAATGGCGACGGTACCTATACAGCTACTCTTACCGCCTCGAATACTCCGGGCACGGCAACTATTACAGCCACACTGAACGGGCAAACTGTAGGAGATCAGGCAACGGTTAATTTTGTTGAAACACTGTCAGACCTGTTTTGTACGGGACTAACCGAAGAAACAGTTAGGATTGGAAATCTTACCAGCTCCGTAACGCCAAGGGGACCGCTGTATACAAATACGGTATCACTTACCCTGGGCACTTATCAGTTTGAGACTCTGTTCCTTCAAAACGAATTTAATGTAGACACGCCCGGCTTCCTGGAGTCGATCGTATTTTTTACTGATAATGCAATTGATGTAGATCTGCTGGAGGGGGCACAGTTTTATATTCGTGAAACATCACAAACAAGCTTGAATGAGGGGAATGTTTCTCTTGATGATTATACATTTGTTGGAGATGGATCATCATTAGTAAATATCAATATTGATGGAAATAATGCGGTTCGTATAAACTTTGAAACCCCGCTCTTTTATTCTGGCAACGGAAATATTGCATTTCATTCACGACATTTTGCATTGGCCGATGTGAATCTTGGCGGGCAATTTAATTTTGATACCGCAAATGAACAGCTCACCATTGCCAGTGGTGATCTTATAGACCTTCTGGGGCTGGGTATTACTGTAGGCCTTACCTCACCTGAATTTACAAATCAGCGACCTGTAGCAGAGCTCGAGTTTGATATGTTTTCAACAGCAAGCCTGTCAGAATCTACTTTAAGTGCGGATCCTGACAGAATTCCAGCTGATGGTGCCAGTACATCAACAATCACCTCTTTTATCCGAACGGCGGATGGCATGGCTTGCGAACTTCAGGCGGGCAACCTCCCTGAATTTATTACCACAGCCGGTTCGCTGAGTAATGTAAACCATGAGGGAAGTGGCGAATATACCGCTCTGCTTACCTCCTCTACGGTTGCGGAGTTTGCCGATATTACTGCAAACATCGATGGGCTGTTTCTTGAAGAAGAAGCCGAAGTTGAGTTTTTTCTTGACCCTGTGCCATCTCCCGAGTTTACTACCATTGAAGCTGATCCAACACAAATTGCTGCTGACGGATCAAGTAGTTCCACCATTACCGTAACCCTTCGCGATGAAAACGATGAACCGTTTACAGAAGGTGGATTTGATGTTGATCTTTCAACCACAGCCGGAACATTGGGAGATATTACCGACAATGGTGATGGCACCTATACGGCGATACTCACTTCTTCAACCGAGGAAGAAACAGCGACAATTACCGGAACCCTTGAAGGTGAGGATATAGAAGATTCGGCAGAAGTCAATTTTGTACTTGATGCACTGCCTCCATCACCAGATTTTACCATAATAGAAGCGAATCCAACCAGTATTCTTGCAGACGGATCGAGCACTTCCGAAATTACGGTGACGTTGCGTGATGAAAACGATGATCCGGTTACAACCGGTGGGTTCGATGTAGAACTGGCAACCACAGCCGGAAGCCTGGGAGATATTACCGACAATGGCGATGGTACTTACACGGCCACTCTTACCTCATCAACTGAAGAAGAGATTGCGACAATTACCGGAACCCTTGAAGGTGTGGATATAGCAGATGATGCTGAAGTGGAATTTTTCCTTCCGCAGCCAAGCCCTGAATTTACAACCATTACGGCTAACCCCACATCTATTGATGCCGATGGAGAGAGTACCTCTGCCATTACGGTAACTCTTCGGGATGAGAATGATGAGCCGGTAACCCGTGGAGGCTTCGATATTGAGTTGTTCACTACAGCCGGAACATTGAGTAGTGTTACTGATAATGGAGATGGAACCTATACAGCCACACTTACTTCATCGACTGAGGAAGAAACAGCGACAATTACCGGAACCCTTGAAGGTGTGGATATAGCAGATGATGCTGAAGTGGAATTTTTCCTTCCGCAGCCAAGCCCTGAATTTACAACCATTACGGCTAACCCCACATCTATTGA
>JAFIES010000132.1 GCA_020832415.1 Balneolaceae bacterium | reverse complement strand
TGCTCGAGCATATCAACCAGAGAAAGTCCGGTATTCCAGTCACGATCTCTGTCGCGTACGGAATGAATGTTGTTCTCTTCCTGGAAATCCCAGAATTGACCAAACTGGTTGTTTCTGTATTCTTTGAGGTAATCGAGGCGTTCTTTCAGATCTTCTTTTGGTACAAGCAGTCTCTGCTTATCATAGATGGCATCTTCTCTCGATTCAAATACAATATCGTAATCTTTACTCATTACAATCGCCTCTTCGGGGCAAACCTCTTCGCAAAATCCACAGTAGATGCATCGAAGCATGTTGATTTCAAACTTCTCGGGGTAACGCTCTTTTGGATCATCAGAATCTTCATTTGCCTGCATGCTTATGGCCAATGGCGGACATGCCCTGGCGCATAATCCACAAGAAACACATCGCTCCTGCCCGTCATCCTCAACAAGTACGGGCCTTCCGCGAAAAATAGATGGCGGATCCCACTTCTCTTCAGGATAATTCATGGTGAATTTGGGCGCAAACATTAATTTGAGTGTGTACCACAATCCTTTAAATATTTCTGGCAGGTATATTCGCTCAAGAAATGACAGTTTCCTTTCGCGCTGAAAATCTTCAGTAAGAGGGTTAGCAGCCGGTGTATCGAGGTTGTTCTGCATTCTTAAAAATTGTTGATTTTTGATGTTTGCTTACAATTTGACAAAATAAGCCTTTGGCTGATTCAGTTCAAAAGATATTCGCGCTTTTTGGCTTCTATTTTTGCCGGAATACCATAGTGATAGGAACCCCTTCAAAGTTGAAGTGTTCACGTATCTTATTCTCAATAAACCGTCTGTAGTTGGCCGGCAGTTCCTGAGGATTATTCATAAAGAATTTAAACACGGGCGGATTGGATTTTACTTGCAGTGCATATTGTATTTTGAGCTGCTTTCCGCGCTTCATAGGCAAAGGGCGCTCTTTCAGAATCTTTTCGATGAAATTGTTCATCTCACTAGTAGAGATTTTCTTTTTTCTCTGTTCAATAACTTTTTTAGCTACATCCAGCACCTTTTCAATTCTCTGTCCTGTAACAGCTGAAATAGAAATAATCGGTATATAATTCAGTGTTTGAACTTTTCCATAAATATATGATTCAAACTCTTTCAACAAATTTGTGTTCTTTTCAGGTACCAGGTCCCACTTATTCAAAGCTATAACTATTCCCTTATTAAAATTCTCAGCTTCCCTTAATATTCGTTTATCCTGCTCATCGAAACCTTGCATGGCATCTAAGAGAAGCACCACCACATCGGCCTGTTTGATGGACCGGTCGGTTCGCACTGTACTGTAGAACTCAATATTTTCTTTTACTTTAGCTCGTTTTCTAAGCCCGGCCGTGTCAATCAGAATTAACGTTTCCCCCTGATACTCCAGTCTGCTGTTAATTGCATCCCTCGTGGTGCCGGGAATATCCGTAACAATGCACCGTTCATTTTTAAGCAGTGCATTCATCAAACTGCTTTTTCCAACATTTGGCCGTCCAACGAAGGCAATTTTTGGGAACTGGTCATCATCCTTTTCTTCTCTTTCAGCAGGAAGAAGTGTTACTACCCTGTCTAAAAGTTCACCGGTGCCCGTGCCGCTAATCGCAGAAACCGGGAACATCTCTTCAAACCCGAGTTCATAAAATTCAACGGCATTCAGGCGTTTGTCTTCATTATCGCATTTATTAACAACAAGCAATACAGGCTTTTCCTGCCGTCTGAGTAGTGCAGCTACTGCTTTATCAAGTGAAGAGATGCCGGTTTCAGTATCTACCACAAAAATGATTACATCCGATTCATCGATTGCAAGATGAACCTGCTCGCGTACTCCATCCGATATCACATCCCCTTCACTGGGAAGGTATCCGCCGGTATCTATTACTGAAAAGTTACGGCCATTCCAATAACTCTCCCCATAGTGACGGTCGCGAGTTACACCGGATTGATCGTGAACAATGGCTTTTCTGCGGCCAATAAGCCTGTTAAAAAGAGTTGATTTACCCACATTTGGGCGTCCTACAATTGAAACTGTGGGTGTCATTGAACTGGTTTTATAAAGTTGAAAAAAATTAGGTATATAAATGTGTCAGGTACTTAAACTGGTAAAGTTGTTTTTTAGATTGCAGAAGTACCTGTATCTTGATGAGATCATAATTGAATCCAAGGCAACATTAATCGAATCGATGAAATTCGAATTATGACTCTTGAGGTAAAGTTAATCATTTTTGATGAAAGCTAATGCTTGAAACACTCTACAATTATTTTGGCATCGTAGGTTCGCTTTTAGCCGCCTTTCTGTTTTTTATGTTTTTTGTATTCTGGATGGCCGGTGTAGCCGGAATCTGCCTGAGAGACAGGCCACCGGGACGCCAGCTACTCTTCTTTTCACTTGCGGTATTCATACCGGTTTACCCTGTTGCCTGGCTTATTGCTGATATGGTTAAACAGCGAAAACAGCTTAAACGACTCTGATTAGATTAAGCGTTCAGCGCTTTTGTATTATTTTTGTTTCCCGATTCCAGCTTCTCTTGCTCCGGCTCTTCAACAAGAAGCCATGGTTCCAGTAATTTCTCAGATATATCTTTGATAAACCGGCTGGGATTAGAAAAATAATCTCCATATCTGCTCTGAAAAAGTGCCGGATACGTTAAAAAGAGCTGCTCTTTTGCGCGCGTAACTGCCACGTAGAGCAGACGTACTTCTTCATCCATCTGCTCTTCATCTTCAATAGCATATCCCGATGGCAAAATTCCATCCAGGCATTGAATCAGAAAAACTGTTCTCCACTCCAGCCCTTTTGCAGAATGTATGGTGCTTAAAATCAGTGGCGGTTCATCTTTTTGTGATGCTTCCGTTTCTATTGCAGTTGCTTCAATCGGATCGAGTGCTACCTCTTCTATCAGCTTTTCAAGTGAAATGAATTTACCGGAAATGTCCACAAATGTCTCAAGATCTTTCATCCGTTTTGGGTGATCATCAAACCGTTTCTTACAGAATACCGAATAGTACTCAACCACTTCCCGAAGCTGTTCTGTTACAGAACCATCCAGTTTCTTGAGTTTTTGAAAGAGGGTACTGAGCGCCTTTAATTGCAGCAGATACTTTTCACTTGCATGTGGTGCTGAGTGCGGACTATATGGATTTCCAGCACTGCCCTGTCCCCAGATAAACAGGTCTTCAGCTGTTTTAGGACCAATACCATCTATCAGCATTAAAACACGATTCCACGATATTGTATCCTTTGGATTAAGCAACACACGCAGATGGGCAAGCACATCCTTTACGTGTGCTGCTTCAGTAAATTTTTGCCCTCCATATTTTATATACGGAATATTTTTTTGATTGAGCATAACTTCAAGATCAAACGAATCCCGTCCGTTTCTGAAGAGTACCGCTATATCATTCAGTTCACGACCCTGCTCCCTGAGATTAAAAATCATTTGGGTAATGAACCGGCTCTGATCATTCATATTTGCCGCTTTTACCAGACCGGGCAGGTCACCTTCAGCATTGTTGGTGAACAGTTTTTTTTCAAATTTCTCTTTTGCCTCTTCCAGCACCCGGTTAGCCACATCAAGAATTCGCTGGGTTGATCTGAAATTCTCTTCCAGTTTTATCACCGAAGTACCCTCAAATTCAGAGGGGAATCTAAGCATATTTTTATGATCGGCTCCTCGGAAAGAGTAGATACTTTGGGCATCATCACCAACGGCCATTACATTTTTGTGAACGCTGCTGAAAAGCTTGATAAGTTCTGTTTGCAGTAAGTTGGTATCCTGATATTCGTCAACCAAAACATGGCGGTTTTTTGATGCGATCTTTAGACGAACATCCTCATTTTCAGATAGAAGATCCCTGGTTTTTACCAGCAGATCATCAAAGTCCATCACAAAATTAGCCTCTTTATAGATTCGATATTCATCAAAAATCTTTTCAATCGCACCTGACTGAGAGATAAATTGCGGGTATTGGTCTTCTATAACCTCTTGTACGCTTTTCTGCTTATTTACTGACGTACTGAAGATGGAAAAAAGCGTGGATTTTTTGGGAAATCGTTGTTTATTTCCCGCAAAACCCGATCTGCTTCGCACCATTTGCACAGCGTCCATCGCATCAGAAACATCCATAATGGTAAAGTTATCGGGATAGCCTATTACCGATGCATAAATATGAAGCAGTTTACTGCAGTAATGGTGAAAAGTACCACCCTCTATCCTTTTACAACGCTCATCCAGAATCTGGCTGGCTCTCTGCAGCATCTCTTGTGATGCCCTTCGTGTAAACGTTAGCAGAAGTATTTCAGGAGGATCAATTCCGCTTTCAACAAGCCGGGCCACTCTGTAAACGAGTGTTCGGGTTTTACCTGTTCCTGCACCGGCCACTACCAAAGCCGGACCCGATTTGTGCATTACGGCTTCTAACTGAGCTTCATTAAGAAGATCTCTGTAGGAAATGGAGTAATTGACCTGAGCCTGATCTACTTTTGAGAGGACAAATTTCTTCATACAGGGAAACTACAAAAAAGGGACTATATGTAAAAAATATGTTTACTCTGTTCGGGTATATCTTCTAAAAGAGCGCTATGAATCCTTTTATCAAAAAATACATATAAACACCTAAAACAAAATATCCGGCCACATTCCATCGCTTTTGTACTTTTTGAAAGTGCTCTACACTTTTCCACTCTCTGTTTTTCCACGCCCATTTATTGCCATTCAAACCCAGGGCGATCATCATAAAAATGTTAACAACAGGAACCAATGCCAATAAAGCAACATAGGTTTTGTTACCAACTCCCCAGATTGCGTTTAAAAAAAAGGCTCCCCAATTCCAGCGATCCAGCTCTTTCGGAAGAGCTGCTTTTTCACCTTGTCCTGAACTGTTTTCTTCCATAGTATTATTCATGTCAGTTTAACAATATTCCCTTTTGACGACGATTTCGACAATTTGCGAAATTAAAGTGATAATAATCAATACAATGTTTACTTAATTTTTTGATAACCGGATCAATCATACACATGAAAGCCGTAATTCTTGATTATAAAAGCCTCTCTCCCCACGATTTATCAACGGAGCAGCTGTTCTCTTTTCCATTTGAGTGGATTACCTACGATACAACAAAACCGGGGGAAACATCAGAAAGAATTGCAGGAGCTGATGTTATTCTAACGAACAAAGTGGTACTCGACAGAGATCTGCTATCACAAAATCCAAAAATCAGGCTTATTGTGATTTTGGCAACAGGAACAAATAATGTGGATTCAATAGCTGCCAAAGAGCTGGGAATACCTGTATGTAACGTGGTTGACTACTCAACAGAATCCGTTGCTCAGCATACTATTGCCTGCCTTCTGATGCTTCAGAGACGATTAAGAGATTATGATATTTCAGTACGAAATTCTTCGTGGGCAGAAAGTCCTTTCTTCTGCCTTCTCGATTTTACCATTGAAGATCTGGCAGGTAAAACAGTTGGGATAATCGGGTATGGGGCAATCGGTAAACGCGTACATGAACTGGCTGAAGCATTTAGGATGAATGTGATTATTTCTGAAAGTGTGGTTCCTGGAAGATCCCCACAACATGGCCGTGTGCCTTTGGACGAATTACTCAGTGTGAGTGATGTTGTAAGTATCCATTCACCCTTATCAACTCATACGGAAAACCTCATTAACAGCGAAAAATTGGCTTTAATGAAAAGCAATTCCATTCTGATAAATATGGGACGGGGCGGAATTGTAAATGAAGATGATTTACTGACTGCACTCCTGTCAGAAACCATACAGGCAGCTGCTATTGATGTGTTAAGTGTTGAACCCCCGGAAAAGAATCATCCATTGATAGTAAATCAGCCGAGGAATCTACTTATAACTCCTCACGTTGCTTGGGCAAGCAGGCAAGCCCGTCAACGTTTGGTGGATCAAGTAGTTTCAGTTCTTGAAAGTTTTCGTACCGGAAATCTGAAAAACAGGGTAAACAGTTAATTAATCTCACTCTGATCTGTGAATGATCGTGCCAGTTTCAATGCTTCGAGGATGATCCACAAGGTAAACACTAAAATCAGAGAGCCGAATACAAAGAGCAGCATATTTCCACCGGATTCGCTCCAGATAGCCCATTGAAAGAAAACCTGTTCACTCATGGCCCAGAGCGTCATAAAAAGCAGAAATATCAATGGTACAAGAGTGTAAACTATGTTTCGACCTTTCTTTTTGAGCCAAATAGTGAGTATTAAAAGACTGATAGCTGCAAGAAGCTGATTTGACGTTCCAAAGAGTGGCCAAAGCAGGTATCCTCCCGATCCTAAACCTCTGGGGCCTTCTGGTATTAACACAAGTGCTGCACTTGCACCAACCGCAATGAATGTGGATATATGCATGTGTGTAAGTGGTTTTACATTATAGGTAACACCAAGCTCATTGATGATATAGCGCATCAGCCGGACAGAAGTATCAAGCGTGGTTGCTGCAAAACTGATGACTATCACAGCTATAATGGTCTGTGCAACTTCAAGAGGAATGAGTAAACCCGTAGCAAGTTGTGCTGCTCCCTGCACAAATACATTCAATCCGGTAGCACCGGCCTCCTCAAAAGAGTGATAGTGAGCAAGAAATTCGCCTGTTGTATTGAAGTAGGTTACAACGGCTACAATGGTTATCAGAGCAAGTGCCCCCTCTCCCACTGCTCCAAGATATCCGATAAATCTGGCATCGGTCTCTTTATCAAGCTGCTTAGCTGTAGTGCCGGATGAAACCAGGCCATGAAAGCCCGAAATTGCTCCGCATGCAATAGTGATAAACAAGAGCGGAAACCAGCTTACATCCGTTGCTTCTGCATTTGCAGGAGGTGCAGAAATTCCCGGATTTGTGATAAATAGTCCCGCATAAAGAATCAGCAAACCAAGAAGTAATTGGTAGGAATTGATAAGATCCCGAGGCTGCAGAAGTGTCCATACCGGTAGTGTGGATGCGATATAGACGTAGACCATCAAAATGACAATCCATACAAAAAAAGACATTTCTATACCGGACAGCCCCATCCAAACCACATTCTCTTCGCCGCCAAAATATTCAACCAAATCGATTTGTAAAACAGGTACATAGCTTGCGAGTATTGCAGTGAAGTACATCACAAACAACACAACAATGGCAGGCATAATCATACTTCCACCCGAGCCTTTGTAGGTTCTGTACCCTATCCAAACTGCAAGAGGTATCTGTATAAAAATGGAGAGTACACTTGCCGGAAAACTGATAAACAGGTTGGATATTACCCATGCAAAAACGGCATTGATCATCAAAACAAGAATCAAAATGATGAACAGAAACAAGATCTTTGCACGATGGCCAATGATCTTATCCGCAATAGTGCCTATAGATTGCCCTTTATTTCTTACAGACAAAACCATCACACCAAAATCGTGCACACCGGCTGCGAAAATTGTACCAAATACCACCCACAACATGGCGGGCAGCCATCCCCAATAGACAGCAATGGCCGGACCAACAATTGGTGCTGCACCGGCTATTGATGTGAAATGATGCCCCCAAAGGACAAATTTGTTGGCAGGTACATAATCTACTCCATCATTAAACTGGTGGGCAGGAGTAATAAAATCGGGATTGAGGCGGTAGATTTTCTCAGCGAGAAACCGGGAGTAATAGCGATACCCCACATAAAAGAGAACCAGTGAAATTGCAGCAACTAAACTGCCCGACATATCCAGATCTGTTTATTCATTGTTAACAATGCATGGATATAGTGAACTTTTTCTGGGATAGCAAGACAATGATTCCGTTCACGAAAAGTTTTCACTCGCGTTTGCCGATTATTTGAACGATCAGATGTCGTTCTCTTGGCCTGTTGTCGTGATCGAGCAGAACAATCTGCTGCCAGGTGCCAAGAATACAGCCCCCGTTTCGAATGGGTACTGTAATTCCAGGCCCCATAAATGTAGCCCTGATGTGAGAGAAACCGTTATCATCACCCCAGGTTTCCGAGTGATGTGAACGCATCTTTTCTGATGCAAAATCTTCAAGCTTCTCTTTGATATCCTGAACGAGTGCCGGTTCAAATTCCATCGTTGATACGGAAGCTGTTGACCCTACAACAAAGATATGGCAAAATCCTTCGTTAATTTTACTGTCAGAAATAAGTTGATTTACTTTTCCTGTGATATCGTGAATATCTGAAAATCCACTCGTATTCAGATAGATATCGTTTGTGATGATCTCCATCATGAATCTTTTTCAGTGTTACGATTACTCCTCTTTTCCAGTGACGATTTCATGGAATCTCTGATGATTTTCAGCACTTTTATACGAGCATAGTTTTTACTGTTTGCCGGTATAATATGCCACGGAGCATACTCAGTGCTTGTTTTGGCAATCATATCATGTACAGCAGTTTTATAGGCCTCCCGCTGGTCGCGGTTTCTCCAGTCTTCTTCAGTGATTTTATGCTTCTTGTATTCGATTCGTTTACGCTCTTCAAATCGTCGCAACTGTTCATCACTGCTGATATGCAGCCAGAATTTGTTAATTGCAGTTCCATGATCAATCAGCTGCTGCTCAAATTCATTGATTTCATGATAAGAGCGGCTCCATTCCGGCTCCGTGGCAAAACCCTCCACTCTCTCCACGAGAACCCTGCCGTACCAGGACCGATCGTAAATCGTGATTTTTCCATCTTTGGGGATGTGCTGCCAAAATCTCCATAGATAGTGATGCGATTTTTCAAGTTTGGTTGGTGCAGAGATCTGAATTACACGATAGAGTTTGGCATCGAGTGTAGGAATTAACCTTCGAATAACACCACCTTTACCTGCGGCATCCCATCCTTCAAAAACAATAACATTCGATATCTGATTTTGATAACACTGCCACGCCAGGTACTCTATTTCCAGGTAAAGGTCTTTGTACTCATCTTTATACTCATTTTTGTTTAAAGATGGTGTTAGATCAACATGGTTCAGAATGTTATTTGGCCGTGCAGTTTCATGGAGTTCAGGAGTAATCGGCTCCTCGAGTTGCTTGTTTATTCCATTTCGGTTCAATGCAGCCTTCATTCGCTGAAGCAATATCTCCATAAAAGCGATATCTCTGTAGCGTGTTTGAGATGCATCAATGATATTCCACGGAGATTTTGCCGTATCTGTTTGCCGTATTGCACGTTTACTTACCTTAATAAACCGCTCAAAATTATCATGATACCTCCAATCGTAATCGTTTACTCGCCATTGGGTACGCTCATCCTTCTCAAGTTTTTCAAACCGTTTTCTCTGTTCTGCTTCGGGAATATGCAGCCAGAATTTAGCAATTACCATTCCGCCGGAAACAAGCATCTGCTCGAGTGATCGAATGTGATTCATTTCCGAATCGAATTTTGCCGAATCCATCTCGTCAAACACAAGTTTCTTAATAGGTGCTGTATACCATGAACCAAAAAAGAGCCCTATCTGTCCGCCGCTTGGCAAAACCCTCCAGAACCGCCAGTAGTAAGGCCTGCTTGCTTCTTCATCACTCTCCTTTCTGAACACATACGTTTCGATGTAGCGGGTATCCATCCATGAGTTAAGCCGGTTTACCACCTCACCCTTTCCTGCGCCTTCAACACCTGCAATTTTAATCAGTACAGGAATATTCTGCTTTTGCAGTTCAAACTGAGTTTTAAGAAGTTCTGCGCGCAGTTCGGGAAGTCGCTTTTTGTAGTCGCTCTTACTGATTTTGGAACCGGATTCGAAAACTTCAAACATTGTAGATGATGTATTGTTTATGGATTACATCAAAATAGAGCAGAATTAAGTGAAAAGCATGTATTACTTCTTCTCTCTGACCTGACCGGGTGTAAAGCCCTGGCTTGGATCATGTTCAATTCTTTTCGGCAAGAAACCATCCGGGTAGTGGCTCACGTACTCATCGCCAAACAGCCTGTTATGAATGGTTGTGTTTTTGTAAATCTCGTAATCAAACTTACCAACCCGCCTGTAATAGAGAGTAATAAAGGATGATGTAATCACAATGAAGGTTGAGTAGAGAATAGCCAGCCAGAGCATTTGGCTTTGAACTGGTTCAGCAAAACTAAGCAGGATAATAGCAAAAGCTATCGGGCCATTTTGAATACCTGTTTCAAGTGAAATTGCTCTCTGAAAGATGGGCGATAATCTGAAAAGTCTCGACATCCAAAATCCAAAAAGAAAACCAAGAAGGCCTACACAAACTGCAGCAATGTAGATTTCAACAGGCGTTTGAAGCATCAGGCCGCTGTGGCGTGCAAATGCCGTTCCGATAAGATAGATAATTACGATAATTCCCATGAAACCGGCTGTATCCTCAGCTGTTTTTGCCCAAACCTGCGATTTCGCCCTGAGGAACATTCCCATAGCCACAGGTACCAGCACCAATATCAATGAAGCGATAATATTACCGGTGGGAATGACAAATTCGGTGCCTGTTCCTGCTAATTGTAACTCAGCGGATAATGCGCTTGTAAACTCCTGCGTGTAGAATTCAAGGAGAATTGGCATCATGATGAGTGCCATAATTGTTGAGGCGGTTGTCATTGCAATACTCAAAGCAACAGAACCACGTGCAAAATAGGCAAACATGTTGGATGTGGTTCCGCCGGGCAAACAGCCAATCAGTATTATTGAGATAGCATATGCGGGCGGGAGATTCAAAAAAACTGCAAGCCCATATGCGAAAAAAGGCATCAGGCCGAACTGAGAGAGAAACCCAATCAAAATACCGCGCGGATAGCGTAAAACGGTTTTAAAATCATCGATTGTAAGACTTGCCCCCATTCCAAACATGATGGAGAATATCATAACAGCCAGCAGAATCTGATCGATTGGATAGAGCAACTGTGTAGTAAATTCCATGCTATTTTACTCCTGTACTTTCGTGCTTAAACATTGATTCTATCTCATCAGCATACTTATCCTGAATGATGTGCCGCTTCATTTTATACAAACTTGTAAGCTCAACTCCATTCCTGAAATTCTCCGGAAGAAGGGTGAAATCCTGGATTAATTCATGACGTTTGAAACCATTATAAAGAGAAATTGTTTTTTTTATTTCAGCGCGAATCAGCTTTTTGGCTTCATTATTCACCACTGCATCATTCAGGTTTGCAACCTCTATACCTTTTCCGCGAAGGCCATCAAGATCGGGTACAATGAGGGCCCCAATATGTTTTTTATCCTGCCCTACAATCATACAGTGTTCTATAAGTGGGCTCTGCGTAAGGCGCATTTCGATCGGTTCAGGCTCCAGATTTTCTCCGCTCAACAGTACAATGGTAGATTTCGTCCGTCCCAGAATTTTCAAACAGTTATTAAAGGTGATCATCCCAAGATCACCTGTATTCAACCACCCATTCTGAATCGTTTTTTCGGTGAGTTCTTTCTCTTTGTAGTACCCCTGCATTACCTGCGGGCCTTTCACGTGAATTTCACCTCGCAACCCGCGCCCGTTTTCAGGATGATTCTCATCAGGAAACAGAGTTTTTCCACTTTCAATGTCAACGATTCTTACATCCGTATCAGCTACCACAGGACCTACCGTTCCAATAACAAGCTCCCTGTCTGTCCGCACCGCAATTACAGGGGAAGTCTCTGTCATACCATATCCTTCTAAAACCGGTATGCCAATAAAATTAAAAAAACGATCTATCTCATTGGGCAATGCACCTCCACCCGATACGGTTGCTTTCAGTGAACCACCTGCGCTCAGCCGAACCGGTTCGAGTACGGCAACATTGAAAAATCCGTAAAACGGAGTAACCACTACCCAGCGTAGTGCATAAAAGGGTGATAAAAGAATCCTCTTCAGCATTGATTGCCGCTCTATTTTCAACCGTTTGTCAAACAGAAAATAGAGTGAAGATTTGTACTGTTTGCTGAGGAAATAGGCTGTGTGGAAGAGCAGCTGCCTCATTGGGTGAGACTCTTTCACCTTTTTCAATATTCGATGATGTAAACTCTCCCACAATCGGGGTGCTGAACCCATAAAAGTTGGCTCTACATTCTTTAAATCATCGCCCAAAGTCCTTATGCTGGTGTAATATGTACAAACTCCGCATGAAATCGTGTACACCTCAAAAACCCGTTCAAAAATATGCCACACCGGCAAAATGGATAGTACCCGATCAGTACATGATAGTTCAATCGGGATCACTTTCATTTGCGACATGATGTTGGCATGTGAAAGCATCACCCCTTTTGGTTTCCCAGTTGTGCCTGATGTGTAGATCAGCGTGAAAAGATCATCCGGATTAATAGCTTCCATTCTCTGCTCTGCTCTTCTGTCGCCATCGGCCCGGAGATTTTTGCCGGTACTTTCCACTGTTGAAATGTGCAGAAGATTATCATCATACAGGTCAGCCTCTTCATGCAGAATAATTGTTTTGAGTGTTGGAAGCTCAGGCTTGAGGCTCAGAATTCGCTCAGCAAGTTGTCTTGTTTCAGCAAATGCAATTTTTATCTCTGCATGGTTGATGATATAAACAAGCTCGGTATCTGTAATGTCGCGTCCGCGAGGTACATCAGCGGCACCGCAAAGCTGGATGCCACAATCCGTCAGAATCCATTCAAACCGATTATCACCAAAAAGTCCAACATGTTCATTGGCTTCAACTCCCAATTCAATAAGGCCGGTAGCAAGATTTAAGCCCCTGTTATACATCTCACGGAATGAGACAGGCTCCCATTGGAGCTCTTCTATTCGTGTAGCAAAGGCAGGCAAATCACCATACTGTTCCGCAGCTCGTTTAAAAAGCTGAGCCATATTCTCAGCAACTATCCTGTTTTCCATAAGTAGTAGTAGTGAGCAGAAACGAAATGCCCGGCAATATTTTTAATTAAGTATAAGCTCCAATTCCAAAAACGTGTCTGAATATACTCGGTTGCAGATAAATTATAAAACAGATTTAACAGCTCAATTTGATAACGAGGTAAAAACTTATTTCAGGATGAGAGGATTCCACCGTCAATTCGATAAGCAGAACCTGTAATCCAGGATGCATCATCACTTGCAAGAAAAACGGCCAATTTTGCCACATCAGACGGTTGGCCAAGTCTCTTCATAAGTGTGGCATCTTTTGCTTCATCAACAGCTTTTGCCGGATCAGAAAATGCAATTGCAGAATCGTGTAAAAAAGGAGTATCCACGGGACCGGGACAGATCGCATTCACCCGTATTTCCGGTCCGTAATCTGTAGCAGCCTGCTTGGCAAGTGCAACAGCAGCTGCTTTTGAAGCACAGTAGGCAGGGTGATTTGGAAACGATTTAAACGCTGCAATGGATGCATTCACAAGTACCGTTCCTGATCCACTTTTCTGCATCTCCGGGAGTGCATATTTCATCAGATAATAGACCGAATGAACATTGGTTTGAAAAGTTTGATGCCACTTATCTGAATCTATGTCGGTTACATTGCCGAGGCCAAGCTTGCCGGCATTGGTTACTATCCCGTCGATTTTTCCATATTGCTGAAGCGTCTCTTCAACCAGAGATCTGTTCACGGATTCATCACAAATATCACCGGCAAAGAAATTTGCAATGCCTCCCTCGCTGCGAATCTGTTCCGTAATTTCATTCCCACGGGTTACATCTCGCCCATTTAACATCAGGGAAGCCCCTTCGGTTGCAAATTCAAGAGCTATCGCTCGCCCCATTCCACTGGTTGCACCTGTTATGATGAAAACTTTGTCTTTAAATTTCATTTCAGAAGATTTAATAATATTGTTCAGGTAGTATACAAATGTTCACGCACAGATAAATTTCTAAACATGATGAACAGATATCTGTTCTCTCTGCCATTTTGTATTGCCAGACAATATGTAATCAGATTTCCATTGTTTTTTGCCCGCAATTCTTCATATTAACAGGATAACCACAAAAACTATCCGGCTATGAAATTAATCCAATCACTTCTATTCACAACGTTGTTTATGACATTTTCAATCTCAGAATCTGCTCAGGCTCAAAGCGGTATATTTTCATCATTTTCAGCCATCAACTCCGAAATTGATGCCGGAACTTCATCATATAACTCAGAAAATCAAACCTATGCACTTCAAAGCTCAGCAACGGGTTTATCTTCTGTTTCCGACTCATTTCACTATTTAAACACTACTCAATCCGGAAATTTTATTCTTCGCGCCCGCATTGATCAGCTTGAAGATAATGGTGTTACATCGGGATGGAGTGTTAGAAACAGTCTCGATTACTCTTCAGCACACTTGACGGTTTCCGTACAAATTGACGGACAGGTTGTGATATCGGTAAGGCCGGAAAATGGAGCTGCTGCAGAATTACTTACGGCTCCATTTGGTGAGGCTAATGTAATCCAGGTTGAGAGAAAAGGAGGTACTTTTATTATATCAGCTGCTCAGTTTGGAGAATCGTTTGGTGAGAGAAAAACTGTTGATCTGAATTTGAATCCCGAGGTTTATACGGGTCTGTTTACAGCATCAGGCACCGCAGATTACAGTAATGTGCGCATCACAATACCGGTTGATGATGATTACGTCCCCTACCAGCAATACATCGGCTCTCGTGTTGAAATACTGAACGTTGAAACCGGCCATCTTGAAGTAGTTCATCAAGAAAACCGATCGTTACAGGCCCCAAACTGGACAATTGATGGAAAATCGCTCATTTACAACGCAGATGGCCTGCTCTACAATTTTGATCTTGAAACCCGCACTCCTACTGTAATCTATTCCGATTTTGCCACCCGAAATAATAACGATCATGTAATCTCATTCAGTGGTGAACTTCTTGGAATCAGTCATCACAGTGAAGATCATGATGGCCAGTCGATTGTATATGTGATGCCAATTGAAGGCGGCACACCTACGTTGGTTACCGATTTGGGGCCCTCCTATTTACATGGATGGTCAGCCGATGACGACACACTTACTTACACAGGGCTTAGAAATGGACAGTATGATATATACAAAATCAGTGTGGATGGCGGTGAAGAAGTTCAGCTTACCGATACTCCCGGACTTGATGACGGCTCAGAATACACTCCCGACGGGAAGTATATCTATTTCAATTCAGAGCGGACAGGAACCATGCAGATCTGGCGAATGCGGCCCGATGGCAGCCAGCAGGAACAGTTAACATTTGATGAGTATCAGGATTGGTTCCCGCATATCTCTCCGGATGGAAAAACGGTCGTGTTTCTGTCATACATGCCGGAAGTGCCTTCGGGAGATCATCCGTTTTATAAGCATGTTTACCTTCGTAAAATGCCGCTTGATGGCGGTGAACCGGAAGTAATTGCCTACCTGTATGGTGGCCAGGGTACCATCAACGTGCCCAGTTGGTCGCCCGACAGCCGATTTATCTCCTTTGTAAGTAATACTCAAATGGAGGATTGATACCTGTCAGACCGGTTTAACAACCAGATTCACAATTCTGCCGGGAACAAAAATCTCTTTAATAGTGACGGTACCATCGAGGTGCCGTTCAATATTTTTGTTCTGTTTAGCCAGCCCAATCACAAAATCTTTATCCTTAACCCTGTCGGCAGGAATGGTGATGTTTGCACGAACTTTTCCGTTTACCTGGATAGGCAGTTCAATTGTATCACTCTTCAGATACTCCTCTTTATGTTCCGGCCACTTTGCAAAAGCAATGGATTCTTTTTGGCCCAACCGGCTCCAAAGTTCCTCTGCAATATGAGGGGCAAAAGGAGAGAGTAAAATCAAAAATGCTTCTGCAATTTCTTTTGGCAGTGAATCCCACTGGTTGGCTTCATTTACAAAAATCATCAGTGCAGAGATCGCTGTATTGAACCGCATATTTTCTATGTCATCGGTCACCTTTTTGATCGCCTCGTGCAACACTTTTAACTGATCACTATTGGGCTTTTGATCGACAACTCTCCATTCATTATCATTTCCGGCAAGAAACAGTCGCCATGAACGGTTAAGAAAACGATTTACGCCTTCAACACCTTTGGTACTCCATGGTTTAACCTGCTCCAGCGGTCCCATAAACATCTCATAAAGCCTTAAAGAATCTGCACCATATCTTTCCACAACATCATCCGGGTTGATAACATTACCCCGAGATTTCGACATTTTATGTGCCCGGGCATCAACTGTAATTTCTGTGTCTTTCATCACAAAACGTTCACCCTTCTTCTCCACATCTGTCTCAGAAAGCGGAACACGTTTCACATCTTCAAGTTCAGCAGCTTCATCTGCACTCACAATTTTTCCATCCTTTTCATAGGCGGTGTATTCAACTTCACCCAGAATCATTCCCTGGTGCACCAATCGCTGAAAAGGCTCTTTCGTTGAAACCACATCACAATCGTAGAGCACTTTGTGCCAGAACCGGGCATAAAGAAGGTGCAATACCGAATGTTCTGCCCCGCCTACATATAGATCAACAGGCATCCAGTATTTTTCCTCTCCCTGATCTACGGGGCCACCATCAAAATCGGGGCTGATGTATCGCAGATAGTACCAGCAAGAACCTGCCCACTGAGGCATCGTGTTGGTTTCCCGGAGGGCTTTTTTACCGGTTTCAGGATCGGTGGTTTCCACCCAGTTTTTTGCACGTGCAAGTGGTGGTTCTCCGGTTTGAGTAGGCTGAAAATCATCCACTTCCGGAAGGGTTACCGGCAGATCTGACTCGGGAACGGCTTTCGGTTTTCCATCCACATGGATGATTGGAAACGGTTCACCCCAATAACGCTGACGTGAAAAAAGCCAGTCTCTGAGCTTATAATTCACACTTTTCGCTCCAACGCCATTCTTTTCAAGCCATTCAATCATTTTTGTTTTGGCTTCTGTGATGTGCAAGCCATTCAGAAAATCAGAATTGATCGACGGCCCATCGCCCGTATACGCTTTTCCATCGAAATCTTCCGGTGGCTGAACGGTTCGAATGATAGGGAGATCAAATTTTTCGGCGAATTCCCAATCACGTTCATCTTCACCCGGCACGGCCATGATGGCTCCGGTTCCGTAGTGGGCGAGTACGTAATCAGCAATCCAGATGGGTACTTCCACGCCATTCACCGGATTGATTGCGTATGCACCTGTAAAAACCCCGGTTTTCTCTTTATTAAGTTCCTGCCGCTCAAGATCGGATTTGTTGGCAGCTTTCTCTTTATAAGCCTCTACTTCAGCCCGATGTTCATTTGTGGTTACAATATCGGTGAGATGATGTTCAGGCGCTAAAACCATATATGTGGCACCAAAAAGTGTATCCGGACGAGTAGTAAATACACGGATTTTCTCATCATGATCCGGTACGGCAAAATCTACTTCAGCACCTATCGATTTCCCGATCCAGTTTCGCTGCATCTCTTTTGTGGATTCAGGCCAGTCAAGATCATCAAGATCGCTGAGAAGGCGCTCGGCATAGGCCGTAATTTTCAAAACCCACTGCCGCATGGGCCGCCGAACAACCGGAAAACCACCCACTTCACTTTTCCCGTCAATGACCTCTTCGTTGGC
>JAFIES010000129.1 GCA_020832415.1 Balneolaceae bacterium | reverse complement strand
GGCGGGCTGGCCAAGGTGATAGCCCATCCCGCCCATTTCAGGATGCTCAACACAGGGCGATATAAAGGTATCCCAGCCATCGGTCTTTGCATTGTCGATGTTGTGATAGGCTTCGGTTACTGCCCTCACTTCATTTAACATCACATCCACTTCGAACTGACAGGATACATTTGGATTCCAGTCGTAGAACATTCCCTTTGGATTTGCCTTTTCCGTCCATACGTGCAGTGCCCAGAAACCCTGTTCATGGTTTGGGTGGTAATGCTCGCCAAGAATCATGGGCGGAGTGGCTGTGGCCGGTACAATATCAAACGGAATGATGTACTCCACTCCAACGAACTCCAGCCCTCCTCCTTCGGTGGGCTCGTAGAGCAGCACCTGGGGTTCCAGGTGGTTGGTACGGCCGTCAAAAAAACCCATTCGGCCATAGTGGTAGCCCATGCCGCCTTCCTGCGGGTGTTCAACACAAGGCGACAATACCACATTCCACCCTGCATTTTTTGCAGCCTCTGCATCATGAAATGATTGCGTTGCATTTCTGATTTCCGCGATCATCGCCTCGATGTTTTCCTCATCTTCGGGGTCTGCCGATGTTGAATCGGAACAACCCTGAAAAAGCAGACCCGTACTAATTGTAAACAGCAGTATGTATACGTAGCTGTGCGTAGTTATTGTTTTCATAATTTTATTATTCTGTTGTTAGTTTTGATTTGAATTAAGTTATACTTGGGAAATGGTGCGGGGCACAGGTTAAGGTGAATCTGTGCCCTGCACCCTGAGCCTTGTTACTTGATTAGCGTTAGTTGCCTTGTCATTACTGTGCCTCCTGCAACAAGGCGATACATGTACACCCCACTGGAGAGGTTCCGTGCATCGAAAGTCACCGTGTGGCTGCCGGCCGATACCTGTCCCTCTGCCAGGGTAACCACGTGGCGTCCGGTCATATCAAACACATCCAGGCGTACCTGTTCGGTTTGAGGCAGCTCGTAGCTGATAACCGTAGTGGGGTTGAACGGGTTTGGATAGTTCTGGTTAAGGGTGATAGTCGAGGGCAAATCCCCGAAAACTTCCAGCTCTTGTGTGGTGAGGATGAGCTCGAATCTTGGAACTTCTTCGTCTGTCCACTTTCCGTGGACTGACGAATGCAAGATTCCAGTAAGTGACACCCCCCTTGCGTCCCCCCTTTCAAGGGGGGAATCTATAGCCTTGGCGGCATGGTATTCGTCAATTTCAAATAGGTGGCTTTGCTCTTCACGAAGTTCAGTGAGGGAACCAGTGTGGTTGTCCCGGAGATAGATCTTACCTGAGAACTGACTGATTTCAGACAAACTCCATGTAAGAATGAAATTTCCGGTTTCAGTTGTCCGGATATCCAGCGGAACGGTAATCTGATCACCAAAATCAGATGGCAAGCTTCTGAGTGCATATGGCTGATTATTTCCATCCATGGCGTAAAAAGAGAGCCAGCGCCTGGCCAGGCCGGCAGGGCTTAGTTTTGGGGCGTCGTAGGGATCGAGGCCGAAGGTGCCCTCATCGTTGAACAGGATTCGGACCGTGTTCTTGAAATTTTTGTCAGCATGAGCAACGGTAAGTGCCAGTATTGACACCCCCTTTTCATCCCCCCTTATTAGGGAGGAATTTCCTGAATCCACAATGTTACTGTCAGACATCGCGGATCTTTCAATTTTCTTGAAATACCCATTGGCCGTACTCTGCAGGTAGGCTGTTTCGGGGATCACCAGTTCGGGGTTGTCAGCGGTTGTTCGTACCCAAAAAGCCTGGAAGGGGGCAATATGCACATCATCAATTCCGCATACCAGGTTTTGATAATCTCCATCGCCCAAAGCCGGGTTCCAGATATCCACATAGGGTGATACATGGGTTGCTGCAAACTCGCAGAAATCCAATGAGATGGGGTGCGGATTTGCTATCAGAAAATGGCTGTCTCCCTGGTCGCCCTGGTTGGTATCGTACCAAAGGCCCGGGAATTGATAATCGCCGGCCAGTGCTGCCCACTCTTCGCCCGAAAGCAGTTCGGCGGTCAGATCATCCTCAAATGCATAGATTATAAACGGCACTCCAACACCAATTTCATCGCTCATGCTGAAACCGTTATCCCACGCGTACGCCTCCTGGTCTATTTTGTAAAGGCTTGCTGGCGTTGTTCCGGGGTTTACCGAACCCGGAATTCCCTGTGTATATAGTGAAGAAAGGAAACCGGCAAACGTATCGCCAGTGGCCGGGCTGGTTAAGAACCGCCAGCCTTCTCCGGCATTATCAGAGAGTACAACTGAAGTGGCCGCAAGGTCGATGGCCATAGTGTAGGCGCCTTCGCTTTCCACTTCTTCATCACTAACAATTCGGAATTCGAACGTAGTGTAGTTATAACCGTGGTCATCCGTGTTGTGAACCCATGCAAGATCACCGTTATTGATTCCCGAAACCGGAATCAACTGATCTGCCGTAACCGGTGTGCCGTTGAACTGAAGCTGGCCCTGACCTGGCAAGGTTTCGATTTTCACTGAATATTCAGCGTTGGCAACCCCAAAATCTGCACCCGAAAAGATGTATGTACTCCGGTTACTGGCCAGTATTCGCTGATCTTTTCCTTCTGGCACATCCTGAATGGCAAACCCGGCAGTTGCAGTAATTACGGTTCCGGGGTCCAGCTCTCCTTCAACAGGCAAAAAGGTTACCGTGGTTACAGATGAGTCGAAACAGAACTCTTCGCTGCCGGCTTCATCAGACTGCACGCACCATCCGGTAAATATTGATCCGGCATCTGCATCAGCCATTAATTCAATTCCGGGCTCTTCAAATGGCACCTCCGTTTCGCAATCTCCGGTTGCGTCCGAGTTACAGTTAATAATACCGGCCGGATCACTTGTAACGGCTCCGGCACCATCTCCACTAAATTCGACCCTGAGGGTAACCGTTGGTGGCTCGGGATTCTCGCCGGTTGTAAAACTCCATACATCACTCCAGTCGCTTTCCACATCGGGATCGGCCAGGGCCTGTACACGCCAGTCGTATTCAGTGAGTTCATCCAGGCCTGCTACTTCAATATCCGTATCGGCCGTGGTATCATCAAAAACAGCATCACCGAATGAACCTCCCGAAAGTGTAACCTGAACCCTGTAATTATCCGCTCCGGCCGACGCCTCCCACTCGAGGGTTGCCGGTATATCAACATCCACAGCACCATTTGCCGGGCTGGTGAGCATTGGCGCACCGGGCTGGGGCACACCCTGAAATTCAAATGCCCCCATGTCGATCGTGCCATTCATCACTCTCGGATTTCCGGCCAGATCGGTGTCGGTATCAGTATCACCACCGGCTGCCGTATACAGGGAATTACTGCCGGCAACAATAGCGGGTGATGTTTCTGTTAATGTGAAAATATCATTGCCCACATCAGCAAATTCCGGATTGCTTGTAACACCATTATTCACTGTTACTCCGCCC
This sequence comes from Balneolaceae bacterium, assembly GCA_020832415.1. Lineage (GTDB taxonomy): Bacteria > Bacteroidota > Rhodothermia > Balneolales > Balneolaceae > Rhodohalobacter. The sequence goes on along the minus strand of JAFIES010000129.1, from coordinate 19,191 downwards.
CCCTCTTCCAAATCGTCAGTATCATCACTGTACAGAGAATGGTTCAGTTCAGCTGATGCTGTTGTGGTGTTAAACAAATCACTTGCTTCGCTATTGGCACTGTTTCCCCATATTATTGAGTTATTCAGAGTAAGGGTGCTTCCGTTATAAATACCTCCGCCAAAATTGGCTTCATTTTGGCTGATGGTGGAGTTGACAATCAAAGAGTTACTGTTATTATAAATGGCACCGCCACTTACAGCCGTATTGTTGGTGAACTGTACATTTACGAAAACAGGTGAGCCCCCATTATGGTTAAAAACACCCCCGCCAAGATGGCCATAGTTTCGATCCATAACGACATTTGCTATAACCGGTGAGCTGTTATTTATGACTAAACCACCGCCGTTTCGCCTGTTAACCGTCTGACCGTTTACTGTAAGACTGCTGTTTGGCGCTGCTGAATTACCACCTATTGTGATGATTACACCATCGAGACGGGCTGTACCCACATCCCCAGCTGACACTACTACATGATAGGCGTCCCCTTCAGAAGATTCTCCATCGTCATCGAGGTCGCCGGAAAGAATGGTTTGATGAATAGCGTAGTTTCGTTCCTCAAGGGCAGATTCTGACCCCTCAAAGCCGCCGTATATCTGTGTATCGATCACCATCAAAAACGTATTATTCAGATCCAACGGATCATCGCCACTCATGGTGCTGACATGATACATCGGTTTATACGTGCCGGAAGCCACCCATATTTGCAGCGGGTTTTCATCATCCCATGGTTTGTCGGCCTCATCTTTGTTTTCATGGGCCCATTTCAGTGCATCGGCCAGTTCGGGCAGGGCATTTGCCCAGCTGTCACCGGTTTGGAGGCCGACGCCCCCCTTCAGAACGTAGAGAATGTTATCGGAATCCGGCATTATCCCGGCCGGTTCACATCCGGCTTCTTCTGCATCCCCGGTAATATTCCAGACATGATCATCAATCAGTTTCTGCCGGGCCGTTCCGCCATTACAATATTGAAGGTCTGTTGCTCCAAGTGGTACCTCGTTCTGTACACTCTGCGATGCCCAGCCAATCAGGGTTGCATCGTAGTTAGCTACCGACAAACCCGAGCCGCTGAGCATCTCTTCCATATCATCAACGTTGCTGATATCCCAATCACCGAGATTTTGGTTGAATGATGCCGCATTCTGGAACATTTCGTCCATTTTTGTAACGTTGCTCACATTCCAACCACTGATATCCTGATTGAAAGAAGTTGCCCCATCAAACATTCTGTTTATCTCAGTCACACTATCAGTCTTCCATCCGCTAATATCCTGGTTGAAGGCACTCGCATTCCTGAACATGCCTCCCATATAAATCACATTGCTCACATTCCAACCGCCAATATTCTGGTCAAATGAGGTAGCGTTAATGAACATACCGTTCATATTATCCACACTCTCTGTCTCCCAAGTGCTAATGTTCTGGTTGAAGGCGCTGGCCCCGTTGAACATGCTGCTCATACTGGTCACTGCGGAAACATCCCATTCGCTGATGTCGCTGTCAAAAGACGTGGCCCCCATAAATGTAAAATTCATAGATGTTACATTTCTTACATCCCAGCTACTGATGTCTCCGTTGAATGATTCGGCACCACTGAATACGGAGCTCATATTTGTCACATTCGATACATCCCAGTGGTTTAAGTCACTGTTTAATGAGGTAGCGTTTTGAAACATTCCGCCTAACGTAGTAACACCAGAGAGGTCAGGAGCATCTGTCGCATTGATTACAAGATTGGAAGCGCCATAAAAAGCCCGATCCATGGTACCCCATTGAATATCTCCCCATTGATCCACCGAGAGGATTTTTTGGCGATCGCCTCCATTATTGAAAAAGATTCTCCGGAAATCCCCAATGATGTGTACGATATATTCTCCTGCGCTTGTGTAGGTGTGCGTCAGGTCATTGGGATCGTCACCATCCTGCCAGAATGAAAAATTGCCATCGCCCCAGTAGATGGCAAAATCGTAACCGGTGCCAGTTATGGGAATTGTAATCTGGTTATTTGTCGAGGTACCCGTGTTGTCGGTTTTCCAAGTGGTAATAAAAGGAGAACATCCTTCGGCAGCAGCATCCCCGGAAAACGACCAATTGTGGCTGTCGATTAATGCCTGGCGGGCTACGTGCCCCGTACAATACTCCAGATTGTTAGCACCCAAAGTTACATCATCCTGAACAGATTGACTTGCCCACCCGTTCAGGGTATTGTCGTAATTTTCTAAAGAAAGGGCAGTATTGCTCAGCATAGACGACATATTGGTTACCCCGCTGATATCCAGTTGCCCAAGATTCTGGTTAAAGGAGGTTGCATTAATGAGCATCTGGTTCATATTTGTAACGTTTCCGGTCTCCCATCCGCTGATGTCCTGGTTGAAAGAGGATGCTCCATGAAATATCTGGCTCATACCGGTTGCGGATGAAACATCCCATCCGCTGATGTCCTGGTTAAAAGAGCTTGCACCCTGGAACATCGCATTCATAAACTCTACTTTGCCCACTTCCCATAGCGAGATATTACTGTTAAAAGCGCTGGCAAATGTAAACATAGAACTCATATTTTCGACTTTCGATACATCCCAGCCTGAAATATCCCCATTAAACAAACTCGCTCCGAAAAACATGGCCGACATGTTTTTAACATTCGATACATCCCAGTCAAGGTCACTATTTATTGAAGTGGCATCACGAAACATTTGTGATAAACTTTCAACATTACTGAGATCAGGTGCATCTTCTGCATTTATCACAAGGTTTGAAGCACCATAAAATGCACCGGCCATCGAGCTCCATTCAATATTCCCCCACTGTTCAATCGATATTATTTTAAGCCTGTCGCCTTCATTATTGAAATAGATACGGGGAAAATCGCCTGTAATTTCCACTTTATATTCTCCCGGATCATCAAATGTAAGAGTCAGGTTTCCCGTTATTCCTGATTCTGTTCCATTTACCGATACATCATCCAGTTTTTCCCAGGTTACATTGTAGTTGTACCCCGAACCGGTAGTGGGAATGGTGATCTGGTTGTCAGTGGATGCGCCGGAGTTTTCGGTATTCCATATAGTGATGAAACCACTCTGCGCCTCTGCCACACCAGTAAAAAAGGCGAACATCACTATCAAACACGTAAAAATTTTCTTTTTAATTAGTCTCATATCGTTATGAAAGTTCTTGAGTTCATATTGGAATTGAATTGGGAAGACAGGTTCACGAATCCATATCAGGCGGAAGCAATTGCATGGTATCAGTTTTAATCTCCAGACTATTTATTACTGGTTTCGTCCAGTTTTTTTTCTGATTGTGTTTGTACTTCGAATCATTAAAAGATTCATTTTGGTTGATTGGTGATTTCATTTATGCAGATTTCTTTAATGTTGGTCAGTTAATCTCCTATACAGATTTTTTTTGAACAGCAGATCAAAAAAGATGATTGATTTAAACTTTGGGCTTTAATTGAGGAACATCTTTTGGACAGAAGGGGGGGCAGGTTCTTTATTTATTGTTAATAAATATCCTGACCCTGCCGACATTTTAAATAAATTGAGTTATCCTCTATAGAGGAGGGTGACCACTTTCAGGTATATTATCATGATGGTTACCTACTGCAGGACAGGTCTCTGTGGAATTAATTTTTTTGTCTTACAATTTTGTATAAGTAGAAATACATATCCAAAATTGCCGGTTTAAACAGTAAATAACTAGGATTTTTACAATGGATAAAAACTTTAAAGATGCCATCAACAGGCGAAAGTTCTTAAAAATTTCGGCACTATGGACCGGAGGTGCATGCATCATAACCATTCCTGGATTCACTGCCACTCCTTATCGCACACTTGGCAGAAGTGAAGCTGAAATAATGGATGCATTGGCTGATGCCATAATTCCGCCGGGGGAGTATGCCGGAGGAAAAGATGCGTGGGTAACACGATTTATCGATCAGCAAATCAGCAGTAACGGATACCTGCAACACGACCATGATCTCTATAAAACATGTCTTCCGGCAATGAATAATGATAGTCGCGGGGAATTCGGAACTATTTTTACCGAACTTGATGAGAACTATCAGACGGAATACCTGCAAGCAATCGAAGCGGGGCATTACAATTCAGGTGCGGCCACCCGGGGCTGGGGCAATTTTACACCTTCGGCTTTCTTTAACACAATGCGCAATCATTGTATGATGGGATATTATGGAAGCCCGATTCACGGAGGCAACAGAGATTACGTTAGTTTTCGTATGATTTCTCTCTTTTAGTTAATCTTTCAAAAGAATTCAAAAGGCAATTATGGCTAACAAACATGTAAACGCAATAGTAGTAGGTTCAGGTGCCGGGGGCGGAGTTGTGGCAAAAGAGTTAAGTTATGCTGGATTATCCGTTGTGCTTTTTGAGCGGGGAGGCTGGGCAAAATATGACGATCATGGGGATGATGAACTCACAGCTCAGCGCTCATTCCCGCTTGCCTGTTTCTTCGGGCCAGACAACGAACGTTACCGGCGGGTGGCTGTAGACCGGCAGGGGAATAAACGAATTGTATATCCTAATGACTGGGCCTACCACAACATTGCTGCGTGTGTAGGCTCAGGTACAGTGAGTTACGGAGCCATGGCCTGGCGGTTTATGGAGGAGGATTTTACCATGAAATCTACCTACGGAGATGTTGAAGGGTCTACCCTCGAAGACTGGCCTATTACCTATGCCGACCTGGAACCTTATTACGAAAAAGCCGAATGGGAGATTGGTGTAGCCGGTGATGATTACCAAAATCCGTTTGCACCCTGGCGCAACAAACCCCACCCTATGCCTCCGTTTCCCCATAACCGGGAAGGCAAATTACTTGAAGAGGCAGCTAAAAAAGTTGGGTATCATCCGTTTTCAATTCCTATGCTCAGAAACTCCAAAGAGTTTGATGGCCGTTCTGCCTGCATCCATGTTTTGAATTGTGTTGGCTTTGCCTGCCCCGTGGATGCAAAGAATGGTACTCAAAACACCGTAATTCCCAAGGCTATTGAAACCGGTAATTGCGAACTCCGAATTCATTCGCAGGTTGTCAAAGTTTTAACCGACAAAAGCGGCAGGGCCACCGGAGTTGAATATTTCGACAAAAATGACAACAAACATGTTCAAACCGCTGATATTGTTATTCTGGCGGCATCGGCTACAGAAACTCCGCGCCTTTTATTAAACTCTGCAACCAATCTATTCCCAAATGGAATTGGCAACCGCCATGACTGGGTTGGCCGCAATCTACAGGGGCACGCCTACTGTGGTGCCGACGGGCTATTCGAGGATGAAACGTTTGACGGCACAGGGCCCGGAGCCAGCGTGGCTGTTTGCGATTTTGCTCACAACAATCCCGGCATTAAAGGCGGAGCAATGCTCGCAAACGACTTTATCAAATTACCGTATGCATATACGGGTACACGGCCGCCAGGGGCTGCCCGTTGGGGAAGGGAGCATAAAGATTTCCAGAAAAACTATTTCAAACGAAATGCAAGTATTCGCGGACCCGTACAGGAGATGCCCAATTTTGAATCGCGTGTTGAGGTAGACCCGGATGTTGTAGACCACTGGGGTATGCCGGTTGCAAAAATTTCCGGTTTTAAGCTGGATGAGGATATCCGCACAGCCGAATTTATTGCAGATAAAGCGGAAAAGTGGCTGGAAGCTGCCGGAGCATATAATATCTGGAAAAGCATACCCGGAACAGGGGTAAGCGGCGGGCAGCACCAGGCAGGTACATGCCGAATGGGCAATGACCCCCAAACGTCCGTAACGGATAAATATGGCAGGATTCACGACGTTGACAATCTGTTTATCGCAGACGGCAGCCTTCACGTTACAAATGGCTCATTTAACCCTGTACTCACTATCATGGCGTTAGGCTACTGGGTTTCTGATTACATTGTGAAAGAGTGGAAAGGAGGCAACCGGTTCCGGTAAAGCCGGTACAGGCTGCCCTTCGTTATTCAAACTTATATTCAGAGTTTACAACGCATGAGGCTTCTGCAGCTAATCTCTAACAGTGAGTTACCTGGCTGGTGTAAATATCTCCACAAGGTTATCCACCGGCTCAAGAGTTCTTAAATACTCATAAATAGCACCGAGATCTTCCTCGTCCATGCCGCCATACATTATCCAAGGCATAATGGTTTGAAACTGGCCCGGTTTCACTTCGTGTGGTACATAACTTGTATCTGCATACATTTTAAATCGGGTAACAAACTGCTCTTTTGTCCAGTTGCCGATTCCGGTTTGATGAGGGGTTATATTTGCTGATGTAACAACCCCACCCCCCTGCATTACGAATGTATTACCCCCTGCAAAAGGTTCACCTACAAACTCACCTCTCTCGATACGGGTATGGCAGTCGTTGCAAGCCGCAGCTGTAACCAGATAACGCCCGTAGTTTATCACGTCACTTTTAGGAGGTTTGGTCTGCATATTTGGTTTCATCGGCATGGTATTGATCAGAAGATTTACAGGAAAGTCGTATTCAGAAGGTGGTCGTTCAAATTCTACAGGCTCAAGCGTCCTCAGATATGCGATTACAGCGTAAATATCTTCTTTATCCAATTGAGAATAATTGGGATATGGCATTATTGGGAATAGTGCAGACCCATCTTTCGAAACACCGGAAGTTATGGCCCTGAAAATTTCACCGTCAGTCCAGTCTGCCAGTGCAGCCGGGGTTAAATTTGGTGCCACCATGCTACCGGGTATGCCAACATTTTCACGGTCAAACAGTTCACCGCCAGCTCCAAGGGTTCCCGGTTTCAATGGGCCTGCAAACTGATTAAAATCTCGTACAGCATGGCAATCCGTACAGAGCATCACATAATTGGCAAGGTATTCACCTCTTTGTACTCGTTCTTCTGTAAGTTCAATGGTGATATCCGGTGCAGGCCCCACATTTGGCAAAAAGAACGATAAATAGCTTACAATAACGGCAATCATCACCACAAAGATGCCAAGTATATAGAGAATATATCGCATTAATTTATTCATGATTCCCAGGCTTTTAATTTAAGTTTGCTGCCTGTTATACAGATTGGCAGCAAGTTCATCGGTTATAATGGTTTGGTTAAATAAGTAACATCATATAGTGTTCAACCTATTGGTGTATACAGAGAAATGATTCTGATGGGCTCATTCTGTTTTTTCGGAATGTTCGAAATTATTAGAAGTGTGCATTATTCTATTCATTATTTACTCATTAAACTTTTCCGTATTCCTTTACCGGGTAGTTACCTGTCATTTTTTAGCCATCATATCTTCAATTTTATTACATTCCGAATGTTGATCATGTTATTATTCTTAAGTAAAACGAATTGAGAGATTTTTGAATTAGAAATATCTATACGTTATTCCATATTTTAAAATCCATCTCAGCCTGTGATGACACATACACCAACATTACTTATTCAAAAATTTTCCAATGGTGATGCATCGGCACTGAACCAGTTGTTTGAACTTGTTTACGACGAGCTCCACAGTGTTGCAAAAAAACAAAGGGGGCGATGGAACGGGGCCGAAACACTGAATACCGTAGCATTGATACATGAGACCTACCTCAAACTCTGGCAAAATCAACCCAACCAAATTGAAAACAGACGCCATTTTTTGGCAATTGCAGCCAAGGCGATGCGGCAGATTTTGATCAACTATGCCGAAAAACGGTCGGCCCAAAAACGAGGAGGGGAATTTACATCGGTAGATGCTGACAGCCTGGATTTGATGGCCGATGATAAAGCAGCCCGGGAGCTACTGGAAATGCACGAAACCCTCAACCGTCTCGAAAAAATCAACCAGCGGCAGGCACAGGTTTTTGAATGCCGCTTTTTTGGCGGTATGACGGTGGATGATACAGCATTTGCCCTGGAAATTTCGCCGGCTACCGTAAAACGTGACTGGCAGTCAGCTTGTAACTGGATATATGGTGAGTTGAACCGGTGAGCTCTCGGGCATAATATTCCTGTATATCCTGTTGAACAGAAATAGTTATGGATTCCAATAAAGATCAAACAGCAGAAAAACTGGCCGAACGCCTGCTCGATTATCCTGAACCTCAGTGGGATCAGCTGATCGAAGAGTGGTGTTCCGGGGACGATGAACTCAGGATTCAGGTACTGAACATTGCTGCTCAAAACCGGAACGCCCGCAGTTTCGTGGAAGAGTTTCAGAGAAAGATCTATTCTCTTACAAAATCGTCCCTATCCTCCGATGATGATCATCCTGATCAGATAGCAGGATATACAATTATAGAAAAACTGGGTAGAGGTGGCAGTGCTACAGTATTTCTTGCAGAAAATGAGAAAGGAGAAAAAGGGGCACTCAAGTTACTGCGAGGAATCGGGCTGGATTCCTGGTCCCGGCATAGATTTGAATCGGAACAGCATATTCTTGCTTCGCTTAATCACCCAAATATTGCAAAGCTGATAGAAGGTGGTATTACAGAAAAAGGTGATCCCTATGTGCTGATGGAATATGTGGACGGAATCCCCATTGATGAATGGTGCGACCGAAACTACCTTGGGATAGAGGATCGGATCAGGCTATTTCAACATGTTTGTAAAGCGGTTCATTTTGCCCATCAAAACCTGATTGTACACCGCGATCTTAAACCCGAACATGTACTGGTTACAAAGGAAGGCGAAGTAAAACTGATTGATTTTGGTATTGCGAAGCTGCTACAGCCAGAACATCCTGAAATTGCCGCGTTCCATACCCGAACCGGAATGAGAATTATGACACCGGAATTTGCCAGCCCCGAGCAGGTTCGTGGCAAACAGATTACCACCGCATCAGATATCTACTCGTTAGGCGTTCTGCTCTATCTGCTTTTGTCAGGGAGAAAGCCTTATCGCATCAGCAGTACATCCATGCTTGAGATTGAAAAAATTGTGTGTGAGATCGATCCGATCAGGCCAAGCGAAGCCGCAACAGGCGGAACCATCCGGGTAACTACCGATTTCATCGATGATTTTTTTGATCCTGAGGTAACAGCCCTTCGGCGTGGTCTTGAACCGGCAAAACTCCGAAAACAACTGGCCGAGGATCTTGACAGAATAGTTCTGATGGCCATGTGGAAAGAGCCTCACCGGCGCTATGCATCCGCACTTTCGCTTGCCGATGATCTGGAGAATTACCTCAATGGGGAACCGGTAATCGCAAGGGCGCCCACACTTCGATACCGCGTTCGGAAGTTTATTTACCGAAACAAAATAGCTGTTGCTGCGGCCTCATTTGCCCTTTTTGCACTTGCAGGTGGCGTTGCCGGTATTTTGTGGCAGTCTCACCTAACCAAACTTAATGCAGAACAGGCAGAGCTTCAGGCACAACGAGCTGAGCAGGTGTCATTGCTTTTGGCTGAGCTGTTTGAAGAGTCTGATCCCACTAAAGCAAATGACGGCACTAAATCTGCCCGTGAGATGCTTGATCAGGGTTTTGAAAAAGTGCAAACCGAACTGGTAGACCAACCAGCCGTCAAAGCCCAGATGTTGGGTCTTATTGGCAAGGTGTACCAAAACCTTGGTTTGTTTGACCAAGCTAAAACTGCCCTTGATATGTCGATTGATAGTTTCAGGAAAGTTGGTGAACGCTCCCCACAGTATGTATCGGCACTACTTGAGTTGGCCAATATAGAATTTCGAATGGGGATGCTGCATCAGGCCGAAATTTCTACCAGAGAAGTTCTCGAGCTGAATATGGAATTCTATGGAGAAGATCATCCCGAAGTAGCCAGTGTTCTAAACACGCTGGCTAATATATATGGAGAAAAAGGTGATTTGGAAAAAGCAAAGAGCACACTGCGAAGGGTTATTGAGATTAGACGGTTGGATCCCGAACCAGGAAGTAACCTTGCAGCAAATCTAAATAACCTTGCTATTCTAATGCATCGAAGCGGTGAGCTTGAGGGAGCTGATGAACTTTTTGAAGAAGCCATCACTATTGTTAAAAATACCTGGGGCGAGATTCACCCATATATGGCATTTACACTCAACGGCTATTCTGGTGTGCATCAGGAGTTAGGGAATTTCGACAGAGCAGAAGAAAAATTGAGACAGGCGCTTGAGATAGGACGGCAAGTTTTTCCCGGTGAGCATCCGTTTATTGCTGTTGTACTTCATAATCTTGGAAAACTTTTTGAAACAACCGGTAATTTTACGGAAGCTAAAGAATTCTACGAACAAGGACTCTCGTTACGCCGTCACTCATTATCTGAGGAACATCCGGATTTAGCTGTTTCATTGAACGGGCTGGCAGGGATGCTCATCGAATTGGGCGAACCTGAGGAAGCAGAAATTTTACTTCGTGAGGCAATAATTATCAGACAGAATTTATTTGATAAGAGTGACTGGAGAATTGCTAAGTCCGAAGCTCACCTTGGCCGCAGTTTGTTAAAACAGGGACGTTTGCCGGAGGCAGAGCTGTTGCTTACAAAAAGCCATCAATCACTTCTTGTATCAAGAGGCGAGGACGATGCCCACACTCTTAATGCTCAGAGAGATTTAATGTTGTTACTAGAGCAGCAAGCCAGGATTACTGAATTTTCTGAATAAGTTTTGATTTCTCTTGATGGATATGGGATTAAGTTCATACGAAATACATTTTGCATCAGTCATTCAAGTTAAATTGTAGAATTTAGGATCTAAAGAAAGAGAGTAACTGAAGAAATGTAAATACCATTATGAGGCACTTTAAGCAGAAACTCCAAATAACCGGAATGCATTTTCGGTTGTTTTTTTTGAAATTTCATCAGCAGATTTTTCTTTTAGTTTTGCCAGATTTGCAGCAATCAATTTGATGTAAGCCGGTTCGTTTCTTTTACCTCTATGGGGAGCAGGAGCAAGATAAGGGGCATCGGTTTCAAGGAGTAGTTTATCTATCGGCAGGTTCGCTACAATTTTATCTACACCTGCATTTTTAAAGGTAGAAACTCCCCCTACACCCAGGTATAAACCGAGATCCAGTGCCCGTTTCGCTTCTTCTTCTGTACCGGTAAAACAGTGCCAAACACCTGTGAGAAGGCCATCCTGTTTCTCTTCAATGATATCGAGCAGATCCGTGGTGCTGTCGCGGTTGTGCAGAACAATCGGTTTGCCTGTTTGACGGGAAATATCGCAATGTATGCGAAGGCTCTCTTTTTGCTCCTTCACATAATCGGTACTCCAGTAATAATCGAGACCGGTTTCCCCAATGGCTACAAACTCGTTGGAATTGCAAAGATCAAAAAGCCTCTCTGCATCAACAGGCAGATTTTCTTCCACGCTGCATGGATGGATACCGGCCATTTTGTAGAATGTAATATCCGGATGTTTTAGGCTCTTCATTTGATCAATGGATTTCCAATCGATAGCCGGCAAAAAAATGTGAGTTATTCCGGATTCTACAGCTCGCCTGAGGACTTCATCAAGGTCGCTATTAAACTGTTTAAGGTAAAGGTGGCAATGGGTGTCTGTGAGGGTCAAGGGGTAAGGTTCAGGATTCAAGGACCTCCAAGCGTGCAAAGCACCTTGTAGCGTCCGGATTCAAGGTTAAAAGTTTATGGTCAAGGCAGGCCTGACAGCATTCCCAGGGCTTTTCCGGGCTTCTGTCAGCGTCAAAAAATTGCTGATTTAAATATGATGAAAACTAACACAATTGAATATTTAACCATGGAAAGGTTCACCGTCTTCAAGAGTATAAATATCCTCTACGGGATCATCTAGAAATTTGAGTGAGGGGCTTTTCACCATATTTTCAAGCCAAACATCATCGTGCTCAATGTCGTCTTGAGTTTCATCAATCAATATAAGAACACGAACATTCTCATTCTTTTTATCAAGTTTGCGATCAATTCGAAGACGGCCATCTTCATCCGTTTTTGAAGTAAATTCGATTGCTTTCATGATTATATTGGTTCAGTTAAAAAGACTTTTGAAATATCAGGAAATGAATTTTGCCTATTATTTACAGTAATCTCAAATTCAATTCATGCACCAAGAAATATGTGCCAATAGTTTTAACCAAATATAGTGATTTAAATTTCATCAATCAGAGCTCAACATTACCCTCTTTAACCCGTTCTCTCCATGCTGCGATAACGGGATAGCGTATTTTTACATTATGATACCCTTTTCGGTTGAGCAGGGGAATCAAAATGTCTTTATGCATATGTGCCACTTTTCCAGTAAAGACAATCTCTTCATCCGGTGAGAGTTCAAGCTGGCTTAGCTGGCTATCTGCAAAGTCTGTAAATGCATCCCGAATCATTGCAAGAAGCTCAGGTGGCATTGGGTTGTGGAGCACTTCACCGGCAATAGAGGCCAGTTCGCGGTTGGGTTTTCCGGCACGATAGATTCGGTTCATCATGGTTGCATAGTCTTTATGGCCAATTTTCTCACCGATAAACTGAATGGTTTTCTCCTCTCCGGTTTGACGGTAGTAGGTTTTGAGAATTCTTCGGCCCAGATCGGCTGCACTGCCTTCATCACCAATAGCAAAACCTAGTGCGGCGGACTTTTTCGCCACTTTGCCGTTTTCAATTTTTGCAGAAATTGATCCGGTTCCCAAAACAGCCACAACTCCATTACCTGTTCCAAAAAATGCCCGGCCTGAACCATCAAGATCGCTGTAGATTTTAATCGTTGCTTTGGGAAAGATAGGTTGCAAAAACCGGCGTACAATATCATCAGAAACGTGATTACCGCACCCTGCACCAAAAAAATGAATTGTTTCAGGTGTGAGTCTGCCTATTTGATTTTCAATCTCTACCGCATCACTCAATTGCTCAATATTGGACGGATGCAGCCCCTGGGTTTTAAACTGTGTTGTTTCGGATCCATCCACATAGAGCCAGTCGGTTTTGGTGGCTCCGCTGTCAGCAATCAGGTATGTCATGGTATTTGATTTAGACTTAAATCTTGATTTGTGAGATGAATGTAGAAGGTTTTGAGTTTAACAACAAATCTTAGCCAAGTACCTGGTCTATATCACTTAGCGAAAAAAAGTTATGGCACAAACATCCCATTTTGCAATTACGTCTAAGCCATTTCTTTAAGACACAAGCAAGAAGCTTTCACCAGTTCCATATTCTCAATACTCAGGACTCAAGACTCACATCTACTTCTTCCTAACAAAATCAATCACATCGAGTGCCGGCTGAGGATCGCCCATAATGTAAAAGTGAATGCCCGGTGCGCCGCCCTCCATCAATTCAAGGGTTTGTTGCCGGGCCCATTCTATGCCAATTTCTTTGGCTTTATCAGGATTTGCATCTACTTCAGCGGTTAATTCATCCGGAATATTAAGGTGAAAATATTTTGGAAGGCTTTTAAGATGATTATTTGTCGTCAGGATTTTTAAACCAGGTACGATGGGCACATCAATTCCATTTTCACGGCATTTTTCCACAAATGAAAAGTAAGCGGAGTTGTCGAAAAACATCTGTGTTACCACATAATCGGCTCCGGCATCCACTTTATCTTTCAGGCGTTTGATATCCCAGTCGAGGTTTGGTGCTTCAAAATGTTTTTCGGGATAACCGGCTACACCAACGCAGAAATTGGTTGATTCGGCATTGATAATGTCTTCAATATAATCTCCCTGGTTCATCCTGTGTATTTGCCTCACAAGATCGATGGCATATTTGTTAGCCGTACCATTCTGGTTCAGCGAAACCTGTGAACCGGTGTTGTCGCCACGAATGGCTAGCACATTGTGGATTCCAAGGTAATTCAGTTCGATGAGGGCATCTTCACTCTCCTCTCTGGTAAAACCCTCGCAAATTAGATGCGGTACGGGATCGATTCCATATCGGTGAAGAATTGCAGCACACAAGCCGATGGTGCCGGGCCTCTTTCTGCGGATAACCCGCTTCAGGGTTCCATCCGCCTGCTCTTCCACATAAGCCTCAGCTGCATGGTAGGTTACATCAATAAAGGGAGGCTGTACTTTTTCAACAACCTTATCAAGAGACTCAAATATGGATTGTACAGATCCGCCTCGTTTTGGCGGGATAATTTCGAACGAAATAAGCGGTTCCGTTGCTTTATCGTAGTGTTCAATAACTTTCATAAAAAAATGCGGTAATTAACGCGTAAAATGCAGATTTTGTACTCTTGTGAAACGTTTTCTAACAACCCAACGATCACTAATTTGCTGTTTCAAGTAAGTAAGATATTTATCAAATGACCCGTTCCAATCACCCTCTATATTCTCTGTTAAATCAACGAATTCTTGTGCTCGATGGAGCCATGGGAACCATGATTCAAGGCTACAAACTTTCTGAACAAGACTTCAGGGGTTCGCAATTTACAGATGCTGAGAACGACCTCAAAGGCAATAACGACCTTCTCTGTATCACACAACCCGAAATAATACGGGAAATTCATGCCAATTTCCTCTCTGCCGGTGCAGATATCATCGAGACAAATACATTTAATGCCAACCCCATATCGCAGGATGATTACAACCTTGGCCATATAACTTACGATCTGAATGTGGCAGCGGCAAAGGTAGCCAGGGAAGCCGCCGATGAAGCTACCCGTCAAAATCCGGATAAGCCCCGGTTTGTGGCAGGCGCCATCGGTCCAACCAATAAAACACTCTCACTTTCGCCCGATGTGGAAGATCCCGGTTTTCGGGCCACAACGTTTGATGAGTTGGTTGATGCCTACACCGAGCAGATCCGCGGCCTGGTGGATGGGGGAGTGGATACCCTGCTCGTGGAAACCGTTTTCGATACGCTGAACTGCAAAGCGGCGATCTATGCAATTCATGAATACTGCCGCAAGATCGGCAAGAAAATCCCGATTCAGATATCGGGCACTATTGTGGATCAGAGCGGGCGGACCCTCTCAGGGCAGACAACCGAAGCGTTCTGGATTTCGGTTCAGCATGCCAACCCGCTGCTGAGTATCGGGCTGAACTGTGCGCTTGGCTCGAAACAGATGCGCCCCTATATCCAGGAGCTCTCGAAGCATGCCTCCTGTTATACCAGTTTGTACCCCAATGCGGGACTGCCTGATGAGATGGGCGAGTATAACGAATCGGCCGATTTTATGGCTGAACAGATGCGGGAATATGCCAGCGAAGGTTTTGTGAATATCGTGGGCGGATGTTGCGGAACGCGTCCGGAACACATCGCGGCGATGGCCGAAGAGGCGAAACGGCACAAGCCGAGGATACCTGCCAAACCGAAACCGTATCTGCGCCTTAGCGGGCTGGAACCGCTGGTAGTACGTCCCGAAACCAATTTTGTAAACATTGGTGAGCGAACGAACGTAACCGGCTCTGCCAAATTCAAGCGGCTCATCAAAGATGAGGAGTACGAGGAGGCGCTCTCCGTTGCGCGTGAGCAAGTGGAAGGCGGGGCGCAGATAGTAGATGTCAACATGGATGAGGCTCTGCTCGATTCCGAAAAGGTGATGAAAGATTTCATCAATCTGATGGCTGCTGAGCCCGATATTGCACGGGTGCCGTTTATGGTAGACAGTTCCAAATGGAGCGTGCTGCTTTCGGGCCTCAAAACTACACAGGGCAAAAGTGTGGTAAATTCCATCAGCCTGAAAGAAGGGGAGGAGGCGTTCAAAGAGCAGGCGAGACGCATTCTCGATTTTGGTGCAGCCGTTGTGGTGATGGCGTTTGATGAAAAAGGCCAGGCCGATACCCTGGATCGCCGGAAAGAGATTTGCAAACGGGCGTACGATATCCTCACGAAAGAGGTCGGGTTCCCGCCGCAGGATATCATCATGGATCCCAATATTCTCACCGTGGCAACGGGAATTGAGGAGCACAACAACTACGCTGTGGATTTCATCGAAACGGTGAAGTGGATCAAAGAAAATCTACCGCTGGCTAAAGTGAGCGGCGGGCTGAGTAACATCTCGTTCTCATTTCGCGGCAATAACGTGGTACGCGAGGCGATGCACGCGGCGTTTCTCTACCACGCCATCAAAGCGGGGCTGGATATGGCCATTGTGAACGCAAGCCAGCTCGAAGTGTACGAAGAGATCGAACCCGAGCTGAAGGAGCTGGTGGAGGATGTGCTGCTGAACCGGCGCGATGATGCCACCGAACGGCTGGTGGATTATGCGGATAAAATCAAAGACCAGGAGAGCGGTGCGGTTGCAGTCAAAAAAGATGCATGGCGTGAAGGCACGGTGGAGGAGCGGATCAAACATGCGCTGGTGAAAGGAATTGTAGATTATATTGAAGAAGATGTAGAGGAGGCACGGCAAAAATATCCGCAGCCGATTGAGGTGATTGAAGGGCCGATGATGGACGGCATGAACATAGTGGGCGACCTATTCGGGGCCGGGAAGATGTTCCTGCCGCAGGTGGTGAAAAGTGCCCGTGTGATGAAGAAAGGCGTGGCCATATTGATTCCATTTATTGAAGCGGAAAAGGAGAAAAACAAAGATACCCAGCCGAAAGCCAAAGTGCTGTTGGCTACAGTAAAGGGTGATGTGCACGACATTGGAAAAAATATTGTGGCGGTGGTACTGCGCTGTAATAATTACGATGTGATTGACCTCGGTGTGATGACACCCGCCGATAAAATCCTGGCCGCGGCCAAAGAGCACAACGTGGATGTGATCGGGCTGAGCGGTTTGATTACCCCCTCGCTCGATGAGATGGTGCACGTGGCCGGAGAGATGACCCGCGAAGGGTTTGATACCCCGCTGCTGATTGGCGGCGCCACCACATCGCGCATGCACACGGCTGTAAAAATTGCCCCATCCTACAACAACCCGGTGATTCATGTGCTGGATGCCTCACGAAGTGTGACCGTGGTGAACCGGCTGGTTTCCAAGACGCTGAAGAAGGGATTCCTGGACGAAATCCGCAAAGAATACGAAGGCCTGCGCGAACAGTACAGCAGCCGCAGCAAGAAGAAAACCTACCTGCCGATTGAGAAAGCGCGCCTCAACCGCACGCTGATTGACTGGGAAAAAGCACCCATCAAAAAGCCGGAGAAACTTGGGATTACAGAGTATAAAAATATGCCGCTCGATACACTGAGGCGCTACATCGACTGGGGTCCGTTTTTTATGGCCTGGGAGATGAAGGGCAAGTTTCCGGACATTCTGGAGGATGAAAAAGCCGGAGTTGAAGCCCGGAAATTGTTTGATGAAGCGAATAAACTGCTCGACAAAATTATCAGCGAAAAGCTGCTGACGGCGCACGGCATCGCAGGGCTCTACCCGGCTAACAGCGTAGGGGATGATATTGAAATTTACAGTGACGAGAGCCGTTCGGAGGTGATTACCACATTCCACGCACTCCGTCAGCAGGCTAAAAAACGGAGCGGTCAGCCCAACAAGGCGATCTCCGATTTTGTGGCGCCCAGGGAAACCGGCATTGCCGACTACATGGGATGCTTTGCCGTAACCACCGGCCACGGTGTACTCGACCTGGTGAAAAAGTTTGAGCAGGATCACGACGACTACAACGCCATTATGGTGAAAGCCCTTGCCGACCGCCTTGCCGAAGCCTTTGCTGAATACCTGCACCGCGAAGTGCGAACCAAGCTGTGGGGTTACTCTCCCGATGAAGACCTCGACAACGAGCAGCTCATCCGCGAGAAGTACGCCGGAATTCGTCCAGCACCCGGCTACCCAGCCCAGCCCGACCACACCGAAAAACTGATCCTCTTCGATCTGATGAACGTTCCGGAATCTACCGGCATCACTCTTACCGAACACCTGGCCATGAGCCCCGCCTCATCGGTCAGTGGCCTCTACTTTACCCATCCCGAAGCGCAATACTTCAATCTTGGTAACATCACCCGCGACCAGGTGGAGGATTATGCTGCGCGAAAAGGTATGAGTGTGGAGAAAGTGGAGAAGTGGTTGGGGCCGAATCTTGCCTATGATTCTTGATATTTTTGCCACAGAAGCACTGAGGTTTCAATGTTCATGCTTCCTTGCAGTTAATAATCCAGACCGGCCGGAAGTTAGAAAAAATTGCTGTGAGCTTAGCGTTGAATTGTTGAAGTGAACGCAAGGCGATCTCCTGTCTATTCCTCCCAGCCAAGAGTTTTTGGTACTTTTGGCGGCCCAAATGTACAAGAGAACCTGAATTGGACTTGAGCCACTTTGAAACCCCGCTTCATCGGTCAACTTCAAAAATATACAGGCTTACATCTTTACCTAACGCCTGTAGAGTATTTGTCATTTTTTCCGCATTAAATGGAGGAATTTGCGTAACGCTTCAGCCTGCAAATTGAGACTTGAACCTTTAAACAAGTATTGCTACTATAGTACTAATAAAATAGTTTAATGATAATTAAAACCGCTAGTTCCAATGAAATACATCTATTCTTTCGTTCTATTCTTCCTGTTTATAACCCCGTTGGTTGTAGGGCAGGGAACAGTTATGACTTTTGCACAGGCACAAGAAAATGGAATCTCCATTGATGAAATCGATGCCCGCTATATCGATGCTTTACATTCTACTCCGGAGCTAGGCCTTTTTAATGAAAACCCACAACCATTTATACAGCAGTTCCGCGAATTTTATACCGAACTGACCAAGTTCCTTAATACAAATGGATTTTACTGGCAAGAGCCTACCAGAATATTCAGCAGGATTTACTTTTCTGCCGAGGGCCAGGTAGAATATTTCTTTTTGAATGAATCACAGGCAAAGCTGAGTTCGGAAAAAATGGAACAATTCACGAATCTTACAGAGACATTTATTTCGAACAATACCTTAGGGATTTCGGGCGACAAGCCATTTGCACAATGTTCCCCGGTAGTATATACCAACATGGAGAAACCTGAAAATTAAGTTCTAATATATGGCAAGTCATGAAGTCCCGTCACAAACCGGCAGGCTGATAGGCTGCGATAAAAACGTCTTACCAAACAACTTTTTTTTGTAAGGATTCTAAAAGTCCGGTTCATACATTTGTGTACATATTATAAAACCGGAAATCAATCACTAGACAATCATACTGAAATTACCAATTATTTTGATTTTGAAATCAAATTTACCGACATAACTTACACTGTTCTTTAGGCGGCACAAAAGTACAAAAGATGCCGTATTGTACTTTATGTATTTCCCTGAGGTTTTCATCACATCTTTCCATCGATGGGATTTGTAAAAAAAAGAGGAAGCATACACAACCACTTAATAACCAGAAAATCATTAAACAATTTCC
>JAFIES010000120.1 GCA_020832415.1 Balneolaceae bacterium | reverse complement strand
GCAGTCCCGACGTATTTCAGGAGGGACGAAGTCGAAAACTCATATATCGCTACGCGTGCAACAGATGAGCGACTTCATTCCTCGGAAAAAGCACCCTCGGAATTGCGCTCAATATGACGGGTTCAGTCATATTGTTCATTTATATATCGAACTCACGTTATTTTAATATTAACTAACCTGAATTTATCCTTTGACAGACAGAAAAAAAGTTTTTTTGGCACTACTGTTCTCCACACTCTTCATGATCACCAGTTGTGAATCCGAAACCGGCCCCGCTTCGAGTGAAGCAGAGATTGGCGATCAGATATGGATGACTCAGAACCTGAACACAGTTTCATTTCGCAACGGAGATCCAATTCCCCATGCACAATCCAACGATGAGTGGAGAGAAGCCGGGGATAATCGAGAACCTGCATGGAGTTATTACAACAATGACCCTGAAAATGGAGAGAGATTCGGTTTGCTCTATAATTGGTATGCCGTGAACGATCCAAGAGGACTGGCACCTGAAGGGTGGCGGATTCCGGATGATGAAGAATGGACAGCACTTGTAAATTACCTGGGCGGAGAAGAAACAGCCGTAACAGAACTGCAAAGCCGTGATGGTTTTTATGCGTTGCCCGGAGGTTACCGCGGATTGAATGAGCAGTTCAATGGAATGAACGACAATATTTACTGGTGGAGTGCAACGGAACTTGGTGAAGATCATGCCTATTTCTGGCCCCTCAATTTAAGAACGGGCACCATCCGGCAGGGAAGCCTTCAGAAACGAAACGGTCATTATGTCCGTCTATTAAAAGAGTAATGGCTCTTTGAAAACTAACTACTCTAGATGTGTTTAAGAACTGCTTCTTCATCAACTTTTCTGTAACAGTAGTTTTTAACTTCGGATTCTTATCTTTTTGCTGGAAAATGAATAAACAGACGGAGGTCGGTAAGAATTTAAACCGGCCTAATTAAAAATATGCTTTGATCTCTTTCAAACTTATCAAAGATTAACAGACCTGCAAATCATTCATCTCCTCAAATAAAATACTTAATTTTTTAGCGAACAGCCTTGACGCTTATAACGCCGGCACCGTTCGCGACAACTTCTGGCTTGAAAGCCTGGTATTTAATGAAATCCGATTTGCTTGAAGAATCACTTGTAACAGTCCAAAGAGGACTGAAAATTAGTAAACCTTATTTTAGTAGAAAACTTCTTCCGCCAAAGCACGGCACAGATCACTCTTTGCTCCTGTTATAAACGAAGAGTTATGGTTCTATATGTTTCTGTATTTTTTGAATGGATCTTAATGTACTTCGATTAAATCTTCAATTTCTCCCAAGGCTTGCTTTATAGATTGCTCCAGTTTTTCGCCTCCGTATTCATCATTGCCACAGTAGATAAATTTGATATCATCGATACCAATAAATTCGAACACCGTTTGAAGGTGTGGCTCAAGGTGATTCAATTCAAATAGCTCCTCTCCCTTTTGAAATCCGTCATCGCCGGTCGCCACGATCACATACATCGTTTTATTTCCGACAGCCAGTGGTTTATACGGTTCATTTTGATCACTCGGATCGAAAGAAAATGTACGGTTGACACGTATGATATTATCAATATATGCCTTGAACACGCTCGGCATGCCAAAGTTATACATTGGAATTCCCAGCAAATAGATATCGGCGGAAAGAAATTCATCGATCAAATGATCGCTAATCTCAACTGCTTGTTTTTGGCGGGGTGAAAGCTTCTCATCCTTTGAAAAAGCTGCTTCTATCCAGGATGCATCTACATGTGGTGGTATACCGACATACAGATCGCGGTACATTAGTTCATGTTCGGGGTACTTTTTTAACAACCGATCTCTTAGTTGACGTGTAAGGTTTTTGGTATGGGAGCGATCGTGCCTGGGGCTACTGTCTATATGTAAAATTCTTTTCATCGTGATATGGTTATTTAGATTAATATGATATCACAAGTTAAAACTGTAATTCGAGTTGAACATTGACATAGTTTAAGAAAAAAAGAGTGACTTCAAGTTGTTAACGGACTGTATAACTGATTTGGTTAGAGGGAAGCTTTTCTGCTCCTAATTCTGCTTAAATATTCGGGTGAAATACCAATAAATGAAGCAATTTGATGTTGGGGAATTCGGTTTATCAACATCGGATATTTCTGTTTAACAACCTGGTAGCGTTCTTCAGCACTATTGCTTAATAGAGATATCAGGCAACAATATAAGCTGATGTAATGCTGTTCCTTTACTAACCTGTAAAATCGTTCAAATTTGGGAATACGCTCAAAAAGTTGTGCCAATCGATCATGCTCAATCTGCAGCAGCTCCGAATCTACAAGAGCGACTATTTCCAGATTTGACGGCGTGCTATTTGTGAAACTGTCATAGTCGGTAATCCAACTGTTCTCTTCCGCGAATTGAACAACATGCTCTTCTCCGTTTTTATCAATAAATGAAGCTTTCAGGCACCCCTTATCTACATATGAATCATATCTGGCTGTTTCGCCTCTGCGTAACAGGAAGTCACCTTTCTTGACCTTTCGATTTCGTAAAAGGGAGGTGAAGTAATTGGTTTCTTCTTTATCCAAGCGGATATAATTTGAAATATGTTTTATGAGTAGTTCGTGCATGAATTTGAGTGATTGAGCTTATGTTTCAGGCGTTTTAGAAAGCCATCAAAAATTGAGTGAATTTCTTTGATATCACTTATTTTGAGAATTCTCTTTCTCAATGATATCAATGATTTGAAGGGTATATTGTTCAGCAGTTTGATCAATCTTATTGAGAAATTTTTTAATTCTTTCAATCATAAATATGTTTGCTTTTTTACCAATTTTAATACGGAGCTATCTAACCAATAAATGTCTGCAAACTCCAGGCGATAATCCTTGATTTGAATCAATAAAGCTATCCGCGGTTGTCAGATTCCTTTTTCAATGATCTGTGTGAAAAAGTTGAAGTGATAGAGTATAGATCTGTTCTATTGCTCTTTCAGGAAAGAAGTCGGGTTATGGCTGAAAAAGTCACATTATATTTTACTTCAACCTATCACAAGAAACACCACACCAACCAGCGCAACAGCCACTCCTGCTATCTGTTTCTGGCTGAGACGTTCTCCCAGAACAGCCAGTGCGATGAGCGCTGTAGGGATTGGTGAAAGAGCACTGGCCACGGAAACGATGGAGATCAGCCCGTCGAGAACAGCCAGACCGAATGCGATGAATCCCAACCCCTGGCTAATACCGGCTAGTGCGGTAGTCTTCCAGGAACTTCCGATTCCCGGCCAGGCCCCTGATGTGAATAGTTGTACGATCAGTAACGGGGCCAAAGAACCTGCCGCCGTAGCAAAAACCGGCCAAAGCGGGTTCACCGTTGTTGCCAGTCCAACAAAAACAAAGGAAAACCCAAAACAGATGCCTGCAATTACTCCGTCATAAAGTCCGGTTCTTTTTGCAGAAGATCGCTTATCCGGATGTGGTTGCTCTTCTTGATCTTCTTCACCACCTGTTACCAATACAAGTGCCCCGATAACAATAATAACACCGGTTATGGCTACCCCTGATGGGCGCTCACCAATCATAAACCCTGCAACAAATGGCACCAGCGCAGAGAATACCCCCATTACAGTGGCCGTTATTCCCATGGAACCACCTGATAGAGCCCGGTAATATTTGATGATACCCAACCCCACAGCAATTCCCGCAGCTGCTCCCCATAATAGCCCGTGCAGATCCGGGCTGCCACCTAGAAACAGGGCGATCATTCCAATTAAGATGGCAGCTGTACATTGCGAATAGAGCGATACCGACATCACCGGACTCTTTTTTGAGGCAAGCCCTCCGAAAAAGTCGCCGGCTCCAAATCCTATGGCTGTAAAAAGCCCAAAAAGTAAACTCATAAATATCCTGATCTTTGTGTTGGTTGTTTTCGCATAAGATCAGAAAGAGTTCACCCGGTTTGGTTATCCAAACCAACTGTTTGATGGTAAATTCTGAGGGTTTTATCGGCGGCAGGGAGGCGTGATGCTGTAATTTTTAGCCATAATCAATTGAATTGAACAATATCAACTAACAATCCGCTCGGATCTTCAATGGTAAAGTGATATCCGTTTACATCCTCTTTTACTAACGGAACAACTATTTGAATTCCATTTTCATTGAGCCTTGTGTATTCATATTCAACGTCATCAACTTCCATTTGCAATATTGTACCCTTTCCATTGAATTCAGGGTGAAAAACCGGATGAACAAAGGGCGAATTCGGTAAGCAAAACATCAGTTCATAATGTTTAAACTTATTATGCTGCAAAACTACAAACCCTTCTGTTTCAAGTTTCACGGAAAAATCAAAGTATTCGGTATAAAATGCTTTGCATTCATACACACTTGAAGTATAGACTTCAAAGGTTAATTTCATTGTTCCGGTGGGGTAAATTTCACTATGTCTATACCGATACCATTGGGGTCAGCAATGGCAAAGTGCCTGTCACCCCAGGGTTCATCCCGTAATTCTATTTTGATTTCAACGCCCTTAATTTTCAAGTTGTTGTAGATACTGTCAACATCATCCACTTCAATCGTAAAATACATTCCCCGGCCATCAAAAGGCTTTTGAAATAACGGCTGTTGACTGGGATGGTTTGGAAGTAAAAAGCTCACTTCAGCCTGCCGGTCAGGCGTATGCATCAAGAGGTAAAATTCGTTTTCATATGTTACCCCAAATCCTAAATTCTTAGAGTAGAAAGCTTTGCTCTCTTCCAGTTTGTCGGTTACAATTCCAGCATTAAGTTTCATACTATCTCCGTTTTAAAATTGAATGATGGCAGAATAATACATTCCTGATACCCATGATGTCTTGTAAAAAACGGACATTTCAACTGTCAAGAGCCTTGGTGGGTGTTATTCCATAAAACCTCTTGAACTCTTTTATAAAATGTGCCTGGTCATAATACCCTAAATCATAAAACACATTGTTACGTTTTAAGCCTAGCGTTGAGAGATTTGCATTTAAGGAGTTTTGAAAGCGAACGATCTGACTAAACGTTTTGGCGGAAGCCCCAATATAGAATTCAAAATAACGTCTAAGTTGCCTTGGGCTTAAGCCGATGTCTAAATCAGCTTGAATATTAACAACTCCATATTCTTTCAGAATAATATTCAGTGCATTTTGAAACCTAGGATCCATTTCCATATTGGACTTTCTCATTAAGTAAATGAAATAAGCATCCAATTTCTCTTTGACTACCCTTATATCGTCTCTGCCTGATAAATGATTTGTTATAAATTCGGAAGAATCTTTTACCACCATTTCCAGCCTTTCAAAACGATTGATTAATTCTTTGGCACTCATCTTATAAAGCATTGAAAACATTGTCGGTAAAAATCGAATACCTGCATAATGAAAGTTATTACCAAGGGGGAATTCAGTGTAATTCTTGCATAATCCCATCACAAAATTTTCGGAAGAGTCATCGAGCCGAAAGAAAATGTCAATGCAACCGTCAGCAATCACTCTATACATAAAAGGGTTTTGCAGTCGCTCTTCACTCTTCAACTCCCAATAACAGTAGATTAAATTTTGAAGGCTTTTGTCGGGAGCAAACTCTCTGTAGGTCACATCTTGGCTTTTCTGTTTAACTGCAGGCTGAACAGGTTGGTAAAATTGTCCTATGTTGAAGGTATTCTTCACGAATTACCCTGCAGATTTTTGTAGTAACAATGACAAAATGCGGGGAATATCTTTTCTGTCATCATGATCAAAATGTTCATTAAGCTTCACAATTCGGAAACCGTAATCACGAGCCAAATTTGTAAAATCTGATATATTATGGGTAAAACAGGGCACTTCCTGTTGTTTACCTTCCATTTCAAACCTTGCTTTAGATCCTCCGTACTGCTTAAATGGATGTAGTTCACCTATGTAGACATATCCACCGGGATCAACCTTGGCGTGTAATTGCTGAAATACATGGTCAAGATCTGAAATGTGTTCCAGAACCAGGCTAAAGACAACCAGGTCAAAACAGTCAGGAGTGAATGTCCAGTTGTCTGTGATGTCCGTTTTTTTAAAAATGACATTTTTGCTCGATATTTTATGCCGGGCTTTCTTAAGCATTTCCCCGGATAAGTCTATGGCCAGGACTTTATCTGATTTTGATAATAGCCACTCGGTATTTTTACCTGTTCCACAACCGACCTCCAGACTGTGAGAAAAGGATAAATCAGATAAAGCCTCCCGAAGGGAATTCATTTCCAAATCACGGGTGGGATTGATATTTGTATCGTATTGTTCGGCCCATTTGTTGTATGCCTGCTCTACATTCATAATTTATACGTACGGTTACATTACTGTTATTTAGTAAGGATTACCTTCATGTGATCAAACGCCGGTAATCACTTTATTTGAGATTCAATAATTTCATTGAGAATGTTTTTTGTTATCTCTTTACGCCCATTTGAAAAATGCGGGTTATGATCCTTTTCATCCTTTAAGATTTTGGTTGCAAAGAAGTAGACATTGTCTTGGGTTTCTACATAACCAACCCACCAACCAATATCAGTTCCATCCTTTCGTGTCCAACCTGTTTTGTCCCGATAGATAAATGAATCGGATGTTTCGGTTATCATTAAATCTTTCACTTTCTCAACTGTTTCAGTGGAAAAGGGGAGCCGATTTTCATGCAGTCTTATCAAAAACTCTATTTGATTTTTGGGTGTAACTGCAAACTCTCCATAGTTCCAAAAGTCGACTCCTTTTTCGTCATAATTACCGTTTCCATATCCAATTTTATTGAGTGTTTTTTTGTAATGATCTCGTTTGATCTGTTTTGCAACTTCCTCATAAAACCAGATGGTTGAATGTTTATATGCACTCTTTAAATCGGTGTCCTGATTCCAGGCATTTACCACATTCCCTAAATGCTTTTTTGGTTCTCCATCCCACTCAAAAATTTCGTATTCGTTTTGAACTACTTTGTATTCAATTGCAAACAGAGAGTTAGGAATTTTGAAAGTGGAGGCCGGCAGGGTTGCTCTTTTTGCATCCTGTCTATCCGTATAAATCCATTCCTGGTTATTGTAGTCGTAAATCGTTGTGCTTCCATCCAGTCCTAAATTGTCAAAAAAGGTTTGATAGTTAATCTGGCCAAAAGTAATTGT
Source organism: Balneolaceae bacterium (assembly GCA_020832415.1). GTDB lineage: Bacteria > Bacteroidota > Rhodothermia > Balneolales > Balneolaceae > Rhodohalobacter. Next base: position 4,455 of record JAFIES010000120.1, on the reverse strand, counting down.
CGCATACAGCGTCAGAAAAAATATGATTGGTAACCGTTTTAGCATTTTTGTTTCTTTTATTAATACGATCGTGATTATTTAAGTACTTATAGAATAGATATTTTTGGGAAATAGGGTCATTTTTTTAGAATGATTTACCGGATAGCATAAAAACCCTGTTAATTTTGTAACCCCTTACCATTGAGAATTTTAGGAATGCATTTTTCCACTCGCCGTGTTCGGGTTTTGGACTGTTTGGCCCCCGAAAAATGGAGTAGGTAACCCCGTTGCCGGCCGGGAGTCAAAGCCTCAAACGCGGATCTGAGTGCTGGATTTTCATCCAGTCTCTGTTGGAACTCTACCGGAACATCGAACTCTTTTGTCTTTTTAAAGTCCACTTCAAGGCCGGCTTTTTCGGCCTCCACGGCTTCTATGATGTAGGATTTAATAATGGCCTCCAACTCAACGATTTCTGAAACATTGGTGAAACGAATCTGGCGTGCTGACTGCACATTTTCCGTTTGCTGAACCAGAATGTTGTGGGAGTCCTTCAATAAAGCCCCCTTATGAAAGAGTAGTGCACAGTAATCTTTAAAACCATGGATTAAAACGATGTTACTACTTTTATTGGTGTAGCAAGGGCACCCCCACTTCAATTCTTCAGTCAGCCCACAGGCGAGACAGATCTTTCGCAATATTTCATATTCTTCCTTCCATTTATCAGCTTTATTGAAAAACCAGTCTACTTTTGGGTTCATGATGTTCCTAGTTTAGAATTAATTGATACAACTTTTCTGTCCGCCGGCCTGAAGATCCACGATATCAATGTCAAAATAAGAAGAACCAGCGATGGAACTGCTTCAGTTATAGAATCACCTATTATAAAATGTGACGTTGCTGCTCCAAACATGGCAAAGAAGAAGCCTGCATACGCCCATTCTTTAACCAATGGATATCCCGGAATAAGTATCGCTATTACACCCAAAATTTTCCATGCACCCAGTATTGAAAGTATATATACCGGGTATTCCAAATGTTTAACAATATCAACATAGCCGCCTGTTTGAAACAGTTGTTGTACACCACCTGCTGTCATTCCCAATGCCAGCCATATGGTAGCAATCCAATAAATGGCCCTTATTTTTTTATCTGACATTTTTTTCATTTTACAGGGATCTGGTTCAGTATTTATGTTCTATTTAAATATTGATTAAGATGGAAAAATTGGACAGCCTAATTTAGCTTGTTGAATGATTGTTACTATATAGCAGAGGTGGAAATTCTTGAGATACCTTATAAATTTTTAATGCAGGTGCCTTGATATAGTTGACGATTTCGATCTTTTCCATTGTATGTTTGAAATTCAGGGTTTAACCATTTTTTGTTCACCCAGAATACTTTTATCTACTTTGTAATGTAATTCAGCCATGCCTGTTCCCATCTGGTTAACAGATACTAAACGCAGTACCGGACTAAGCACGGTGCGTGGGAAGAGAGGTTTGCCTTTACCAAGGGTAGCCGAACCAATCTGAATGATCAGTTCGTCAAGCAGTCCGGCATCGTAAAATTGTCCGGCAAGATCTCCGCCTCCTACCACCCAAATATTCTTGCCGTTTGCAGCATCAAGTATTTCGGGATGGAAATGCCGCACATCCCCATTGACGAACCGGATATTTTCGTTTTCTATTATTGGTAACTTACGACTGGTGAAAATCCATACCGGCTGGGTATATGGCCATGAAGAACCCGTCTCATCCGCAACCTTTTCCGCATTTCGTAAAATCCATTCGTAGGTTGCCGATCCCATGACTAAGGCTCCAACTTTTGAGATGAACTCCGGGTAATTTGAGTTATCAAGATTTCCCAGAGAAAAAAGCCAATCCAGTGAGTCATCTTCGGTAGCAATATACCCGTCAAGGCTTGTTGCTGTATAGTATTGTGTTTTCATTATCAGTTTTCGTTTTCTGGTTATTCATTTCTTTGATTCCAGCTCAATCTGTAAGTATCCTGTAGAAATGATTGGGGTCTTTTTTGAACACTTCGGGCAATTTTCACAAGGTCAGGTGGCACTTTATAATTTTCCAGTATGAAATTTATTACTGCCTCAATCCTATGACATTTCACCAGATGATCTGCCATTTTTAATATAATTACCTTTGTATTATCTGCTCTTAATTGATTATGAATTCACAATTCGGTAATTAATAAGTTTGGCTCCGCTTTTATACGTTTTGCAATCCTCATGTTTAAGTGTTGCTTTTTTCTGAGTGCCGGCAAACAATGGAATCCCATTTCCAATAACTATAGGGTTTACCTTTAGTATTAGACGGTCTATCAGATTTGCATCTAACAGAGTTCCGGCCAGGCTGGCACCTCCACACAGCCAAATTTTTTGGTTTGTGCTGCTCTTTTTCAGTTTTCGGGTGAATTGGACAGCATCCTCATGAACGATCTCAACCGTTTTTGTCGGTTCAAAATCCATCGAACCGGAAAAGATGTAATGTTTCAGATCAGGTTTTGCGGCAAGTGCAACCCCTGAAGGTTCACCAGGTTTTAATCCGAATTGAAAACCGATAGCATAGGTAGTTGCACCCATCAAAACAGCATCATATTGTTTTACACTTTCCAGGAAATCTCCGGTCAGGTCTTTGTCATCGTAAATGAAAATGGAATCATCCGATTCTCCATTGGGGCCGGCAATAAATCCGTCCGCAGTGGTTGCAATGTGGTAGATAAGTTCAGTCATAAATAGTTGTACAGTTTGTTAACGATTGGATATATATCCGTATGGATATGTTATGTAAGGTGGCTTAAAACATTAATAATTTTCCCATCAGGATCTTTAACAAAAAAACGGCGAACTCCCCAAGGCTCATCAGTAATGGGGTAAACAATCTCAATTTTTTGCTCTTTTGCCCTGGCAAACATTAGATCAACATCATCCACTTCAATACTTATATCCGGATGAGGAACATCTGCCCCTTCATGGCGGATGACATTGATTTGCGAAGCCGGGTTACTTTCTGAGACAAATGTAATGATCCACTGTTTTTTCATCGCAACCTTCATTCCTAAGAATCCTTTATAGAAATCAAGGCTCTTTATGGGAGTCTTTGACTCAATATTTGGTACGGTTCTGATAATATTTTTATTCGATAAAATAATGTTTCTAATTTTCATTAGACTGCATATATCATATTGTGTTTATCCGTAATAAAGATCTGTTTTAGCTCAATGGTCCGGTAGTATCTGTTCTTTTATTTAGTAAAAAGCCGATAAAGCCCCCGACTAATAAACCAATGCTATTTCCGGCAATTAAACCAAGTACTAAATTTCCATGCGTTAATCCGAGGCCGGCACTTACAGGGAGAGCCAGAATCATTGCGGTTACGATCGACTTATAGAATATTCGTTCCTTTGTTTGTTGTATAGTCATAGCAATATCAAAATTAAACCGGTAGCTCTTCTGCTATCACTCCGTTTTTCAAAAGGACACGGATAATTGCAGTTGAGGTGATATCTGTACACTCGATGCGCAGTATTCTCTCCCAATCGTCAAGGTCAACATGCCAATCCGAGATACCTGCCAGATCATTCAGGGTTATAGATATTTTTTCTACATCTTTAAAATTTTGGAGTGAAGTTCGAAACACCAGACATTGCAATTCTTTTTCAGGCTGTGACCTATTGATTTCAGATCCAAATGAATGTCTTGTTCTTATGTCAATTGTCTTTTCTTCAACTTGCGCTGACTTTATCATTTCAACCATTGTTGTTTGAATTTTGATGATTATCGTTCTCAATTTGCTTTATAAAATGAACTACCCACTCTTCAATCATCAGATCAACTTCCCTGACAATTGTGGCAAGTTGCGCTATTGTAAATGTCTTTATTGGTTGATTTCTATTCATCACTATAGAATACATACTCAATTTTATATTAGTAGACAGATTGATCTGTCTACTAATTAATAAAAAAAATTATGGGATTATTTTCTTGGCCATATTCTTTGAAATAACCACAGGCCATGTTTGTTTGCGAAATTGTAATTCACTGACAGCACCTTCAAATAACATATAGATTTCCTCAGCTAAAGGATCATTTTGATTACCGGTATGCTGAGCAACCAGTTCTTCAATGTATTTTTTGAAGATTTCTTTTTTGGCCAAGGCTGTTTTATATATATCCGTTGCTGTATCAGGTACCTCTGTTACGATGTTCAAGAAGAAACACCCTCTGAAGTTTTCTTCAGGGGCATAATGTTCCAGAAAATCAAAAAGTCCAAGTAACTTGGCTTTGCTGCTCTTTTTATTTGAAACAAAGGTTGTAATATCACGGAACCAGTTATTATGCATGTATTCCAAATATTCTACACACAATTCATCTTTACCTGAAAAATGCTGGTATAATGATCCCCTGGCAATTTCTGCTTCTTTGATAATCTGATTAATTCCTGTTTGGTGGAAACCTTGTTG
>JAFIES010000108.1 GCA_020832415.1 Balneolaceae bacterium | reverse complement strand
CAGCGGTTAGTGCAGGCTGAGTTTCTGACCAGTTTGGAGTGTTTGTGAGCCGATCGATACGATTGCTGCCTACCAGAATCCGGTAGAGATCTGTCTCGTAATAGTCATTGTCTTGCAGAATGGAATAGCCGGCCAGATAGGTATGTGGTTGTAATCTGTTTCCGCGGTTCGAAACAAAATAGATTGTTTCTGAATCCGGGCCCCATGCAGGCTCTTTATCGTTATATACGTCACCGGTAAGGTTTACAAAATCATTTGTTTCAAGATTGAAAACGAAGATATCCTGGTACGGGCCGATATTGCCATCAAACGCAATTTTTTGCCCATCGGGCGACCATGCAACGGAGTTTATATTATCCAGTTCGGGGAATCGAATGGTTTGTGTATCTCGTGTTTCGTAGTCTACAATTGCAAGATTATATGATCCCTGAGATTTACTGGAAAGTGCTAATTTTGATCCATCGGGCGACCATGTAAGATTTGGGTTCAGAATATTCAGTTCCTCAAACATTGGGTTATCGGCACCGCTAATAATAGTCTTGATTCGCTCGCCTGAATTTGCATCAATCACAACTACATCAAACACCCCTCTGCGGTTTGTAATCATGGCAATTTTGTCGCCCCTGGGGGATATGGTCGGGCTCGTATCGTAGGTTCGCGAGCGTTGCTGCCTTGAAAGGTGAGTGCCAACTGTGTTGGTTGCCTGCCGGTCGCCAACTTCCGGGAAGTAGCGCTGCCGCCAGTACTCTTGCCAGCGCTCTGAAAGCTCATCAGCCTGCAGTCCCAGCGATTGTACTAATGCCTGCTGAATGCTGCGTGTGGTTTTAACACGCTGCAAAATCTCGGTAATTTTTGGGCGACCGTATTGATCAGCTATATAGTACCAAAACGCCTGGCCACCTCTGTAAGCAAAAAATCCGGAGAGTTGAGGAATGGGAGGGAGATAATTATTCAGAACGGCATCCCTCATAAACATATCGGTTTGAGTGTCCCAGCCGAGTGCTAAAAATTCAGCCAACCCCTCTTCAAACCAGAGGGGAAATACCAGCTGTATATTATTCTGAATGATAGATTGAACCGATCCGCCATAATAGACATCATTAATATAGGCATGAACCAACTCATGCTGCAGTGTTCGCCTGAAATCGGTGTAGTCTCCCATAAAGGGTTGAGTCATCCTGTTTTTAAACTTATCGGTAACCCCCCCGATTCCTTGTGCATCCACGGGCAGTCGCACAACATTGGTTTGCGAAAAATCACTGTGCGAATCATAAATTATAACCGGAATACGGGCTGTAAGCTGATCACCAAAATCTTCATTGAGCTGCTTGAGAGAAGATTCTACTGTTTCTGCAGTAAACTGTGCAAGGTGGTAGTTTTTGGCATCGTAATAGTAGATATCGAAGTGATCTGTTTCGATATATCTCCAGTCGAAAGTTTCGTACTGTACCCTGTTTTTACCAAAGAAGAAGTACTGTGCATAGAGCTCTTGTACGGCACTGGTTCCGATGAATAGGGTAAGAAATGCAATAAGGATGAATTTGTATGAGAACCGCATTAAGAAAGTAATTTAGTTTTAAAAGTCAGCAAGTGTTAAATCTATTTGTCTTTTATCAAGATCTGTTTTTACCACTTTTATATTGATCGAATCGCCCAGGCGGTACTTCTTGCCTTTTGATCTGCCTATAAGGCAGTGCATCTTTTGATGATATACGTAATAATCATCTTTGAGATCACTAACGCGAACCATTCCTTCGCAGTATATATCATCAATTAAAACATAAATTCCGTTCTCTGTAACACCGGTTATTGTTCCTGCAAAATTCTGGCCTAATCGCTCAGAAAGGAACTCAACTTGTTTCAGTTTCACAGAATCTCGTTCAGCTTCCACTGCATAACGCTCTCGCTCGCTGCAATGTTCACCAATTTCTTCAAGTTGTGTAAAGGTGTATTCGGATGAACCTGCATTATACCTTTTCAATAATCGGTGAACCACTACATCGGGGTAACGCCGGATGGGGCTCGTAAAGTGTGCATAATGTGGAAAACCAAGACCAAAGTGGCCTAAATTTTTCGGTGAATATACCGCTTTTGCCATCGATCGGAGCATCAGCCCGTTTACAATATTTTCGATGGACGTTTCTTCAATTTTTTTGAGAAGGGTATTAATTTTTTTCGGTGTAACCGATCCATCCAGATCGAACTCAATGCCGAATGGTTTTACGGTTTCCCGGATATTGTAGAGCTTTTCAAGATCGGGTTTGTCGTGTACCCGATAGAAGAAGGGGTGATCGTTTTTGTTGCTTTTGCTGCCTTTTTTCCGAAGTGTTTCAACATGATAGGCTACGGTTTTGTTGGCCATCAGCATGCACTCTTCAATAAGCTTATGGGCAAAGATTCGCTCTTTAATAATTACATCTATCGGTTTTCCGCTGTCATCCAGCACAAATTTTGGCTCGGGAGTTTCAAAATTTATAGAGCCTTCTCTGAACCGTTTTTCAAGAAGCGTATTTGCAAGAGTTTGCAAAATTTTCAATTCATTCACATACTCGTGCGATGTTTTTCCATCCAGAATATCCTGCACTTCCTCATACACAAAGCGCTGATTGGAGTGAATTACTGTCTCTTCAATTGAGTAATCCACCAGCTTGCCATTTGGAGCAATTTCCATAAAACAGCTGTAGGCGAGTTTATCTTCATTTGGACGAAGACTGCAAACTCCATTGCTAAGGTGTTCCGGTAGCATCGGGATCACTCTGTCGACCAGGTAAACACTTGTGGCACGGTTATACGCTTCAACATCAAGCGCGGTACTTCGTGGCATATAGTGGGTAACATCAGCAATGTGCACCCCAAGATAGTAGTTGCCATTATCGAGCATTTGGATGCTCAGGCCGTCATCAAAATCTTTTGCATCGGCAGGGTCAATCGTTAGCACAACTTCATCTCTGATATCGCGCCGCCGTGCAATTTCCTGCTCGGGTATATCGTACGATATGTCCTCGGCAAACTTTTCCACTTCGGGAGGGAATGCTCCATGAAACTGTTTTTCTGCCAAAATGGAGAGTACATTGGCCTCATTTGAGCCGGCATCACCTAAAATATCGAGAACCTGCGCCTGCGGATATCCGCGAACATCTTCCCACTGTAACAGTTTGAATGTGATTTTCTGGCCCGGTTTTGCTCCATTCAAATCATCAGGGTCTACAAAAAAATCAACCCGGGAAGAGTTCACATCTGACTTTATGAGATATGTATTTTTTGCTACTTCATCGAGCGTGCCTACAAAAATGTTTTTGGAGCGCTCTACCACCTGCTCAATCCGGCCGATGGGTTTGTTACTTTTCCTGTGATAACCCAAAAGTTTTACTCGCACAATGTCTCCGTCGAGAGCGGTGTTCATGTATCGGTGCGAAATGCGAATATCCTGATCGCGGCCTTCAACAATTACATAGCCGTCGCCATGGCTGGTTACATCGAGCTTGCCCTCAACCATCTCATCTTCGCGTACTTTTGGTTCATTCAGCCTAACTAAATTTCCCTTGGAAACGATAACATGCCCGAGCTGACGGAGCCTGTTGACCGATGTTTTAATTTTTTGCCCGCCTTTTTTGGTGCTTAAGCCGAGTGCATCAGCCAGTAAAGGCGTAGGGATGGAGGCATCGGGATACGATTTTAAAATTTCTATGATACTTTTTTCGAGAGAGCTGAGATTATTTTTGCTCATGTAATTTGGTTAGTCAAAAATTAGTTCGTTAAAATGGCAGCGGTGCCTTCATTTTCGTCATCATCGGGTTTAATTCCAAAGAGTTTTCGAAATGCATTAGAAATACGCCCGCGAAGGCTTCCCCAGGTGTTAAATTGTACCTGTGCTTCAAGGCCAACCCCATTCATTTCTTGCGATTGGCGCGACTCTACTCCACTTGTGTACGAGAGTGTTGGATCCTGCCGGTGAAACGCAGACACTGAAAAGGTACGATTTATTCTGTACGTAGCCCCAAGATCGCCAATATCGCTCTGTTCACCGGTAATTTGCCCCTCACGACGCAGAATTACCCGATCATCAAATAACCGCAAGGCTATTCCGAGATCAACTTCGTTCAGTGCAGTCAGGTTGAAATCGATATCAAAAGTGATGTCGCTTCTGAGAAGGGAATTAATCTGATTTGAAAGGAGCGGGTTGATCACCTGGCTCGTAATAAGTGGATTTACCACAGCAGCAGTTCCCGAGAATCCTTCGGCAAGGCCGAGGCCCTGCGCCGATGATGCCGGTATAAAATTACCGCTCAGCAAAATGCTGGTTGCCTGTATCAGTTTTTCATCTTCGTTCTGATTGAGACTGTTAATTTGTGAAGTGAGGGCCGGATCAACGGATCCCTCAATACCGGAGGGAACACGGAAGAAGAAATCATTCTCTACGGCATTTATAGTGCCGCCAATTTGTAGTACCAGATCGATGGGTATCCGCTGCCCGGGATCGGTTTGGCTGATTGAACCTGCAGCTGCCAGGAGGCTCGAAATACTTGGACGCGCCCTGTAAACAGCAGTTACATTTAAACCGGCATCCACTAAATCACCCGACCAGCTTATGGAACCGCCTTCCTGAAGAGTAAATCTTCGGGTGAAAATATCACCACTCACAAATTGATACTCTCCGCCCGTGATATTGTAACGGCCAAACATGCTTACATCCTGATCTTCTAATAAGATGCGAATCTGACCGGTTCCCTGAGTGCTCAAAATATCATTGGTGACCGGATCAAAAATCAGCCGGACTGTGATGGGATCAGTCACCTGAAATTGCAAGTCCATTGTGAAGAGCTCCATGAAGGTAAGATCAGGGCCGGTATCTTGCACACCATTTACCCGTTCAAGCTGTGTGAGATGGCGCTCCCAAAATGGTTGATCGAACGACTCTACAAACTGTATAAACCGCCGATTTTGCTCAATTTCCACCTCAGGTTCAAGCGGAATGGAGATGCGGCTGTCGGATGAGATAATCAGCGGCCGTGTAGTTCGCAAAACCGGTGCAAAGTTTGTGCCAACGATTTGTGCCTGACCGGTTCCATAAATACTGCCATAGAACGGTATATCCGGATCGTATGGATTGTTCATGAATAGCACGTTGTCCAGATCAAGAGTAAGATCAAGAATTGTAAGCGGGGAAAAGTCGTCTAAATCAATTTGGCCGTATAATGTGCCGCGGTTATTTCTTCTGTCTGTAAGGATGATATCTCTGAAAATGAGTCCATCGGCCCGGTTAAAATCGAGCTCACCATTTAGAGTGTAATCCACATTGGTGAATGCAGGTTTTGCATAAACATCTTCAATTTTAAATGTAGCTTCAAAGTCGTAGTCAGTTAACGAACCACGAATAAATCCACTGCCGCTTGCACTTCCTTCAACCTCTTGCATTATAGTTGGAATGATGAATGTAACAATCCACATATCGATCTGTCGCAGGTCGGCATCGAAGTAAAAGAGGTCATCATCGGGGTCTGTATTTTCATCAGGCAGTCTGAAATAGCCGGTAAGCAGAAGATCCTGGCCTATGCCCTCATTCCTGTTGTAATAGTTCTGATAGCGTTCAGGGTCGGTATAGATATGTATTTCTGTATCAAACCGGTTGGTTTCTCTGTTCAGTACACTATTCAGAGATACATCACCAATTACGCGATCCAGAATGCGCCCGTTTTCTACAGTAAGGCTGCCTTGTATGGATGGTATTTGTGTAAGCGTTTGCGTTGCAAACTCTCCATTCAAAATGCCGGAGAACCTGATTCTGCCGCCAATCAGATCAGAAATTCTGTTAAGATTGAAATCCCTCACACTATACTCAACCGAATCGTTAAAATCGGCACTGTAGGTACCGTTAATTTCAAGGTAATCGGAATCACTGATGAGAATAAACCGTTCAATTTCAAGAGCATTCCTTGCGTGATAACGTAGAATGGGGTTCCCTTGTGTTTGCCAATTGTATGCTTCTGTTCCTAAAGTGAGTCGGTCTATTACCACATCCAGTGTGCTATCCCGCAGGAAACTGGTGAACAGAGATTCTACCCTGAGATCATCTTCGAGCCGTTCGAACCGTTGATTTACCCGAATGGAATCATCCCGCATTGTAAAACTGAGATTACTGTCTTTAATATCAAGATTATTTATGGAGGCTTCTGATGCACTCAGTTGCAGATCAACTGTACTGCTCTCTTTGAGTTGATTTTGATATCGAAACCCGGCTGTAAATGCAGCATTGAAATTTGTTGCGCTAATATCACCAAATACAAACCTTTGATCCATCAGTTCGCCGGTAATCAGGAGTCTCTCTGTTGAAACATCCACATTAGTTCTGAACTGTGCACGGCTTTCAAGATCGGGGAGGCCGGGCAGATACATTCTCAGCAAAGAGAGATCACGCACAGTCATCTGTATATCAACATTGGCTGTGTGCTGTTCGCCTTCTTCAAATATTGGCTGTTCTAACTGAAGGGCAAATTCCGGATCGAAGAGAATCTCTTCTGAAATCCGTTCGCGTAAATAGGCGTGCCAGTAATTTCCAAAATCCTTGAGGAGATCGTACTGAAGGCTGCCGGAAATTTCGCCATCAAAGAATGAACTTGTTAACCTCAGGACCCGTGTGTTGCCGGAAGCTGTATTTAAATCTGCATAAAACTGATGCGGACGAAGGGTATCCTGATCTATTGTGGACTCTTCCACTTCGAAACTGACCCTGCCTGTAAGATCGTCAATTGTTTGCCACTCTAAATTAGCCGTGAACCGGCTGTTGAAGGATGTTTCTTCAGCATGAAAGTCCTCATAGAAAGTTTTCAGATTGAAATTCTCAACATCCCCTTCCGTAACAAACTGGGTTACCCCGTCAGAAACGCCATAGAGCCCTCGTGCGGTAATTCCAAACTCCGAATCGCTGCCTGTTATATTGTAATTGAGGATTCCTGAATCGAAATTGAAATCAGCAATAAATGTATCCACATCGTACCCTAATATTATGCTTCTGCTGAGGTCAACCCGGCTATTGAAAGCTGCATCACTGCCGGTATTTTCACCACTCAATGTCACTCGTCCCTGGATAATACTGCTTTTGACTGTATCGGCCAGAAAGGGAGTTATGTCGAGTGTATCAACTTCAAATAACAGGTCGTATCGAAGGGTTTCATCAAACTGAAGCGATCCGTCAAGAAGAAACGAGCCGGCTTCAGTCTGTGCATTAAAATCTGCCTCAAGCTGCCGTGTATCTCCCTTCAATTCACCGCGAATTGTACTTAACTGGTACCTGTCCAGGTTGATTTCATTTTCAAAATAGGTATCAGCAATCCAGGAGAGAGTGGTTGGGTGGATCACCATATTATCAATTTGAGCCTGGTAGGCTATGGATGGTTCAAGAAGCTCAGTTGCTCTTGCGGAAACCAGCAACGAAGACTCACCAATGTTAGCCCGAAGCCTGTCAAGATAGTATTCGTTCAGTGTGCCTTCTGATATCATTTCGAGCTGTAAATCATCCTCAAATGCGGGATAACCTTCCACAAATTGTTGTACCAGTTCGGTGGCAAAAGAACTTTCGGTGATCTGAAGTTTATACTCTGCATCTCTGAACTGTTGATTTAAGTTGGGCTTGAACAGATTTACCGGGATAGCTTCGAAGCTGAAATCAGCATAGCCAAGAGAGGTTGAAACCCGAAATCGGTTCAGTTCAAAGTACTGTTCATCGTTGTAAAACTGTCCGGACAAGTTAATCTGTTCGTAGCGGGTTCCGGGCAGGTCTGCAACAAAATCGGGCAGTTCAAAATAAACCTGAGTATCAGTCACCTCCAGGAAAATGCTGAAGCTCAGATTTTCTACTTCAAATGGAGAAGGGAGTAGCAGGTTCTCGGGCAGATTAATGGATTGATCTGCCAGTATGGAACCGTTCGTTACAGCAATTCGTGGAGCAAAAATGTTGATTCTTCGGATGAGTTTGGGCTGATCTCCCTCTAAAATGGAGGGTTCCCGGAACTCTTCTCTTTGTACAAAAGCTTTTGCGATAGAGAGTGAGTCACCATCAAAACTCAAAATAATGCTTGGAGAGTCTACTTCGAAATAGGAAATGGATACATTCTGCTGAAGTAGCTGCCACCAGTTTACGCGCACATCTGCACTCTCAAACGATAGAACCGGATCACCGGTATTTCCCGGAGCAAAAATCTTACCCTGCTCAACCCCTGCTGTAAAAGGCAGAAAACCGGTGATATTTCCAATTTCAAGATTACCTTCAAATTGGGTATTAAAGGTATCTGTAATTTCTGATTTGATATAGTCTCTGCTTTGCGGCAGTTGCAGTATAGCCACCGCTGCCACAACAAGTAATACAGAGATGATAGCAAGCGAGAAAAAAATTCGCCAGAACCATGTCCACAGGTTATATAGTATTCGCAGTATCAATCAGATGATCGTTTATTTTTATGGAGCTCGCCCAAAACGATACTCCAGGCTTGTTTGATTAGCTCTCTATCCTTAACAGTTTTCAGTACAGGATGTTGCCACCTATCAAGCAGAACAAAACGAATGTGGTTTTCAATCCGTTTTTTATCCGCCTGCATGTGGTGTATCAGATTGTCTGTGGATAGCTGACCCACAGTTATTTTGTATGAGTAGAGTGAGCTGAATTTTTCAAGCTTGTTTTCCTCAAGATCTCCACCGCACTGTATAGAGAGCCATCCCGCTGCAAGCATTCCAAGATAAACAGCTTCTCCATGGCTGATGGAATCAAAACGGCACTCTTTTTCCAGTGCATGGGCAAATGTGTGCCCGTAATTGAGAAAAGCACGAATGTTTCCTTCATATTCATCTTTTTGAACGATATCAGCCTTTATGCGAATGCACTTTTCAATCAAATTGATGAGCGCAAGGGGATCGGTTTTTGACAGATCTTCCTGAAGAAAAATTTCGGCATCGCTGAATATAGAATCATCACGGATTGCACCATATTTCAGGATTTCACTTAAGCCATTGACCCATTCCCTTCTTGGCAGTGAATCAAGAAAACGGGTATCAGCGATCACTGCTTCCGGCTTGTAAAATGCACCGATCAGATTTTTACCGGTTGTATGATTGATTCCGGTCTTACCTCCGATGGAACTGTCAACCATAGCGAGTACAGAAGTTGGAATGTGTATTAAAGGAATTCCCCGAAGGGTAGTAGCTGCTGCAAATCCGCCAAGATCTCCGGTAACTCCACCGCCGGCTACAAAGAGAGGTGTATTACGCCTCACACCGTTCTGCAGAAGAAACCCCGATACATCCGACCAAAAAGAAACCGATTTACTCTCTTCTCCCTGGGGTACGGTCATCTTCTCTACATTGGCGAAGTGCTTTTGCAGAGAAGTGAGAATAAAATCACCATGATGGTTTTCAACATTTTCATCAATCAGAAGAAATGCCTTGTCGGTTGACGATTTCTTAAGAACTTCTTGCAATCCATCAGAAAAAACATCTTTTCCAATGAGTACACTATAGATGCCCGATGAGCTTGTTATTTCAAAATTATGCTGCATACATTTTCAACATTTTAGCAATTTCTGTGGCAACGTTCTCGGCACTTTTGCTGCCTGTTTTTATGGTGATATGTGCCTGGCTGTAGAGAGGAGTTCTGGTTTCAAGCAGCTGCTCGATTCTTTCCATGGTTTTTTCCGGATTATTTGTTTCTATCATCGGCCGGTTACTCTTTCTCAGTACTCTATTTGTGATTTCTTCCGCCGGTGTATCAATATAGACCAGCCATCCATAGAGCTTTACATGATCGGTAATATGCTGGTTTTGAAGTGATCCCCCACCCAAAGCCAGCACACCATCGCAAGTTTGTACAAATTCGGTCAGAAGCTCTCGTTCCAACTTCCGGAATGCCGCTTCACCTGATTCTTCAAATAGTTCAGGTATACTTTTCCCGGCTCTGTTCTCAATCATGGAGTCCAGATCATAAAATGGAAATCTCAGCTTGGCGGCCAGCAATTTGCCAATGGTTGATTTTCCCGTTCCCATCATTCCGCACAAAATTACCGGCGGCTTGATTCTGTTTCGATTACTCATGCAATTTTTTGTGGTTTAACCAGCTCTACCTGCTCCCGCTGAACACGTACAGTTCCTGCCGGAGCTCCTTTTGGTTTGGTAACATATTTCCTTTTCGTAAAAATAACAGGTACCAAACCTGCACCGCGTGCTTTTGAATTCCATGCGGCGATAGATGCAGCTTTCAAAATAACGGATTTTTGAGGCATTTCCTGCCGGTTATTCATTCGAATTACTACATGAGAACCACTTACCCCGCGGGCATGCATCCAAATATCTTCCTTGTGTGCATCGGTTGTGAGGCGGTCGTTACTTTTGGCGTTTTTGCCAACCCAAACCTCGAACCCGTTAATATCTATTTTTTTATAGGGGGATTTCTCCTTTTGAATTTTTTGTGAGAGAATTCCCAGCCGCTGCAGTTCGGTTTCATTCTCTTTAAACCAGTCATCAAACTGATACACATGCTCGATATTATTCAGGGATTCGCTAAGTGCTTTCAGGTCAGAAAGCTTTTCAACGGTTTCGCTGAGGCGTTTTTTTGACTCTTCCACACTTCGTACTGCCCTTGAAGACTTGTCGTAATAATTCTGGGCATTTTCAGCGATGGAAAGTTCCGGTTTAATTGAGATATCAACGGGAGTATTGTCATCATAAAAGTTGGCAACCTGTATGGAGGTAGTGCCGCCATCCGGTTTGATGTGTGCTTTCGACATGAGCAGGTGTCCATACTGTTCGTATGTTTCAGCTCTGTCGAGTGCTTTATCAGCACTTTCAAGCTGCTCAATGGTCCGTTCAGTTTTTTTGATGGCTGTCTCAAGCCGGGGTTTAATGCTCTGCAGCTTTTCAGAGAGGCGGCGCTCTTTTGAGGTATTATAATAGGTAAATTTAACAGCCTCATTTATCTCAGTGAAAACTTTTCTGTTCTCAACCGGCAGTATGGATTCAGGCAGAAGGCACAAATTTCCTGTGGATAAGACTCTGAACTCGGGCTGCTCTGTCATCGCTTGAGTCCACTCTAACGTCATTTCTGAGATTCTCTGCACAGATTCGTCCTCGAGATTGTACTCCTCAATCATCAAAGGGATTAGGTGTCTTGGAAATTTTGGATTCGTTTTGATAATGGCATTTTTCGGGCTGATTTTATCACCAAGTGTATTCTTTTTTGATGATGGTTTTCTGGGCTCAGGTGCAGGTTCACCGGTGTATAAACCTGGTTGCTTGAAAGCATCGATAATGCGGTTATCATGTACGAGAAAACAGTTGGGTTTATTCCCGAAAAGCTGAAACATCAGCTGGTGGCCCGATTCAAAGTGGAATGTGATGTACCTGTCGCTCTCTGCACGCGTGATGTCTGTAATTAATTGCTTTTCAATTGGTTCAAAAAAGTTTGTTATGTTACTTTTTTTTGGTGCTCTGAAAGTATCTGTAAAGAGTGCCGTCTCGGATGGGTTCGCAGAAAAAACCAACCGTATTTCATCCCGGTTGTTACTCAGATATCCTTCCCACACATTTTTATGCGGAGAAGTACTCTGTTCAAACACCCGGCCAAGGCATTTGGTTTTTAGTTCTTCAGTTAAATATATTAGTACGTAGAAGTTATTCATCAGAGCGAGTTTAAACTGAACCAATCACTTAATTAAATGAATGAGGAATGCAGTATCCTATTTTCCAGTCAGTAGTTAATAAAATTAACAGTTCATTAAACAAGAGAAATATAAATGTTTCAAAATTCAAAACTTGGGAAGAGGCCAAAATAAACGCTGCAGGCCTTGAAATTGTAATTGATCTGAAAGATTCAACCAATCACCTTACTCATTTATCCATCAATTTCGACTGGGACAGTTTCCGCGAAGTGGCTCTAGCCAATAAACTATCCGGCACCGATCGCCACCCAATGCTAAAGGCCAAACATCTATCCGAGGCCAAGGTTGATCCTTCCATCGATATTGAACTGGTTTGGCATTTTGATGTTGAAAGATGCCAGCCAAAAATTGGATCAGGCGATGAAAATTATCGAATTGAGATGGCGAGTGAATGGATGGATAGGGCAAGCAAACAGGTAAACGAACTGCTGATTTCGGATGATATTATTACCCGCTGGCATATTGAAATTGATGGTGACGAGTATGGGAAATATTTAACTGCGATCAACCTGCTCTCTTATTTTCAGTTCACCATTGGTGATATGAACAGCCTGAACGAAGTGCATGAATATATCGGTCGAAAACTTACACATCTTTTATTCAAGGCTAACAAAATAATCAAGATTGCTGATAACAGCGTAAAAGTACCGGCAGCTTAAAATAAAAAAGGGCACTTAATGTGCCCTTTCGGAAAGCCTTTTTAATTACTTTTTCTTCTTATGCCTGTTCTTACGCAGACGCTTTTTCCTTTTGTGCTTAGCAATCTTGGCTCTTTTTCTTTTCTTTCCGCTTGGCATAAAAAATCACCGGGGTTGTTAAATTAAACTTCCTGTTTCAGTGGTCGAGTGCTCGACATTTCTTCGAATCAGTTAAAATACAAAATCTTTTCTTTAAATCTAAAGCAAGCCGTGCAATTTAGATTGTGAGCAGAGATCTTATAAAGTATGGCAGGCAGAATTTTCTGCAGCGAAATTTGTTTACAACACTTTATAATAATCCTGCAAGAAAACACACATACAGCCTTAAAATTCACTATTTTTAGTCCTCAATTTTCATCTAAAATATTTATGCCCGATTTACGAAAAGTTGCCAAATTTGGCGGTACAAGTATGGCCGATGCCGATGCAATGCGTCGTTGCGCCTCAATCATTAAGGCCGATCCGGATAAAAAAATCATTGTTGTAAGTGCAATTGCCGGCACTACAAACCTGCTGACTGATATGATCTCTGTCTCGGATTCAGGCGAAAGAGCAGAGATTGCCGGTGAAATCAGAAAAAAACATCTGGCAATACTCAGTAATCTGAAAAATCCCGCATCTGTTGAAAAGAAAATCCTGAGCCTGCTTGATGAACTTGATATCATCGCATTGCGCACGCAAATCATGACGTTGATGCTTAAAGATGAAATTCTCTCTTTTGGGGAAAGGCTCTCTTCGATAATTTTTACTCAACTGTTAAGTGAAGAATCAGGTGAAGATTTTACATGGTTCGATGCGAGAAAAGTGATCATTACAGATAATAATTTTGGCAGTGCCGAACCTGATGTTAATGCCATATCTGAAAAGGCAACGGAGCTTATGGAGCCCTTAATTGAAGCAGGTAGAATTGTAACTCAGGGCTTTATAGGAAGTGAAAAAAACGGTGCTACAACTACATTGGGCCGGGGTGGAAGTGATTATTCAGCTGCCCTGTTTGCGGAAGCAACTGATGCCGATGTTCTGGAAATCTGGACCGATGTAACTGCCATCTACACTACAGATCCGCGAATTGTACCCGGTGCCCGTCCCATTACAGAGATCAGTTTTGATGAGGCATCTGAATTGTCGGTTTTTGGTGCCAAAGTGCTGCACCCGGCTACCGTTGTACCGGCTATCCGAAAAAATATTCGCGTATATGTAGGTTCCAGTATAGAACCGGATAAACCCGGCACATGGATTGTAAAAGAGTCGAAAGATAAACCGGTTATCAGGGCTATCAGTCTTCGGAAAAATCAGACACTGCTCACCGTTCACAGCCTCGATATGCTTCACAGGCATGGGTATCTTGCCAAACTTTTCCAGGTGTTGTCAGATCATAAAATAAGTGTAGACCTGGTTACAACAAGTGAGGTTAGTGTGGCACTTACGCTCGACTCAGACATTCACGCATCGGGCAAACAGAAACTAAATGAAAAGATTTTATCGGAACTCCGCGAGTTTGCTGAAGTTGAGATAGAGTCGAAACTTTCACTAATTGCACTTGTCGGTAACAATCTTGATGCAACGGCAGGTCTTAGTGGCCCGGTTTTTGGTGCACTGGAAAATGTAAATATCCGCATGATATGCCACGGTGCAAGTTCTCACAACCTCTGTTTCTTAGTTGCAGAAGATAAAGCAACAGATGTAATCAACGTTTTGCACGATAAATTTATCAAACCATAAATAGTTTATGAGTTCAGAAACAAGAAAATACTCAGTAATTGGTACGGGAAAAACAGGTAGTTATGTTGCCCATCAGCTTGGGGATCAGGCTGTTTTATTCGATGAAGACAACAAACCAACTGCAGCTGAGCTGAAAAAAACAGACGTTGCCATTGTGTTTGTGCCCGGTACAGCAGCCGAGATGGTTATGGATCAGCTTTTAGAAGCTGAAATCCCCGCTGTTTGGGGTACCACCGGTTACAAATGGCCGGCCGATTTGCCTGAAAAAGTGAAAGCTGTAAACTCAAAATGGGTGATTGGATCTAATTTCAGTATGGGTATGAATTTGATTCGCAAAGCGATCCAAACATTTGGGAAGGGATCTGAACTTCTGGAAAACCCGAAATTTCATATTCATGAAGTCCATCACACCCAAAAACTGGACGCGCCGAGTGGAACGGCAATATCGTGGCAGGAATGGCTTGGTAAAGAAGCGGTTATTTCATCAGATCGTCAGGGTGATGTAAAGGGAATTCACAATCTCCACATAAAAACAGCTGGAGAATCGATCTATCTAAAGCATGAAGCGCACGATCGCAGTGTGTTTGCAGATGGCGCAATCTGGACCGCCAATTTTATTCTCGACCACACACTGATTGAGCCGGGCGTTTATCCATTTTCCGATATTTTTGACCGCGCATTTAGCGAATTGATATGAAAAATCTGACACTCTGGACAGCACTTATAACCCCCATGCATCGGGATGGCTCCATTCATTTTGAAGATTTGGAACATCTCGCAAAACGGCAGGACGAAGCCGGTGTGGGAATTTTACTTGCAGGCAGTACCGGAGAGGGGCTGGCACTTGCAGATGATGAGAAGAAACAGATTGTTGAATTTGTTGCCGGATTAAATTTATCAGTACCTGTAATGGTTGGTGTTGGAGGATTTAATCACACCAAACAGGCTAAATGGATAACATACTGTAATCATCTTGATGTTGATGCATTTTTGCTGGTAACACCACTTTATGCAAAACCGGGTGTGAAAGGACAGATAGCATGGTTCAGGCATTTGCTGGATGTATCAAATAAACCTTGTATGCTTTACAATATCCCATCCAGAACGGGGATGAAAATGAGCCCTGACGTACTGGTTGAATTAAACGATCACAAAAATTTATGGGCACTTAAAGAAGCAAGCGGCAGTGTTTCGGATTTTAAAACATTCAGAAAGTCATCGCCCTGGTTACCGCTTTTCAGTGGTGATGATGCATTAATGCCCGATTTTGCAATCGAAGGAGGGAAAGGGTTGGTATCGGTAGCGTCGAATATATGGCCGGAAGCAACCAAACTCTATGTTGAAAAGTGTCTTTCAGGAGATACAGACTCACTGTTTCCGGTTTGGCCTGATGCAATCAAAGCACTTTTTTCTGCTGCGAACCCTATACCCGCCAAGCGCCTGCTGAATGAAACAGGAGTGATATCGGAAATTGCACTCCGTCTACCTTTGATTGAAGATGATCTGACATCCGAGGAAAGCTTGCTCAAAGCGGATCAAGAAATTAAAAATTGGTATAAAACGAATAGTAAATAGATATGAGCTGGGAAAAAACTTTAAATCAACTCGAAAAAGGAACCGTACGGGCTGCCGAGCCAAAAGATGGCCACTGGGAAGCAAATATTGCCGTTAAAGAAGCCATTCTTGCTGCATTTAAGGCAGGAAAGAATGCCGAATATGGTGGTATTTATGATGGATTTGTAGATAAGGATAATCTGCCGCCACGTATGTTTGATGCAGAAGATGGCGTGCGGCTGGTTCCCGGCGGGTCATCAGTTCGGCGAGGAGCGTATGTTGCAAAAGGAGTGATTATTATGCCGCCTGCGTATGTAAATATTGGTGCATATGTAGATGAGGGTTCCATGATCGACAGCCATGCACTCGTAGGGTCTTGTGCACAGATCGGTAAAAATGTACATTTATCTGCAGGTGTACAGATTGGAGGAGTATTGGAGCCTGTAGGTTTGAGCCCGGTAGTGATTGAAGATGACTGCTTTATTGGTGCAGGCGCTGTAATTGTTGAAGGAATTCTTGTGAAAAAAGGAGCTGTAATTGCTCCTGGAGTTACGCTTTCAAGATCAGTACCGGTGTACGATTGCGTAAATAAAGTAATTCTTGGGAAAGGAGCGGCAATTCCCGAAAATGCAATTGTTGTACCCGGTACCCGTCCGGTTGGAAACAACTGGGCAAAAGAACTTGGTCTTTCTGTTGCATGCCCATTAATAATAAAGTATCGTGATGCTGGAAGTAACGCTTCACTGGAACTTGAAGAAGCACTTCGATAAAAAAAAAGTGTAAGGAATCCTGAATTTTCAGCTCTTATAGATAGAACACTAACAAAAAATATGAGGAACACATTATGAGTTCATTAAACAAAGCAATGATAATCGGAAGACTTGGGCAGGATCCTGAGGTGCGATACACACAATCAAATACAGCAGTTGCAACATTGAATGTAGCAACATCAGAGCGCTACAAAGACAGAAATGGCGAACTGCAGGAAAGCACAGAGTGGCACCGCATTGTTGCCTGGGGGCGTTTGGCAGAAATTTGCCAGGAATACCTGAAAAAAGGGTCATTAGCCTATTTTGAAGGTCCTATACAGACCCGCGAGTGGGAAGATAAGGATGGCCAAAAACGATACACCACTGAAATTAAAGCACTGAATATGCAGATGCTCGACAGCCGTGGCGGAGGCGGACCATCCAATTCGCCTTCAAAACCGGCTAAAAAGCAGGCAACCACTGCTGAAATTGATGATTCATTTGATGATATGGATGACGATTTGCCATTTTAATCATCACAAACTTTTGTAATTTCAGAAGGTGGCGATCATTCTTTGATCGTCACCTTTTTTTATACATATTTTTATCGATAGTATCTGTTAACCAACATCTATTTTTTGGATACCATAGACGAACCTCCGGGAAATCCGATTTTAATCGTACCAAAGTTTCTTTTTCTGTTTATAGCTGAACATGCAGAATCGTTCAGCACCGGTGAAATTATGATAGAGCTGATCATTATGATGCTGGGCCTGTTTCTCAGCGCTCTGTATTCAGGCTCTGAAGTAGCATTCTTTTCTCTCGTAAATCAGCTCGAAAAGCTATCGCAAACGGGCAGTTATGCCAAAAAAGATTTACGCATCCTTAAGATGCTGAACAAACCGCGAAGGCTTCTCGCTACTATTCTGATCGGGAATACATTTGCCAATATTGTGAGCTCTGTACTGGCGGCAGTAATAGCGGGGAAAATTGCCATATATCTTCAGATACCTCTGGCACTTGTTTATGCAATTGAGATTGTTGTGCTCACATTCATGATCCTGATTTTGAGTGAAATCACACCGAAGGTAATTGCCATCAACAATCCGCTGAAGGTGAGCCGGCGGATGTGCAATTTTATCTATTTCAACTTTATTCTGCTCACACCAATATCTAAACTGATTGCTGAGAGCACCATGTCGCTCGAGCGCAGCCTTCCAAAACCCGACAATCGTATGACGGCAGAAGATCTGAAAACAATGGCTGAAATGAGTGAAAAGGAGGGGTCTATTAAGGGTGAAGAGCGGGAGATCATTGAGAATGTTATTGAGTTTGGCAATACCACTGTGCGGGAAATTATGACATCCCGTGTGAATATTGTTGCAGTATCTGTGGAAGCCACCCTGCCGGAAGTGATCACCATCATTCAGGAAAAAGGCCTCTCCAGAATGCCTCTTTTTGAGAATGATCTGGATACAATTCTCGGTGTTATATATACCAAAGATGTGCTTCCCTACATCAACACCGATTTAGACAAAAGCGGCATCAACTGGAAAACCATCGCCAGAAAAGCACTTTTTATACCCGCCACCAAAAAACTTGATGACCTGCTCAGGGACTTTCAGCATGAAAAAACTCACATCGCCATCGTAGTGGATGAATATGGCGGAACGGAGGGAATTGTAACCCTCGATGATATTCTTGAGGAAATTGTGGGAGATATTGGTGATGAGTACAATGAAGAGGAGGAGAAACTCTACACCAAATTCAAGAATGGTGTATATGTATTTGATGCCAAAATTGATCTCGACGATCTTGATGAAATTCTCGGAACTGAAATTTCCACATCAGACGACGAATTTGAAACCCTTGGAGGGCTCGTGTACCATCTCACAGAACGAATACCCAATGTAGGCGAAAGAGTAACGTATAAAAACCTCGAACTTACCGTGCACTCAGTAAAAAATAACCGGGTTAAAAAATTGAGGGTGAAACCTGTTGTTACTCCACAGGTTGAACCTGAATAAAGAATGGCTCAAAAAAAACCTAGCAAACATATTCAAGTTGATGCAGATCTCACGGCATTAAATACCCTTGGGGTTACAGCGAAAGCAAAAAAATTGATTGATATTTCATCGGTTGATCAACTGAAAGAACTGCATGCTGACGGACTTTTTGATCGGGAAAATCCTTTTATCCTTGGTGGTGGCAGTAATATTTTGCTGAAGGGAGATGTCTCCCAAACAGTTTTAAAAATCTCTCTAAAAGGTATTTCTGTCTCATCAGAAGATAAAAACTCCGTAATAATTGATGCCTCAGCAGGGGTTAACTGGCACAATTTTACAGAGTGGAGTGTAAACAACAATTTTGGCGGAATTGAAAATCTTGCACTCATCCCCGGTACCGTTGGTGCGGCTCCCATTCAAAATATAGGCGCCTATGGAGTGGAGCTGAAGGATGTACTGGAGACTGTTTCTGTTTTTAACCTTAAAACAGGCAGTGAGCAGTTATTTTCAAATGATGAATGTAAGTTCGGTTATCGCGATAGCATTTTTAAGAATGAACTGAATGGAAGAGTAATAGTGACATCTATTCGGCTGAAGCTGACAAAGCCGCCACATGAAATAAACAGTTCATACAGATCATTATCGGAATACCTCCAGAACAAGCAAATTAAAAATCCATCGATTAAAGATCTGTTTGATGCCGTTGTTGCTATCCGGAAATCGAAATTGCCCGATCCGAAACTGATTGGGAATGCCGGCAGTTTTT
>JAFIES010000103.1 GCA_020832415.1 Balneolaceae bacterium | reverse complement strand
TAGCCACATTGAAGCGTCCGAAGGTCCTTCAATCGTGGCGGCTCTACACCCAAGTCTGTCTCAACCAGTCTCATCGCCCAAAATACCACAACGCTGCGAGGTACAAGTACGCTCGAAGGTTGTCTGAATTAACTTAGCCACATTGAAGCGTCCGAAGGTCCTTCAATCGTGGCGGGTTCACGCCCATGCCTGTCTCAACCAAACTCATCACCAAACATTCCACAACGCTTCGAGGTACAAGTACGCTCGAAGGTTAATTGAAATAACTTAGCCACATTGAAGCGTCCAAAGGTCCTTCAATCGTGGCGGGTTCACGCCCAAGTCTGTCTCAATCAATCTCATCGCCCAACATACCACAACGCTGCGAGGTGCAAGCACGCTCGAAGGTTGTTTAAAATAACTTAGCCACATTGAAGCGTCCGAAGGTCCTTTAATCGTGGCGGCTCTACACCCAAGTCTGTCTCAACCAAGCTCATCAACCAACATACCACAACGCTACGAGGTGCAAGCACGCTCGAAGGTTGTTCTATTGGTTTAGACCATTAACCATCATAGATGAAAATTTTGATTCTTCCTTTCATTTGATAATTTTATTTCAAGTGAAGCTGGAGGAATACAAATATTACCACATATATCACAGGGGAGCGAATGAACAGAACATTTACTTCGAACCAGAAGACTATGAAACATTCATAAAACGATATCTATACTATCTCTTCTTAGCCGCTGACACTCTTGCTTACTGTTTACTCCCAAACCATTTTCACTTTCTAATACATGTGCGTCCGGTTAATGAACAACTCAATCTATTCAACAGGTATAAATCAAAATATGAGGAAGGTACTTTTCACGGAGATAGACATAATGCTTTTAAGCCCTATTCTGCGTCTTCACAAATTGGGCATTTAATCAATAGTTATACAAAACACATCAATACTAAATATGAAAGAAGTGGTGTATTGTTTGATGGCAAATTCAAAAGAATTGAAATTGAATCACAAGATTATTTGAATTATTTGATATGCTATATTCACAGGAATCCAATTCATCATGGTTTTTCTGATGATTACATATCCTACCCGCATTCATCATACAATAGACTGCTAAACAATAGAAAAAGTTTTTTAAATCGAATACTTATCATGAAATATTTGGGTGGTGAAGAAAATTTTGTTGCCGCCCACAAAGAAGTATTGATAGAATTAGAAGAAAAATATAAACTTGAATATTGATTCGAGTTCAACCACTTAAGCCACATTGAAGCGTCCGAAGGTCCTTCAATCGTGGCGGCTCTACACCCAAGTCTGTCTCAACCAAGCTCATCAACCTACATTCCACAACGCTTCGAGGTACAAGTACGCTCGAAGGTTGTTCGAAATAACTTAGCCACATTGAAGCGTCCGAAGGTCCTTCAATCGTGGCGGGTTCACGACCATGCCTGTCTCAAACAAACTCACCACCCAACATACCACAACGCTTCGAGGTGCAAGCACGCTCGAAGGTTGTTCTATTGCATCTCCTTATTAGTAAACTTAGGCAGCCATCGGGGTACATTTTTTTTGTATTCGATGTACTCTTCACCAAACCTCTTTTCCAGGGCCGGCTCCTCAGAAAATTTAAAATAGAGAGTGTTGATCAGAAAAAAGAGAGCTGCCCAGGCTGCAATTCTCCACGATTTAAAAATAAGGGCTTCACCAATCAGTACAGCAAGTACACCCATAATCATTGGGTTTCGAACAAAAGAATAGATGCCTGTTGTAATCAGGTTTTCAGTGGGGTCCCATGGCGCAAGTGTACCCTGCCCGATTTCAGCAAACATCCGGATGGTTATACCCATTACAATGAGACCTGACAGGAGCAAAACGATACCGGGAACCATGATCAGGTGAACATCCGGTTCAGAATTTTCTACGATAAACCATGGAATTATCACCAAAACTGTGAGTGGCAGAATTAATGATTTAATGTGCCTAAATAGCACGCCCATTTTACTTTTTGATTTTATAAGTTGAGAACACCCCATAATCTACGAACCTGATTTAACAAATCTGTAAAAATCCTTTTCTATTTATGAAGCCATTCTTATCCGTCTTTATCTCACTTTTTTTATTGATTGGATGCTCTGATCAATCTTCCAATCAAACCGCTGATATTCTCATCATCAACGGAACCATTGCCGATGGAACCGGCGGTGATTTTTATGATGCAGATCTACTGATTCGTGATGGTATTATCGTGGAAATTGGAAGTTTCAATCCTGATATGATTGATGCACATACAGTTATAGATGCTGAAGGAAAAGTAATATCACCGGGATTTATCGACACACACTCACACGGCGATGCCCTTGAAACTCCCCGGTTCAACAATTTTCTATCCATGGGAGTAACCTCCATCACTCTTGGGCAGGATGGCCGAAGCCCCGGAGGAGAAGATGTTGCCGGGTGGATGAACAGTGTTGAAGCGGCCGGGACCGGGCCAAACATTGTTCATTTTGTTGGCCAGAACACACTTCGCCAGCTCGTTGATGCGCCCCGCGAAGTTGGGCTCGACCCGCACTATATCGAGCAGATGCAGCAAATTATCAGCAGCTCTATGCTGGCCGGGTCCTTTGGCATGACCACCGGATTGGAGTACGACCATGGCACATTTGCCGACCTCCCCGAACTGATTGCACTGGCCGAAACCGTTGCCGAATATGAGGGCCTGGTGATGAGCCATATCCGAAGCGAAGATGACGACAAAATTGAAGAGTCCATCACAGAGCTGCTCGATCAAGGACGAGGATCGGGTGCTGCCGTTCACGTATCCCACATTAAAATTGTTTATGGAAACGATCCGTCACGCGCAGAAGATGTACTGGCTCTTCTTGATGAAGCCCGTAATGAAGGGCTTGCCGTTACAGCCGATGTCTATCCCTACGTGGCCAGTTTTACAGGAATTGGCATTGTGTTTCCCGAGTGGGCACTGCCCCCGAACGATTTTGATGAGATCGTTGAAACCCGCCGTGATGAACTCGCTGAATTTCTCCGCAACAGAATTCATCTGCGAAACGGGCCCGAAGCCACTCTTTTTGGCACAGCGCCTTGGGCAGGTAAAACACTTGCCGAAGTAGCCGATGAACTTGGCAAACCATTTGAGGATGTATTGATTGATGATATTGGTCCACAGGGAGCAAGTGCAGCCTATTTTGTAATGAACGAAGATGTAATGCGCCGTTTTCTTGCCGATCCCAATGTGATGATCAGTTCTGATGGAAGCCCGACAATGCGCCATCCGCGAGGCTACGGAAGTTTTGCGAAAATAATCCGTCAATATGTGAATGAAGAGGGATTGATCACACTTGAAGAAGCTATCCGAAAGATGACCGGCTTACCGGCTGAAACAATCGGTTTATCAGATCCCTCCAAAACCGCAACACCCCGCGGATTGATCGTGGAAGGATTTGCTGCCGATATTCTCATTTTTGATCCCGCAAACGTTGAGGATCGCGCTACATTTGAAGAACCTCACACCTATGCAGAGGGATTTGAGTGGGTACTTGTAAATGGTGAAGCAGTCATCGAAAATGGTGAGCTGAACCAGGCACAACCCGGGCGAATCATACGAAGAAAATAGATTTATCCGCCATTTTTTAAATACCCTCTCTATTACCTACATTTGGAAAAAGGATATGGAGGATACATCATGAAACAGGTATTACAAATTCTTGCCTCGCTGCTTCTGATAGTGGCTTTCGCTTCACAACAATCATTTGGACAGATTGGTGTGAAAGGAGGTGTAAACCTCTCCAAGTTTGTTGGCAGTGATGCAGCTGGTGCTGATGATGTTATGGGCCTGAATATAGGGCTGACTTTCAGGCTCTTTGGCATCGGCCCTGTTTCGATTCATCCCGAAATCTACTACTCCGAAAAGGGTACACGCTTTTCTGATCAAGCCAGCCGGTTTATGAACATGAACCCGGATCAATTTAACCCTGATGATTTTGAAAATTTTGATCTGGAGTTCAATCTTGCCTACG
The DNA here is from genome assembly GCA_020832415.1 of Balneolaceae bacterium. Lineage (GTDB taxonomy): Bacteria > Bacteroidota > Rhodothermia > Balneolales > Balneolaceae > Rhodohalobacter. The sequence continues at coordinate 22,559 of JAFIES010000103.1, read as the reverse complement.
TGGAAGTGCCTGTTATGGTAAAGTTAACCCTGCCATTTATCAGCACGAATGTGGTGAAGCCATTTGTTACCGGGGGACCCGTTTTTGCATGGCGTGTGGATTGTAATTTTTCCCTTGAAACTACAGAAAGTATCTCCGTTCAGGATTGTGCCAATCAAAATTTTCCTGATTTAGAAACAACCTTTAAAGATGCAGATCGTGGCTTTGCATTCGGCGGTGGCCTGGATTTTGTTGTGCCAATTCTGGGTACTTTTATCATTGAAGGCAGATATACCCGCGGCCTGGCCCGGCTGCGCGAAACTGGTGTAAATGATGATATCCAAAACCAAAGTTTTACTCTGCTTGCAGGATTTACACTTGGTTTTTAAATAACGTGAGTTCGATATAATATTTATAAGAATCGTCAGTTTGAGCACAGTCCCGACGCTTTTCAGGAGGGACGAAGTCGAAAACTCATATTGTTCATTTTATATCGAACTCAAGTAAAATATCGATTTAAGAGTGTTCGAGAGACGAAGTTTAGCTTTGAGCGGATGTTCTTAAACGTTGCATCTCCTCATCACTCATCTGCCTGAATGATTTTGCTGTTCGAACATTATCCTCCAGATGCGGTATGATGGATATCCCCACAATCGCTGTTGATACCGGATAGCTAAGCACGTAAGTAAGCAGCTCTGATGGGTTGAAGCCGCGTCCAATCAGTCCGCCGCCGCCCATAACTTTCATAGCTATTACACCCATCTCCTTTTCGGAAGTCAGCCTGAAAAATCGATCCAAATGGTCAGCATCCGGCATGATCGATCCCGCTGCATTGAGTGTAATCAAAGCGCAGTCGTATGGATGCTCCTCAATGGCATCCGATAATATTTTACTCGAATGGCCGGTAACTCCCGTGAACCGTATCACACCCTGCTCTTTCAGCTCATTGAATGCATCGCGTGCACTCTCTTTCTGGCCAAGCCTCTCTAACGGACCATGACCGCCAACAAAATGGTGCTGGTAAAGATCAATGTAGTCGGTCTGCAACCTATTGAGGCTCTGCTCAAACAGGCGCATGGTACCATCGTAGGTGTAGTCGTGGCTCTTGGTAGCAAGAAACACCTCACTTCGGCGGTGCTTCATCACTTCGCCAATATACTCCTCGCTGACGCCCTGCCCATACTGATTTGCAGTATCAATAAAGTTTACACCCAGATCGAGCGCACGATTTATTATCTCTACGGCATCATCCCTTCGGCCGGGCCGTTCTATAGTGGCCTGTCCGCCAAGGCTAAAAATGCTTACATCATGCCCGGTTCTCCCAAGCGGCCTCGTTGGCATGGGGTAGTTGAGCGGATCCGTGGCCCATGCCGACAACTTCGAAAAGTAACCGCTTGATGCCGTTACACTCAAACCAATTGTAACTGCTGCACTTTGTTTTAGAAATGTACTTCTTTCAATTTTCCTCTCCATAGGTACTCCCGATTTATTTGATATGGCCGGCTGATTATTACATGTACATCTAGCCGTTTATCACCATTTATTTCTCTTCTATGTAATGTACTAAAATCCGGCAATCTGCGAAAAATTTTCGGTTACGGTTCTTCGGTTTATCGGCTTATTAAACAGAGTTTATTACATAAAAAAACCTCCCCTACGATAACTGTAAGGGAGGTTTTAATTTATGTGTTACGATTTACTCAGATATCCCTATTCCGGGCCAAAGTTTGGATCAGGTATTCCTACTACACCGTGAGCAATTACCCAGATATTACCAGTTAAATTCGGCGCAATATAGTATTGACCGGGAGCGGTTGTATTAACAAATCCATTGCGGCCTCTTGCCTGTTGCGGGAACTTGGTAGGACCTGCGTAAAAATGAGACTCTTTCAGAGTGTGAAAATCAAAGAGATGATAATCATAACTGATTGAACCTTGGGAGTAATATACTTCAACATGTCCAACAAGTGTGCCGTTGGAAGTATCACACCTGCCGGCACCTGCCCATAACGGCATTTCCTGGGTTTCACCTTCCGCCATTGGGTTGGTCCATCCCCAGTTGTTGAAGCCGTTGTCGCAGAAAGACTCATTTGGATCTCCTTTGGCCCATGCACTTTCATACACGAAACACTGTACGTTTACTTTGAGGGAAGCCTCGGCAGAGTCGAGAATTGTATCCTCATCGCCAATTACTTCTGCAGTATTATCGTATTGGAAACCACCACAACTTGAAGCGCCGTAGTCTGCAAATGCAAAGGGTTTGTCGTATGTGAATTGCTCAACATCGCCTTCATTGAAATCTGCTGCACTCAATGAGCCCAGATCTACAGTTCCAAACAGGTCGCTGATATCTTTCACGTCAACATTTGCATTCACTTCACTGTCAGGGTCGCCCCAAACGATAGGTTCTGTAGCTGAATATGGACTAAACGGGTCGTTTTCTTCCTCATCTACAGTTACAGTTACCACATTATCACCTTCAATCTGTCCATCTACATCCTCACTGTAAGTACAACTGATTGTTGCACCAATTGCAAGTGAATATGGGAATGAAATAGGCGCATCGTTCACACTACATTCGATTGCAATCGGATTACCGGCCAGTTCGTCAACTACACTGTCTATGAGCTTGGCACTGGTGCCAATGTTTTCGATAGTAATTTCACCGGAAACATTCCAGCCACTGTCTTCATAACCTTCATAGGTTACATCAACGGTCCATTCGGCAGATTCATCACCACTTCCATCTGCGAATAACCAAATCTTGGGTAAGTCATCCAGTTCGTGACCTTCATCGGTCTCAACTTCTTTTTCAATAGACCAGTCGTGGGTGCGAATGTAGGAGGTGACGACGGTTTTACTCACTTCGAGTGATTGACCGTTACCCGGGCAATAATCTGAAATTACAAGCCCTCCACCAGGCCCTTTGTCTCCGCCAAATAAGAAGATTGTGGCTTCAAGGCCATCTAACTCAAAGAATGGTGTATAAAAGTGCCAAATCTCTGCATTCAATGGTTCGCCTGGTTCAAATTCGCCTTCTCCTGTACCACTTAATACGAGTGAAGCGCCTGTTGAAGAACCCTTAGTACTGAACACCCAATGTATCCATCCACTATCTGTTCGATTCAACTCACACCTTTCTGAATCTGTACCACGCCCATCCCAATCTTCAGAATAGGCGGGTGTAAGATTTGAAAAGTTTCCTATTGTACTGCTTTTTAGTGCAGTCCCATCCTTGTCATTTACTGACACCGGCCCGTCATCCGAACATGAAGTCAATGCGACAGAGAATAGTGCTACAAATAAAATTCTGCTTAGTGTTTTCATTTCTATATCCTATTGTTATAATTATAACTATAGACTATAAAAACTTGATTAGGTAAGATTGGTTTTTACTGATAAGCTCTCTTTAATACTCCCTTTCTACCCAATTGCTGTTTTTTTTGCCAGTAGTTTTATTGTGTTCTTTCAATTTTACAATTTATAACAACTATAACAATAGATTGTTTATTAGAATGATCTCATAATATTTGTTATTATGAAATTTAAAATTCATACCAATCTGACTTAAATACTGTATATTATTGATAATTTTAGAAGTCTATTAAAACTTAAAAATATTGAGGAAAACCCCTTCTATTAGACTTTTTTAATCAGTGATCTGATGGGTAGTGCTGGAGTAATCGGGCAGACCAATTAATGAATAGTTGATGGCAGTATAGCACCCATCAACATTCACTCAGGCTGATGGGGATATTTACGGCAAGGCCGCCGTCGGAGGTCTCTTTATATTTTGTGTTCATATCCTGTGCGGTTTCCCACATGGTTTTCACCACGGCATCGAGTGAAACTTTGGCTTTGTCGGGGTCACTGTGAAGGGCAAGTTGTGATGCTGTAATCGCCTTGATGGCACCCATGGTATTTCGTTCGATACAAGGAACCTGAACGAGGCCGCCAATCGGGTCGCAGGTCATGCCAAGGTGGTGCTCCATGGCAATTTCGGCAGCCATCAGGCATTGGGCCACGGTACCGCCAAGCGATTCTGTGAGTCCGGCAGCAGCCATGGCCGACGACACTCCAATCTCTGCCTGGCAACCACCCATTGCAGCTGATATGGTTGCACGTTTTTTGAAAATACTGCCAATTTCTGACGCTGTGCAGAGAAAGTTGAACACCATATCTTTGCAGTGATCTTCCCTGAAAGTAACAAGGTATTGAAGCACTGCCGGTATCACCCCGGCTGCGCCATTTGTTGGAGCAGTTACCACTCGGCTGAATGATGCGTTCTCCTCGTTCACCGCCAATGCAAAACAGCTCACCCAATCGAGAATGTAGGCAAAGCCGGACCCTCCGTCACGAATGGTCTTTCGCCACTCTTCGTAATTTTTGTAATCGGAATTACTGAGAAGCCGCTTGTTTAGTATGGAAGCCCGGCGCATCACCTGAAGGCCGCCTGGAAGATATCCTTCGGCATGGCAACCTCGGTAGATACATTCACGCATTACGTTCCATATTTGCAAAACAGCTTCGCGCGTTTCCAATTCACTTCGCCACTTCTTTTCATTTTCCAGTACCACACCCGAAATTGGCAGTTCTGTCTGTTTGCACCATTTCGCAAGATCAGCGGCTGATTCAATAGGATAGGGCAGCGGAATATCATCCGTTTCTGATCGGTCATCTTCACCTTCCTGAACCACAAAACCACCGCCAATGGAGTAGTATGTCTCTTTTATCAAGGTGGAATCATGCATTTCACACACAAACCGCATCGCATTGGGATGGTATGGCAGCATCTCGTTTATGAGAAAGTGAATCTGTTTTTGAGGATCAAACAGAATCTCTTTTTCGCTATTGAGGCTTAGTTTTTTCTCTTTTTTGATGGATTCGATTGTTGAATCGATCAGCTCTACATCAAATACAACCGGATCAAATCCGCTTAAACCAAGCATAATTGCTACATCGGTTCCATGGCCATGACCGGTCTTGGCGAGCGAACCATAAAGCTGAACTTCAAGGCGCCTGACACCATCTATCTGCCCACCCAGGCGATCGATAAATTTCAAACACGCTTTCCACGGACCAAGTGTGTGTGAACTGCTCGGACCAATGCCGATTTTAAACATGTCGAGAACTGAGATAGACTCCATACTATTCGCTGCTGATCAAAATAACTTTATGGAAGATATTGAATTGTCAAGGCATGAAAGGTAGGCAACCTTTGATCGATTTGAAATAACCTCAAACAGGTTTGGTTGCCTTGTTTGAGCTTGTAACCTTTTGATCTAATTAGCTAAGCTATTTCAAGAAATGAACTGGTTACCTGTTTTCGTAAATAAAGTGGTTCATCGGAGTACCTGTATTACCCGTGGTGTATGGAATATTGATAAAATTGGCCACCGTTGATGCAATATCTGAAATGCTTACCGGCACTGTACTGTTTCCGGCGGGAATGTCCCAGCCATACCAAATCAGAGGGGCACGGCTGTCGTAGCTCCAGGGAGCGCCATGGGTTGTGCCAACTGTTCGTGAAGAGGAGAACCATTGTGGTTCAAGCCAATAAATAACATCACCCGATCGTGAAGGGTTATACCCCCTCTGGATACGCTGATGAATTGAATCAGAAAACGTTCCGCTTCGCAGTGCATCGGCTGTCAGAGCACCGGCCACACCATCAACTCTAATTAAAATTTCGGCCGCATCCCTCTGTATATGTTCGGGGCGGGCTCCATTTTCCTGAATAGCATCATAATCGAGAAAAAGTTGCGTGCTTCTTAGCGTACGTACAGGATTAAACCCATACATTTCGGTTAGCTGCTCTTCCAATAATTCTTCCGTTTCACTGCGATTGTAGTTTCCGGTTGGCAATCCGAGATCGCGAAGATATTCAGGGTTATGGGCAGCACCATGATCGGATGTGAGAAATATCAGTACGTTATCCTTACCGAAGTTATCATCCACATAGTTTAAAAATCTCGCCATCTCTCTGTCAAATCTTATATAGGTATCCTGAACTTCTTTGGATGCCGGACCGTAACGATGGCCAATATGATCAGGTGAGGAGAATGAAATAGCCAGCAGATCTGTGTATTCATCCCGGCCGAGCTCTTCACCTTCAATAGCTGCGTAGGCCATTTCAAATGTGTAGGTATCGCCGAAAGGAGTGTTAGCAAAAATACCATTGCCCGAAATTTCGGCATATGCCGGCAGATCGTGAGGAAATACCGGGCGATCCTGCCCTCTGAATGTTCCTTCATACCGATTATCATCTTCAATGCTTTCGGTATACGTTTCAATTGGCAGCAGGGTCTCCCATGGCTCACTCACATACTGTGCCGGCAGATCGCGGTCATTAAATTCGTTCACCCAATTGGGAAGTTCATCCATATAAAACGTACTGCTTATCATTCTTACTTCGGTATAATCGAACCAGTACGCTTGTCCGGTAAAGCCTGCTGGAAGTATTGAGCCCCGATCCTTCAGAGCAATCCCAACTGCTTTGGATTTCATGTTTGAATGCAAACGGAGTTCATCAGAAATTGAAGTTGATAACATCCATTTGGGTGACATTTCACCTTCGTCTGAATCGGACCCTACTGTGGAGACATCCGAATCACCGGTAACATAGGTTCTGCCACCTGTATCTTTCAAGAACCAGCTGTTTCCAATAATTCCATGAACGGCCGGTGTGGTGCCGGTGTAAACCGAGGCATGGCCGGGACCTGTAAATGTAGGTGCATAATCGAAATGAGTATTGTCAAAGGAGAAACCTTCGTTTACGAGACGCTTGATTCCATCTTCTCCATAGTGGTTCCAATATCGATAGATGTAATCATATCGAATTTGATCCACCATAATGCCAATTACCAATTTTGGTGTTTCATGATGTTCTTTTTGATGGTTTTCTTGTGCATTCGCACCTTCGTGGGCAAACAGGGGAGAAAGGATAAAAATTAGTATGAATACTATTTTAATGAACTTCATCATATGAACTTTACTTAATTAATCGTTGCTGTCGGTTTCTATTGTGAGGCCTTTTAGCCCATCAAAATCTTTCAAAACACCATCAATCGGGCTAAATGCACTATATCCATTCCCCTGATCACGGTTACTGCTGGCACGATGTATTCCTGCTAAAGCAACCGGATTTTCAATTCCCTCAAAATTACCCTCTACTCTTTTAAATACCGGAGACCCACTCGTGCCCCCGCCTGATGTGGCATAACGGGCACGATGCTGGCATTGCAAGATAATCTCATGCCTGCTGCGGCGGCTGTCAACACATGTGCGTATTACATCCCCGCTTGTCCACCCTGAATTTCCACCTACTTTGTGCAGCGTCATACCGGTAAGAATATCATCTTGTATATCAACTACCGTAAAAACCGGGTCTTCCTCATCAATAATCCTGGAGCCTTCCACCATCCAATCTTCACTTTTACGAACTGTTTTAGCGATATAGCCGCGTGCACGTTCAACATTTTCTCTGATTCCCACCAACGCAGAATCACTCCAGCGGCATGGCCAGCAGTCTGAGTTGGGAGTTACACAACCATCAAGTGATTGCGGCCCATCGGCTACTTCTGTGCCGATGGCATCAGAAGGCTCATCCTGATCACCCTGATGATAGAGTGTACTACTATTGCCATGCGGATTTTCCGTGCAGTGTCCATTAGTAACAAATACAGGCCTCTCATCAAAAATGCCCAGAAATCCAAGACTGCATGTACTGGATTCGGAATAAATTCTGAGCCCGCCAACAATTGGCCTCTGCCTGTCGTATGTATCACCAGTCAGTTCACTAAAATCATAATCAACTGTTTCATCGTACTCTTCAAATTCCTCCTCAAATACTACTGCCTTTGCAGGTATAAGAAGGGTCTTTTCCAGATATGTTTTCACCGATTCCACCGACTCCTCTGTCCATTCACTACTATTTATGCCAACTACCACCCTGTTTATTTTTTCATGGATATGAACGGATGTAACAAAAGAATACTCACTGCTGGCAAGCAGAAAAGCTGTAACCAGTTCTCTCCACGCTGCTAATTCCCCAAAGGAAAAATCCGCGCTTTTTATTACTACCTCCCTGGGATGAACTGATGTATTTTTATATCTGCCGTTTGTAAAAGTGCTGACTACGTCATGCACAACTGCTTCTTCAACATTCTCTTTAAGGTAAACCACATAGGCCCCGTTTTCATCAAGATACATTCCTCCAAACCCATCAATCTGATCTTCAAATTGGTGCTGAAGGCGTTCTCCATCTCTTCTGATTGCAGAAACCTGATAATGCAATTCCTCAACAGAACTAAAACTATCGATTGATTTACAGGCCGGGCCTCCATTTCCCGGTGCAGGCTGGCTTGGGCCGCTAAACCCCGGTGGGGCGGATGGGGATGAGTCACATGATATGAACAGAGCAATGCTCAAAACTGAAAGTAATACAACCCATAATTTACTTAATTTCATTTTGTCAGCTGCAGTCTTTAATAGCCATTATTTGTTTGGCAGATGATGGACAAAGGTTCAATTTATCGTTGATAAAAAAAGAGATACTGTCATGCATCTCTTTTTTAAAGTGTTTGATCCTTTCAATAATTATGGTCTCAGAGTGAGTGAAAAGGTGTTGTAGTTCTCTGCAGCAACTACGTCTCCGGTGTCGTTTCCAAGAAGTGTAATTACTACTACCGGTCTTTCATCATCTATGTTCTCTTCAATTGCAGTAATTGTAATTTCAGCAAAACTACTGTTTGCAGGCAGAACAGCTGATCTTCCCCCGACTTCAAAATGCACACCCTCTACAGCTGTACTGTTTTCGGTGTCAATTTCAAAGTTTACAGATATATCAGAATCCTGATGCGGTCCAATAAGCTGAACAATTGCATTGTATACATTTCCGTTAGACATTCGCTGCGTATCGGAAGTAGGGTTAAACTCCACCTGCATGGGGCCATCATAAATTCGGCTGTTATCAGGGAAACAACCTGCCAGTGTAAACAGAAAGGCACCAATCAGAAGTATCTTTATAGTTTGTATTGATTTCATCGTCTTCAATTTTTTGTTTTTAAATGATTTTAAGAATGTTACCCGGCAAACTTGTAATTCAATGCCGGGTTTCATTCAATCAGTAACCGGGGTTTTGATCAAGATTTGGATTGTTTTCTACCTGAGTTGAGGATAATGGTGCAAGAATTCTCACATCATCAAAAGGAACTGCCGGGTTTAGATTTACCTGGGGTTTTGGAACATCCATGCCTCTTCTTTTCAGATCGAACCAGCGGTGGCCTTCAAAAGCGAGTTCTCTTCTGCGCTCATCATAAATCTCCTCAAAAAGTGCCACGCCGGATGGGGCATTTTCATATGCAGACAAGCCTCTGTGGGAGCGAAGCAGTTCGAGAGCTTCAATTGCAGCAGCTTCATTATTTAATTCATAGTGTGCTTCTGCCTGGATTAAGATCATTTCAGCTACCCGAAAAACCGGTATGTGATCTGTATTCTGGCCAACTGTCCCGGAATATTTGATGATAAAAGGATAGTCATCCGTATGAACTCTGAACAGGTTATTTCGAAGATCGTCTTCTTCGTAGAGCGCCAAGAGCTCACCGGAAGGAAGTGCATCAAACCAGCCGGGAGGAGGGTTTGTTACCGCATTCAGAGAGCCACTGCTGCCATGTGTATTATCGAATGAGAGCTCGAAAATTGACTCGGGGTTTGGCAGTACATCGAAGATATTTTCGTGCTCGCTGAAATCTGTGAGTGATCCTTTGGCTGTACTGATTGCCTGTTGGGCATGGTTGAGAGCATCTTCCCATCGCTCCCAATATAGATAGAGTCGTGCAAGGCCTGCATGGGCTGCTGCTTCATCAGCAAAGTACACATTGCCCTGATCGTTATTTTGAAGCAGTGGAATTGCCGCGAGAAAATCGCGTTCAGCTTGTTCATACCCTTCAATCACGCTGCTTCTTGGACGCAGATCTGCATCACTAAGACCAAGTGTGGGTGTTGTTCTGATAATTACACCCTGATTCCACTCATTAATAAGGGGATGATTCGGCTCATAGCTATACACCCGAAGTAACTCGTGGTAAGCCAGGCCTCGCAGAAAATGCGCTTCACCCATGAGACGATCTCGATGTGACTGAGATGTTTGCGTTGCGCCTGCACCTTGAATAATGATGTTGGCTTCGTTTATCAGCCGATATGCCGTTGACCATACTCCTGAAGTGAAGTGTGATCCAAACGCATTTTCAGCCTGTGAACTGAAACGACCTGAATTGATCGGGTGCAGCTCTGAGTTATCTGCCAGCACTTCGGGCCCGGCAGGAATCCAGTATCTGTAGAGACTTTCAGACCGTAGTCTGTCGTACGCGGATGTAAGTACCGCATCCATCCCGCTCGCTGTTGTAATGATCTGATCGGAGCTTACTGCTACTGTGGGTTCTGTATTCAGCATTCCATCGCATGAAACAGCAAACGCCAGTATTGTGGTTATAATGCTAAGTTTTAAAATCCTTTTCATTGATCCTGTATGTTTTAAAATTGAAAGTTTATTCCAAGAGAGATCTGGCGCGACTGCGGATACTCACCCGTACCCTGGCCTACAAACTCGGGATCACCGTAAGGATAGTTTGTCCAGGTAAGTAAATTCCTGGCCTGAACAAACACATTTGCACGGTTCAAACTAATTTTCTCAACCCACTCGAGAGGTATGTTATAATCGAGTCTCATCTCCTTAAGGCGTATGTACGAAGCATCTGTCACAAATACTGAAGAGTTATTGTGGCTGCTGCTTCCCGGGAATGAGCTTGATATATAATGCCTTGGCAGGCCTGCCATATCGCCGGGTTGTTGCCAGGCGTCCCTTGCAACATTGGCCATTAATCCTCTTTCCGTTGAAACAACCTGCATTCTGCGGCCAACGGTTGAGTTATAGGTTGAACGGCCATATTCATACTGGAAGAAAGTGCTTAACCTGAAGTTTCGATAGTTCAAAACATTGGTAAGGCCACCAAAATAGTCCGGCGAATACTTACCCACCATTTGTTGATCTGCGCTGCTTCTTCTGTAGGTAATATTGCCATCAATATCGTACCACATCACGCGGCCATCAGCAGGATTAATTCCTGCATATTTATTCATCCACATAATGTCGATCGGAAAGCCAACTCTGGTTGAACTGCCAAGAATGTCCAGCCCGTCAACCAGTTCGATGATCTCATTCTCCTGGTAGGTAAAATTGAAATTTGTTGACCAGCTAAATGAGCTTGTACTCAGCCATCTTGCACCCAGCTCAACTTCCCAGCCTTTATTTTCAACTACACCTGAATTCCTGGTTATACTCGAAAATCCGCTGTCAGTTGGTAACCAGGCGTTTAGCAGAAGGTTTTTATTTTGGGTGTTAAATCTGTTAATGTCGCCATAAAACCGATCGCCTAACACTGAAAACTCAATGCCGATATCCAGGGTTTGTGCTTCCTCCCAGGTCAATAGGTCATTACCAAGGCCGGATGGGCGCAAGCCTGTATTACCTTCGTATGTTCCACCACTGCCAAACAGAGAGCGTGCAGCGAAATCACTTATCCCGGAATTACCGGTGATACCATAACTGGTTTTCAGTTTCAGTTGATCAACAAACCTCACATTTTGCATGAATCCTTCTCTTGCCAGATCCCACGCCAGGGCTCCTGAATAGAATAATCCCCATTGGTTTTGCTGGCCAAATCTTGAAGAACCATCATACCGAATATTGGCACTTACAAAGTAACGTCCATCGTAGTTGTAATCTGCTCGCGAAAAGATACCGGCAAACTTTGACTGTGATGTTCGTCCCGAAACACTGAAGTTTTCTGCGGCAAGATCGAGCTGAGTAAATACAGGATTTGGAAACTGATCTCCGCTTGCACTGATGCTTTGACGATCATTAAACCGATACTCAAAACCACCAAGCAGGTTTATATTGTGCTGGCTGAAATTCTGTTCAAATTCTACAATTTGATTTGTATTGAAGGAAACCGTTTCGCGATATCGCTCTGTAAGCGAACCGCCTGTATCAACATATCTTGGCAATAGGGCAGATGTATAATTTGTATCGCGATTGGTTCTGTAATCAAGCCCCCAAAGTGATCTGAAGGAAAGGTTATCAAGGAATCGATATACACCTGTTACACTTCCTCTGAACTGCCGGGTTGATGTTCGCCTGATATTCTCTTCTAACTGCTGTACCAGATTGATTCTGATAAAGTCATTGTGATTATATCCACCATCTTCTGTAAAAATGGCATCAATAGGCCTTTGGGTGTAACCACCATGAAACGGACTTGTGATATTTGCACTGCCTGCCTGAAGCCCGTTCGATGTTGAGGAAGCAACACTTAATCTTGTAGCAACGGTAAATCGTTCACTAAAGGAGTGGTCAATGTTTGAACGAAATCTCAAACTGCTGAAATCACTGGCAAGTACGGCGCCCTCTTCAAAATCATACGAGCCGGAAATATATATTCGGGTATTTTCAAGGCCTGCTGAGGCAGAAATGTTAAATTGATTCAGCATTCCGGCTCTTGTAAGAGCATCTTGCCAGTCGTATGTTGATGCTGTTGCGGGATCTCCATACCTGTCTATAGCCATCTGCCGGCGTACATCCGGGTCTTCACCACGGTCAACATAATAGTTCACGTATCCCTGTATCATGGTTTCTGTCCAGGTTGGCCCATCCATAATATCAAGTGGTTTGGGCTGCTCATTGAAACCAATCTGAGAAGAAACATTAATTTGTGTCTGGCCTCTCTCTGCCTGCCTCGTTGTAATCAGCACAACTCCATTGGCGCCTTGTGCGCCATACATTGCCGTGGCTGATGCATCTTTCAGTACTTCAATACTTTCTATATCATTTGGATTAATTGATGCGAGAGCATTATCGGGCACATTTACAGAGGTATGATCTGTACGTACCTGAACACCATCAATAATGTAAATTGGTGAATTGGAGGCATTAATCGAACCCAGGCCTCTTACCCGAACCAGCAAACCGCTGCCCGGCTGGCCACTTGAATGGCTTACAAGTACACCGCTCATTCTGCCTTGCAGTGCCTGATCGGGTGATTGAATAAGAGCTTCTCTAAACTCATTTCCTTCAACTCTTGTTAATGAACCTGTCGGGAGGCTCCTTTGGCGAATTGAGTACCCGGTTACCACAATTTCATCAAGCAGAAGCCTGTCTTGTTCCATAGAAAGCGCTAGTTCAAGATCTTGATCTGCAACAATATTAATACGCCGGGTCTTCGTCTCGTACCCCACAGAGGTTATACGAACTGTATACCTGCCTTCGGGAATACCACTTATTTCAAAATATCCGTCAGCATCCGCTACATCCCCTCTTTCAAGTTCAGAAATGTAAATCGTTGTTCCGATTAGCGGCTCACTATTCGATGCATCCAATACTCGCCCGGAAAGAGAACCCGTATTCGATGGCAACTCTTCCGGTGTAAGTATAAGCTGGCCGGAATCGGAAATATAAAAGTGCATTCCGGCTTCGGTTGTAATTTCTTGCAGTGCATCAAGTAAATTTACTCCATAAAAAGATTTATTTACCCTGATATTCTGATCCAGACTACGCCTGTTGTAGTTAAGATCTAAAGAGCCACTTTCTGCAAGCATGCCAAGAGCCTCCAGTATTGGTGTATTCTGAAATTCAAAATTCACTGCAATATTGAGATTAGGCATTGCCCTTGCTTGCAATATGTTACTGCTGAGAAAATCATCTGCATATACATTTGTTTGTGCCTGTGTGGTACTAATACTAAAAAGCATTACTACTGATAACACAAATGCAGTGAATATCTCAGGAGTACTCTTTCGTACTGCCCTGCATGTATTTGTTGTGGATTCCATGATTGTTACCCGACTTACTGTTATTGATTGTTATTGTTGTTGTTATGTAAAACTTCTACTGTAAAGTCCACACCATGAGTAATTGATGTGAACCTTAAGATTTCATCCAAAGACTCATTTCTATACCTGGCTGTAACCGGGTCTGTAATAGTTGAAGAGTCCTGAACACTGATTATGACGTTGAAATGCAACTCTAACTGCCTGATTACATCCTCAAGTGGTGTTTCCTCAAATACGAACATTTGATTTGTCCACCCGAGATACTGATCAATATTTGATTGTATTGCCGGGCCCGGTGCTTCATTCTTGTTGATGAGGGAATATTCACCTGCATTTAAAATGGTGTTTTCGATGATTTCAGGATTGGTTGAGCCGACAGAAACCGTGCCTGATTGTACAGCAACCACAGATTCACTCCTGCCTTCCCAGGCTCTCACAGCAAATGAAGTACCTAATACCTGAACTCTTGCAGAAGAGGTTTCAACTACAAACTCGTTTCCATCCATTTCTGCTACTTCAAAAAAGGCTTCACCCTGCAGATCTACTTCGCGGGAGAGCTCACCAAAACCACTGGATATGTAAATTCGGCTGGAGGCATTTAATTTTATACGGCTTCCATCACTCAGCCTGAATGATTTTTGTTCGCCGGCTTCAGTTTCTATTGTAGTGCCTGTTGCTGCATCCACTATTCTCACATCTTCACTCTCATCAAGCGCTGTGAACATATAAATAGATATACCAGCTGCTATAATAAGTACAGCAGCTGCTTTTACCCATGTACTAAGACGTGAAGGCTTTCTGTGTTCAATTTTTCTGAGTGGGGTCTTCCTTCTAACAGGCTTTGAATCATTCATTACTTCTCTGAATTTTTCAAGAGCCGCTTCTTTATCGTAGCTGAACCTGTACCCAATTTCCACTTCATATATTTCACGAAAAGCTTCAAATGTGTTCTTGTTCTCTTCAGACTCTTCCAGCCAGCGCTCCAATGCTTTTCTCTCATCAGGTGATGCTTCACCTGCCAAATAACGATGTATGTGTTTTATTTCCACGGTGCGTCTTTCAATTATTAATGTTGCTCCTACCTAAAAGACGAGCGGAATTCTCTCTACCCTGAAATAAATTGGAATTTATTCCAAAAAATCAGCCTGATAAGAAGCCGGTTGATTCTCAAACCTATAATAAACAACAGTATTTGTTATGGGAGAAAAATTGCCAGAAGTGGGAGCAACTTTAGATCCATCTCTTTTTCAAGATTGGTTCGGAGCATCTTTAATGCTTTCGTCATTCTGGATTCAACCGTTTTTACAGATATGCCTAATACTTGTGCTATTTCATTATAGGTGAGGCCGTCGCGACGATGTAACAGATAAACAATTTTAGCACCCTCGGGCAGATTCTCTACCTCTTCACGCACTCTTTTTATCAAACGTACGGTTGTATTGGTATCACCCGGTTCTGCACTCTGATATAATGCTTTAATTTGATCCTGATATTTTTGGCGAACATCTTTATGCCTGCAAATATCTAAAGAGCGGTTTTTAACAGATTTATATAGAAATGCTTTTATGTTAACCGTGGTGTCGAGGGTTGACCTGAATTGCCAAATACTTGCAAAAACATCCTGAACGGCTCCTTCTGCATCTTCTTTTGAATTGGTAATGGACACAGAGTAATCGCATAACGACTCGTACGTGGACAAAAAAAGTGCTTCAAAAACTTTTTTATTGCCTTTTTTAAGCTTTAATAAAAATGCCGTATCGAAATCCATGGATTTAAGTAAGGAGCAAAATGTTCAAACACGAACCTGAGAACTTAATCTGATCTAAATTTACGGTAAGAAATTTGTAATCGTGTTACCAAATTGGAAACTCTGAGTCAATTTTATGTACGGGGTTCGTTAATTCTGAAAGTGAAACGAACTCCGTATAACATGCAGAAAATGAGCAAAAAGAACACGATTTTTTTCTAAAAAATAGAATGTTTTTTTGGAATGTATACCTGTCAATCTTTTTACGTTCTCATCAAAGAATCTATTTTTCACGTTTAACATATCGGATTTTCCGAAATATATCATTTGATCTACTTACATATTGCCAGAAATACAGTTATACAATAAAAACTGAATCAACTATTCAGAAAAATTTAAGGATTACGTTCTGAAGAATTGCAACACTGTAAACCCTCGACATAAAAAAAGCGGAAACCCAAAAGGCTTCCGCTTCTTTCTAAATATTAGTTGTCCCGTCCTGGAATAAGTTGACACAAATTTGACTTATTCATGAAAAACAAAACTCGTTCTCCAAAAAAGCGTACGCAACGCGATTATAACCTGGCTTTTAAATTAGCCGTTATTGACCATGTAGAAAAAGGGCGGTTAACCTACAAACAAGCCCAGCGCCACTACGGTATTCAGGGGCGAAGTACGGTATTGGTTTGGCTTCGCAAGCATGGTACATTGGATTGGTCCCCGAAACCAACCAAACCATCGATGGGAAAACACGCTAAAAAGGAAACGCCTGCCGAGCGGATTCAGCGCCTGGAACGGGAGCTTAAAAATGAAAAGGATAAGAATCTGATTCTCACGAAAATGGTCGACATTGTCGAGCAGGATTACGGAGTATCTATTCGAAAAAAGTATGCTCCCAAGCCATCTGGGCCCTCCAAGAGGGCAGACAAGTGACTCTGGCGCAGAGTTGCAGATTGTTTGGGATCAGCCGGCAAAGCCTGTATCAGAAGAAACAGCGAGACCAAGGGAAGGCAGATCGTCAGCGCCCGATCCGGGCCATGGTTGAATCGGTGCGCAAGCGCATGCCACGAATCGGAACGCGTAAGCTGCATTACCTGCTGGGAGGGCAACTGGCCGAGGCCGGCATAAAAATTGGCCGGGACGGTCTGTTTGATTATTTACGCGATGAAAAGTTGCTGGTTCAACCCCTCAAACGGTATACGCAAACCACGATGTCTCGACACTGGCTTCGAAAACATCCGAACCTGACAGATGGGCGACAGCCCACACGGCCTGAGGAGGTGTTTGTCAGCGACATTACCTACATCAAAAGCGCTGAGAAGACCCACTATCTGTCGCTGGTCACCGATGCCTACAGCCGGAAAATTATGGGATATGTTCTTAGCGATGATATGGAAGCGGAAACGGTAGGAAAAGCGTTGCAAATGGCTGTCAAAGGGCGGATTAGTACGAAGCCATTAATCCATCATTCAGACCGAGGTTTGCAGTATTGTTCGGGGTATTACCAAAATCTTCTGACAAATTTCCACATCCGTCCGTCAATGACAGATGGGTATGACTGCTATCAAAACGCATTAGCTGAACGTATGAATGGGATTTTGAAGCAGGAGTTTTTGATTTGGCGGTGTGCCAACAAAACGGACCTGCAAAAACTTGTAGATGAATCGATAACAGTCTATAATAACGAAAGGCCTCACTTGAGCCTGCAGATGCAAACACCAAATCAAGTCCATAAAAAAGCCGAAGAAGAAACTCTCCTTCGGCTTCGATAAAATCACCTAAAATATGTCAACATATTTTAGGACGGGACAAGTTCTGTTTACTTCTTGATTTCGTCAAGGATTTTTTTGGCACCCTCAACACTATCACTAAGTGCAGCTTTCACCACATCGGTGGCTCCACCTCCAACTTCATTAGCAGCCTGCAGGGCGGCAATAATGGCGGTTTTCGTAGCGCTTATCGTATCACCACCAACCTGTTTTACACCGCTGATGGCGCCCTTAACCGATTCAACGGCTACATCACCGATATTTTCTCCCAACTCCTTGGCGCTATAAATTGCCTGTTGTACAGCACCTTCAACAGCATCTTTTTGATCAACGCCACCGGAAATTGCTCCCTGTACAGCGCCATTCACGATACCTTTCACAGCTTTTACAACAGATACGCCAATATTTCCTACTCCTTCTATTGCACCTTTCACAATGGATGCAGGAACCTGTATTCCTTTCAAAACCAAATCTCCGGCACCTTTTATGGTTGTAACTGCTACATCTTTAACGGAAGCCACAATTGTGGAGCTTACATCGGCTGCTCCTTTAAGTGTTGATGTGACCCCTCCCTTTACTCCATTCACAACTTTATTTGCCAGGTTAATCGCCATAACTTTCCTCCTTTAAAGTGACCGCTTTGAGTAATATGACTGTTAAAACTAATTTTATGCTTTTATCGTTCATTATTAAATGCTTATTATACAAAATGCACTTTCCATCTTATTGTTTACAATTCCGATGAATGAACGTTTTTACTCTATTTTTTGAACCCGGACTTTCTTCTCAGCACAAAACAAGCAGAACATAGTTATTGAAGCTACTATCAGGATAAGAGTTATGATCTCTGTTGATAATCTTCATTTAATAATGGAAGATCAGTTATGATTCATAAATCATTTTTCGGGTCATTCCGCCATCAATCACAAAATTCTCACCGGTAATAAAATTGTTTTGTGGACCGCAGAGAAACAGACAGGCCCGGGCTATATCATCCGGCTTGCCAACCCTCTGCGCGAAGTGCTGTTTGTGATCTTTCTCCCGCAGTTTTTCATAATCACGCGTGTGAATCCAACCCGGACTGATGGCGTTCACGGTGATTTTGTGCTCTGACAGTGAAGCCGCCATTGCATGCGTAAGAGCCAGCAACCCTCCCTTTGATGCAGCATACGCCTCAGATTTGGGTTCCGACATCAGCGCCCTTGTCGACGCAATATTCACAATAGCCCCGCCACCAGAATTTTTTATGATACCGGCTGACTCTTGTGAGCACAAAAAAGCAGATCTCAGATTTGTATTTATTACGTTGCCCCATTCTTCAACAGAAAGCTCAAAAAATGGCTTAAACTCCGAAATGCCTGCGTTGTTGATCAGAATGTGTATTTCACCCAGCTCATCAACCACCTTTCGAACCATTGCTTTTATAGATTCGGGATCAGACACATCTGTTCGAATAAACATCGCCGATTCGCCCTTCTTTTGAATCTGCATTGCCAGTTTCTTTCCTCCAAGCTCATCCACATCAGCAATAACCACACAATCACCTTGCCCGGCAAATGCTATTGCAATAGCCCGGCCAATTCCATTTGCTCCGCCTGTTACTATGACTGTCTTTCCTCTATAATCCATAATTGTCCGTTTATTTTGGATGATTTTCTTTAATGGAAATTATAAAACTTTCTACCTCCGGAATGAAAAATAGTCAACTCTCAGTTAACCAGATACTGGTACTAACTGAAATACAAAATGGTCAGATATCTAAATTTTATAATGTTCTTACTCAGTTCCATGGCTATTCAACCCAATGACCCAATTGATGTAAACCTATCTGATTATCGGTGGGAAAACAGGGTTCTGATTCTTTATGCAAATAGCGCACTGGATGATCAATACACAAATCAGATGCAGGTTTTTTCTAATCACAGGGATGGTATGGAAGAGAGAGACCTTATCATTATTTCTCTGTTTAATGAAGGATCCTCCTTCTTGGGTGATAAAACCATCAGCTTACAAAGTACAGAATCACTTATTGGCAAATTTGCGCCGGATGAAGAAACTTATAAACTGATTTTAATTGGTAAGGATGGCGGGGTGAAACTGCAATCAGAAAGTACCATCACTGCAGAGAATCTTTTCGGGCTGATAGACAGTATGCCGATGAGGCGCCAGGAGATGCGAAATTAAAATACCTTTACTCCCGGGCCGCCACTGCCGGTTCCAGTCGAATTGCTTTCAGCGCCGGATAAATCGAAGCAAGAATTGCGATGATGGCCACCATCAGTGTAATGCCTAAAAAGGATTCAGCTCCGAGCCAGGGATACAGAACCGCATCATACCCAAACTCTGCAAGCCCTTCGCTAAAAGCCGAGAGATCCAGCCCGTTCGAGTGCAGATATCGGATGGACAATGCCGAAAGCATTAATCCGGCCACTGCTCCGGTCAGTGTGATCAGGACCGATTCGAGACAGATCATAAAAAAGACTCTGGCCTTGTTCATTCCCACCGCCATCAGCATGCCCAGTTCGCGGGTACGTTCAAAAATGGCCATCAGCATAGTATTGAGAATTCCGAATGCCAGCGCAAGCATAATGATACCCATCAGGTAGTAGACCACCTGGTTTCCAAGATCTGCATAGAGTCGCAGCTCCGGTGAGAGATTGTACCATGAGAGAGTTTCCAATCCCGGAAACGACTCATTCAGTTCGGTAATGAGGGGTTCAATCCGGGTTTCATCCCTTAGCACCACAGCTATTTGATGATAAACGGGATCTTCTGAGAGGTGCTCCTGCAGATCGTCCATCCGGGTATAGACCAATCTCTCTTCTGCTCCCGAAAGTGATGTGTAAATACCCGCCACATTAAAAACGGTGGATGTCAAATCCTCGTCCACATCCTGAAATGTGAGAACCAGCCGCGTGCCCAGATCTGCATTGAGTTTTTCAGCGAGCTTACGGCCGATGATGATTGGGTTACGCATTTCAGTGTCGAGGTATTCGCCTTCCAAAATATCGTACTGAATGGATGTCGTTGCCTGCTCACGGTCCGGATCCACACCAAAAACTTGAATACCTGCATTATTCGCGGGCGACTGAATCAACCCCTCGGCGATGGCACGGGCACTGAATGTTTCCACCCTCTCATCCGCGTTCAGAAATTCGATAATCTCCTCTGCCTGGGGTATAAACATCGATGTTTCCCGCTCTGTTCTGAATTCGGGATGGTGAATCTGCAGGTGAGACACTTCATTGATGAGCCGGTCAAACCGCTGGTCTACAAAACCATTTGTAACGGCGGATGTGGTAACTCCTGCCCAAATTCCTGCAACAATAGCCGCAAGTAACACACCGCTTCTCCCCGGATTTCTCCAGATATTCCTCCATGATATTTTGAAGATTTCATTCATGTTGTTTTACGGTTTTGATCTGTAGAGGGATTATCCCAGCTGTGCTCAATTGATTCCTTAAATAACACACCCTTCTGAAAGGGACCCTTATGGAAAATCTCCTCTCAAGAAGTTGCAAGAAAATAAAAATACAAGTCTTTAAAACACTCTTTTTATTTGGCCACGAAGTCACAAGGACACAAAGAATCACGAAGGATAGTATCTTGATTTCGTAATACTTCGTGTACCCTCGTGGCTTTGTGTCTTCGTGGCAATATTGAATGGTCATTATTTTTGATTAAGTATTTTTTTCACAGCCTTTTGAGAGGGGGCTTGGTATTATCATCCTTTAGTTGAAATATATTTTCGGAAGAAATTGCAAAGCCTTTCATGTTCATACTTATTTCCTTGAAGCCTCCAGAATATTCAGGGTTTGAACCCGAATTACCGGGTAAAGTGATATCAAAAAAGCCAATACGAAAATGATGGCTGCCTGTGTAAGAAAAATATCCGAATGAAGATAAAAAGGCATGATAGCTTCAAAGCCCATGTCGTGCATCACATCCGCCATATCACCGCTTAGTTCGACCGGGTTGTGATAGAACCATAGAAGAATCGGGAAACCCAGCACTGAACCGGAAAGTACTCCCATCAGGCTGATGATCAGTGTTTCCACAAAAATTACCCCGCTGAGCTGCAACCGCTGCATTCCCACAGAGAGCAGCATACCGAACTCTTTCATCCGTTCAAGAGTCATTGTAAGGATAGTGCCAAACAGCCCGAAGCCAATCACCACATAGAGAATGCCCATCATTATGTACATCTGAATTTTGTCGAACTCTATTCCCTGCAGAAGTTCGGGCATCAATTCTGGCCAGGTGAGTACCCGAAGATCGCTGCCGAGAGCCTCCCGCAATGATTCTGCAACCGGATCAGTATTACGAATTTCATCGGGTGTTACCAGGATTGTGGTTACGTAATCTTCAGCAGAAAGCAGCCATTGCGCGGCAGGCAGAGATAGATACACGATCTGATTGTCCATCTCCCTGAGCGGATGATTCACCAGTCCGGTTACTTCAAAGAGCCCGGATGCACTCATGCCAAACCGGCCCTGCCCCAGCATCGCAAGCGTATCGCCTACTGCCACATTCAGCCGCCGGGCAAGCCCAGCTCCGAGTACAGCCGCATCCTCACCCGGCTCAAAAAAGCGTCCCTCGGTGAGCCGGTCTTTGAGCCTGTTGAGATTGTGTTCCATCTCCAGATCTATGCCCATTACCAGAGCTCCGCGTGCCTGCAGATCCCCGGCAGCCAGCAGAAACGTTTCAATTCTCGGTGCGATATAATCAATAGACGGATCGGTGTTCAGAATGGAGTTTCGGAGTGTTTCATCGTAGTAAAACGTATTATCGAGAAACGGCTCATCTTCAAAGAGTGGGTCCTGAATCTGGATATAACCTGTATGGAATTGTGCCGTTACATCAATCATGTGGTCGTGTGAGCCCAGGCTCATCGACTCCAGCAGGAGAGATAACACCACGGCAAACGCCACCGAACTCACGGTGATGAGTGTCCGCCGCCGGTTCCTCCAGATATTTCGCCAGGCCAGTTTTAGATACATTTTAATTTCATTTATAAACCTGAGTTCGATTCTAGATCATTATTTATGTATCAGTAGTGTCCGGTTAAGCAATTTGCAATTTCTTTTAACTAATTACCGGTCAATGAGTTAAGTGCTGTTAAAATTTTTATCGATTTGAACTTGTAGTTTGCCAGTGTTCACTGAGTTCAATTGTCT
>JAFIES010000101.1 GCA_020832415.1 Balneolaceae bacterium | reverse complement strand
GTGACAGAAGCTCCATCAGGCAGTGTGCCGGTGATTTCGATGGATTTTTCAGTTCCGTCAAAAACAAAGCTGGCGTCTTCTAAGGTAATTCCTGTGAGTGATGCAGGGGTGATGGTTAGGTCAGCGGTCAGAACCAATGTGCTGAAGTTGCTTCCTGTAATGGTAGCTGTTGCTTCTTGTGTACCTACATTTGTTTGGGTATTGTCTAGATAGGCAACAGAAGCTCCATCAGGCAGTGTGCCGGTGATTTCGATGGATTTTTCAGTTCCGTCAAACACAAAACTGGCGTCTTCAAAGGATATTCCCGTGAAATTAGCACGAGTGATTGTTAAATCCGCTGTCAATACCAAGGTAGAAAAGTTGTTTCCTGTAATGGTCGCTGTTGCTTCTTGTGTCCCCACGTTTGTTCGGGTATTGTTTTGATAGGCGACAGAAGCACCATCAGGCAGGGTGCCGGTAATCTCGATTGTTCTCTCTGTTCCATCAAATACATAGGTTGCATCTTCAAAGGATACAGTTGCCTCAACAGGAGTAAAAGGTGGCCCATATGTAAAATGATCTAAGAAAAAATTTATGTCTTCTGCTTTTATTTGAATTTCATCCACATCATAAAAATCCGAATCTCCTGCATAATCTTTAAGTCCCGCAATAGAAGAATTGAATTGAATAGGTTTCGCAGGGCCTGTAGGATTCCCGTTTTTAAATCCCTGGATTGTTCCCGAGGTACTGGCTCCAACCCCGGCTTCCTGCAAAAAAATACTACGGAATTGAAAGCCTGTTCCATCATTCCTGGTAATAGTCCATTGAGTTAGTGCACCTTCAGCGAGATTGTTGTCATACAGACAAGCTGTTCCTTCAAAACCACTGCCGTCGTTACGGGAAACAATTACTGGTGTTCCGGGAGGTCCATCAGGAATATTAATTGCAAATGTAAATCCATCCCGAGAGTATTCTCTGCCCAAATCAAGATTATTGGATAGATCATTAAAATCAATTGTATTAACCTGCGCAAATGTCTGTTGAGAAAGGAAAAAAGCAGAGAAAGCAATAAATAAGAAATAGAATAGTAGACTTTGTTTCATATCGTGTTCTTTTTTCCCCGAATGAAGCAATTAAAGCTATCTTGGATACTGAAATGTGCAGTTATGCTATGCAAAAACCACTTTTGGATAGTTGAATACTTTGCAACAGCAAACTCGTAGTAAACCGTTTTATGGTAGCTCTATTTGCTTATGTATAGGTTTTCAGTTTTGGTTTTAAATGTTACAATAGATTAAATAGCAGATGAGTGATGATGAGACTATAAAAATATAGACATCACATACTTATGCTCAGAAAGGCAATAGATTAATAAATTTTATTAAAAATTCTTAATTAAAATTTAAAAAAAACATACTCTTATTTTTAAACGATTAATACATGGTCTATTATAGTCAGGCTATAAGAAAAGGAAACAATTTTGTCTGTTTATGAGGCGTCTCAGTTAAATTATTAGATGTGATTTATTGTTTTTTTGTGCAAATGATGACTCATCTTGTGTAAAGTGTGATGTTTAGCGGGTTTTTTCGATTTGTATTCAGGTTTTTAAGCAGAAACCCCACTTAGAGGGGGTGTTCTACTCAAGGAGTTATTTACCAATGAAAAGTTCAAACGGACTATTCCGGAGCTATAGATGTGAAGTATATTGCAGACAAAAAGTTGGAAGCGGACTGGGTAGAAATAAAAAATGCGAACTCTGATTGGATCAAAGTTCGCACTTCAGGTATGCCTGGCTCCCCGGGCTGGATTCGAACCAGCGACCGATCGGTTAACAGCCGATTGCTCTGCCACTGAGCTACCGAGGAATAATAAAGTCAATAAATGAATGCTCCCCGGGCTGGATTCAAACCTGCGTCCCGACTGCTGTCGGGATAACAGCTCCCGTAAGTTTTCGGGACTCTGCACTGAGCTACCGAGGAAAAAAAGTCAGTAAATACCTGCTAAATCGTTTTCAGCAGAAGTTTTAAATATAAGGTTAGTAGACTTCCTAAGTCAAGTATGAATTTAAAAAAATGAAGCCATACAAAATCTGCATGGCTTCGTAAAAGTTGTGATTATAACTTAAACTTTGCCGGTATTTTTAAAATCCTGAATTTCGAGGCGAATTTCCTGGCTTACATTTTTTAGCTCTTGAAGCATTTTACGGGCTCTCGTTCCGGCAGCTTTATTTCCTTTGTTATAAAACTTATCCATTTCAGGTTCAAGTTCTGCAATCAGCGCTTTAAGTTGATCATTTCTACTCATAAAATTATACCATTAGGTTAGTTTAAAATGATAATGAAGAACCGGTAAACTATTGAACAGAGTGCTAACTGGCAAATAAAAATGCCTTTTTTAATATCACTGGTGATGTTTTTTCGATCTTAAGTGTAAATCCTCAAAAAACAGAGGGAGTAGTGAGCTTAATATTACACTCTATGGATTTGAACTCCTCCGGTACCTGATGTAATGCAGATTCATCGCTCTTATCACCTTTCTGAATGATTTTGGGATACTCTTTTACCATCATATCCGCACCGTCTTTCGTACTGAACAGTATAATGTGCTCTAAATCAAATGCAGATCGTAATGCATCAGAGAGTTTTGAAAGCGAGACAGGCTGCACGGTTTGATTTTCATTCAGAACCAGATTGGATATCAGGATAACCGTTTCACCAGGCAGGTTTTTTATCTGATTAATGTCAATTTGAATTTCATCTTGATCGATGGTAATCATAGATTTTTGATATCCATTTAACGCAATTGCTGGAACTCCTTCATCAGCAAAAAGAGCAACGAGCCTGTGGTTAAGATCTTTTGTGGCCCGGATGGTAGCCTCTTCACGCATCACACCTGTTTGAATAATCCGATTGGTATATTCACTGTCACCATGAATAATAATTCCACGCTCACTCTTTTTTGATAGAGAACGTGCAAAGGATGAGAGAAACATTCCGTTATCGAGATGCTTGTAATCGAGTGCTGCTATAAATTTCATTCTGTTATCGGTTTTTCAATGTGCCGGATGTAAATCCGTGAGGCAGTAGATGCTCTGTAAAATGTTTTGTAACTGAATAGTTGTTGTGATGAAGATGAACCATTGTTTTAGGCATCAGTTCATTTAGAACTTGTCTGCAAGCTCCGCATGGACTGCAAAATTCACTTTTCGGGGCTGCCACATGCATCTTTTCGAACGATGTGATTCCCGCAGCATACGCCCGTGATAAAGCTACCCGTTCGGCGCATAAGCCGAGGCTCCACGCTTCAACTTCAACGTTAACTCCGTGAATGCAGCCGGATGTTGTATAGAGCAGGGCAGAAACAGGAAAATCGGAATGAATGGTAATAGCCTGTTTACATAGTTCGTTCAATGTGTGAACGGGATCGTCAGGTATTGCATGAACCGGATTGTACACATTTTCAAGTTTTGGCACTCTTTCATGCAGGTCCAGTTCAAATTCGTCTATCCAGTGCTGCTGCAATTCTGATCTGTATCCGGTCTGATAGAGCACTTTCGGATGATCCTTATTTGCCAGACAGCTGCAAATTGCGGCCTGTACTGCTGAGATAGAGAGCGGAAAGGAGATGTTTTCAACCCTTACGCCGGGATAGATTAACCCTGATTCTCCTTCTACATAGCAATACTCTATACGTTTAGAGTATGGTGTATAACTCAGCTTTGATATGTCTGTCGTTTCAATCACTTAGCAATACTATTCATTACTGCATCCGATATTGCAGCCCGTATAAAGCGGATATCCGAGCCATAACTTCTGTTTGGATATGTTCGGTTTGTAAGTAAAATAATGGCAATATCTTCATCAGGATCAACCCATAAGCTTGTGCCGGTAAAGCCAAGATGACCGAAGGTATTGCCGCCGGTTAAAGTACCTGCAGAGCTGAAACCTTCGCTCTTCCGATCAAAACCGAGCCCGCGATGATTTATGGATGACCGATGCCCCGTAAAATAGTCGATTATTTCCGGACTCAGGTACTGTTCACCGCCATAATTTCCACCGTTCAGAAGCATGTATGCATATTTTGAAATATCCTGTAGTGATGAAAACAAACCGGCGTGGCCTGCAATTCCATCCATAAAGTAGGCGCGTTCGTCATGTACACGTCTGTGTACTGTGCCTCGATTATAGACGGTATCAATTTCGGTAGGAAGGATTCTGTTACTTACACGCGGCCCTGCCTGCTCCGGATTAAACCAGGTGGAGTGCAGGCCCATGGGTTCAAAAATTTCATCTCTTACAAACTGATCTACACGTTTACCACTAACCGCCTCAACAATTTCTCCGAGAAGAATGAAACCGAGATCACTGTAGACATATCGCTCTCCGGGGCGGTTTTCGAGGGGTTCATTTCGAACGGCATTCAATATTTCAGAACGTGTTCGCAATACATCTACATAGATTTGAAATGCCGGCAGGCCGGATGTATGAAGCAAGAAGTGCCGTATTGTGATCTTTCTTTTATCATCCGTATCAAACTCTTCGATGTATTTCGCTACGGGGTCATCAATGGAGATCTGCCCATCATCAGCCAGTTTCATGATGGCTGTAGTGGTACTCATTATTTTTGTGATGGATGCAAGGTCAAACACATCGGTAGCCTGAACACGTCTCGTTTTGGTGTAGTCGTGGTAGCCGTAACCGCGCTGCCATACTAGTGCACCATTTTTCATAACACCAACAACACCTCCGGGAAATACCGAGTCGTTAATGGCTTTCTGCATAATCATATCGATGTGCAGGAGGGAGTCGGTAATCATTCCGGAAGCTTCAGGAAGATCAAAACGCACTGTGGACTGTTCAATATCCAGTCCATCACCAATCGAGTACAAACCGGGAACTTCACCCGGAAATCGGCCGCCTACCGGTGACGCACCAAATAGTGATGGTATGGTTTGGCGAACCTGGTCGGCCGTTGATGCCCAGGCGAGAATGTGTACATCCGTTTCGGGCAGATCTCCAACCACATAAGGGTTCCCAAATGCAGTTAACACTTTAGGCTGATTCATCTCCATCAACTGCTTCAAAACATCCAGTTGACGGTCCGGAATTTGCATTGGGTGATGGGATCGAACCATAATAAATGAACCGATTACAATTAAATCAGCCCGCTGGGAATCCCGGATCAGCTGGTTGATTTCGGTTGATGTGGTTCGATTGTTCAGAGCATGAAACCGCACACCGGAGTGATATCGCCGCATCTCTTGCTGCAATACACTTTCTGATGAATGCCCGTCACCATCGGATACAGCAACAACCACGATATTTTGAAAATCTTTTTCCCGGATAGGAAGAACATCACCTTCATTTTTCAGTACGGTGATGGATTCCCTGGCAATGCGATTTGCTGTAGCCTGGTATTCCGGAGTATTGATCAGACTGCTGAGATTTTCTACATCAGAAAACCGATGTTCAAAAATGCCATGCTCTTTCTTGAGCTGCAAAATTTTCCGAACTGATTTTTCGATCCTCTCTTCGGTTACCCGGCCCGACTCAACAGCACGTTTAAGTTCATTTATTGCGGTCATTTCATCGGGACTGATCAGCATCACATCGGCACCTGCGAGAAGTGCCATTATTACGGCTTCACCCGGTGAGTAGTGGTCAGCAATTCCTCTCATTTCGAGCCCATCCGTTACGATTAAACCATCAAACCCAAGGGTATCAACAAGGATACTGTTGAGGATGGATTCATCGAGTGTGCCGGGCAGACCGATATTCGCACTGATATTTGGAAATGCAATATGGGCACTCATAATACTTCGTATGCCGCCATCCACAGCACTGCGAAACGGTACAAGCTCTATCTGCTCAAGCCGCTCGTACGTGTGATTGATGGTTGGTAAAGCGAGGTGGGAATCGGTATCGGTATCGCCATGGCCGGGGAAATGTTTTCCGGTTGCCATCACTCCAACACTTTCCACGCCTTCCATGAAGCGTAATGCATAGTCTGACACCATTTGCGGATCGGCCGAGTAAGACCGAACATTGATCACAGGATTTTCAGGATTATTATTTACATCAAGTACAGGAGCAAAAACCTGGTGAACCCCAAGTGCATCGGCTTCCCTGGCGGTTATCAGTCCTTTGAGATATGCGTTATCAGGATTGCCTGTTGCTGCGATCCCCATTGCGGGGGTAAAACGAGTTGTACCGCTTACACGCATAGCTGCGCCAAACTCCATATCCTGTGTTATCCACAGCGGTAGCTCTGAAATGCTCTGTAACCGGTTATTAAGCACTGCCTGAGCGTACACATCTCCCCTGAAAAAGATGATTCCGCCGATATGATAATTTGTAACCAAACGCTCCAGTCGCTGTATTGCAGGTGCCCGGTCATTCGAAAATGTTCCATACGCCGGTACAACAAAAAGCTGCCCGATCTTTTCATCGAGTGTCATGTTTGCGATGATCTCATCGATATCGATTTCGTCCGATTCCTCATATTCATATTCGGTGTATTCATCACCCGGTTCTGTAACTGTTGGCTCTTCAACAACCGGATCATCCGGTGTTTCAGCGGGTTGTTCGGTAGTTTTGCATGAATAGATGAACAGGCTGGCAGAGATCAGAAAAAGTATCAGTTTTTGCTTCATAGCAAGAGTATTTAATCTGTGTTTCGAGTAATTATTGAGGGTAGAGCCTCATGGTTTGGTAGCTGGTTTGATGGAAGAAAGTGCTGTCCTGATAGATATACCGGTAACGCCCTTCGAGCCACAAATTGGTTTGATCACCATAATTTGCTGATAAGGGATTCCCGGATTGACCCGTAGGCAGCACAGAAAGTGTGCGTTCCGGTGTGGAAAAATCGATAATTCTGCGGATGGATGCACCCAAATCCATCTCAAAAGGCCTGTGCCAGCTGTATTGCCCTTTGTTGATGCTCATTCCATGCCCGCGAACACCATAAGGCCCTTTACTGAAGAGATTGTTTACGATCATCCGAAACAGTGCCGGTGCTTCGGGATCTTCGCTGGCTTCACCGAGAAGCGGGGGCTTTAAGGTGAGAGTATTAACATTTTCCCATCGCCATTCAACGGATTCCGGTCCATAGGTCTCTTCCAGTTGCTCAAGAGTTTGTGCCATTGCGCGGCGAACAATTTCTGAGCGCGACTCAATTTCACCGGTTGTAATAACATTGAAAAAGGAGCTGTCATCCCTGAGCATTCGGCTAATTACCATAACAGGAAGGTGTTCAAGCTGAATAAAATTTCTGTACGCATCTTCACCGAGTTCATCAATCAGTACATTTTCTGTAAGATTCATGAAAAAGAGATCAAATATGGTTGCTGCGGTTGAAGCGGGTTCATATTCATGGTTCCAGTTTTCAAGGTAGGAGAGGGCTACACTGAATTGTTCCGGATTAGGGCCGCTTCGTAAAATTGGCAGAATCAGATCGGTAATATCGGCAGCATGCTGTGAAAAAACATCAAACTGCATGGTTTGCATATGTTCGGTGGTAAGCGTGTCCTGAGCTTGCAGGAGTTGTTCAATTCTCTGTATTCGGGATGGAGGTTCCCAGAATGTTGAGATGTAGTGTGGGTAATTATCCGTATGCATTTTATTATTAGCATGTGCTACAAAACCGCTCTCGGGGTTCACTACGTGAGGAAGTTCATCGAACGGGATAGTGCCTGACCACTGATAGGAGGGATCCCAGCCGTGCCTGAATGCAAGCGGATTATGTTCCCTGATGGGTAAAGCGGCACCGGTAAAAATGGCAATGTTATCGTCTCTGTCAGCATAGATAAAGTTCATCCCCGGCGATTGAAACTGTTCAACTGCATTTCGAAAATCGGCCATGGATTGGGAGCGATTTAACCGGTAGAGAGCCCACATTTCATGGCTTATATCATGGCCTTTCCAGCGTAAAGATACAAGTTTACCATCAATGAGCTCTTGATTGGGATGAATATCACTGATTATGGGTCCATTTTGTGTGGTTCGAACAACATGTAGTTTGTCATTTGAACCTTTTACGTGAATAATTTCCCTGCGTTCATCAAATGGAAGCGTTTGAATCGGGCTGCTCAGGCTGTCGGCCACATATTCATTTGGGTTTGAGGAGTGAACCGATTCAAGAAAAAAGTCGGTATCATCGGCCATGATGTTCGTCATAGACCAGGTAAACTGATCGTTTTGGCCAAGTACAAAAAATGGAGCACCGGGAATAGTAGCACCGGCCATCCGCAGATCTGGTGAATCCACAAACATCTCGTACCAGAAACCTGGAATACTTAATCCCATGTGTGGATCTCCTGCAAGAATAGGCAGTCCTGATTCTGTTATGCTGCCGCTCACTGCCCATGCATTGCTGCCAAAAGGCGAGCCATTTTTTGAAAGCATTGAGCGCAGATCTAATTCAGTTTCAAGAAAACTCATTGTCTGTTGAGCTGCCCGGTTTGAGTGATTTTCACTCAACATTACTGGGAATGAATCATCATAAACGGGGATAAGCTGTCTCAATAGAACGGGGTCCAGATTTTCGGCCAGGTAAGCATACGTGAGTTCACTCATCCAGTGCATATTTTGGTCCCAGGCCATCAGGCGGGAAACGGCAATAGAGTGAGTTGGGGTCCACTCAATAGGCTCAACTCCAAGCAGTGAGAATTCAACCGGGAGATTTTTTCTGTTCTTTTCAACAAAGTGATTGATGCCATCCGCATACTGTTGCAGCAGATGCAATAGATGTTCAGGAGCTTCGCTTTCTATTCGTTTTGATGTTTCCCAAAAACCGAGAGTTCGCTGGTGTATATCGTAGGGAAGAAGATCTTCTCCAAGAAACTCAGCAAATCGCCCCTCTGCGGCCAGCTGTGAAAGTGTGAGCTGCCAGAGCCGTTCCTGGGCATGAATGTAGCCTATGGT
>JAFIES010000096.1 GCA_020832415.1 Balneolaceae bacterium | reverse complement strand
TCGAGCAGGCACTTCAGGCCAAAACGATGGTTACCATTAAAACCGACGTGCCGGGAGTTGAAGACTGGCGGGAATTTGAGTGGGCCGGCCCGGAGAAGAAAGAGCTGGGGCTGTTCTTTAAGCGAATGGAATTCAGAACACTTACCCGAAAATACCTCGGTGAAGAACCGGGAGGACAGGGTCAGCTTTTTGGCGGAAATGATGTGCCCGTAAAAGAAGAGAGCAATACTCTTACCTTAAATGAAGAAGCTGTTTCATATAAGCTTGCTGTAACTGAAAAGGAGATCCTCGAAGTAGTAAATCAGCTGAAAGATGCCGAAAATATCTGCTTTGATACGGAGACCGATTCTCCCGAGCCCATCACTGCAAATCTTGTAGGAATATCTCTGAGTGCAAAACCGGAAACCGCATTTTACATCCCTGTAAATGTGGAAGATGCACTGCCTCAGAAGAAGGTTGCTGAACTGCTGAAACCGATATTCAGCAACAGTGAGATGAGGAAAATTGCCCACAACTATAAGTTTGATCTGCTGGTTTTAAAACGTGCAGGGTTTGATATTGACGGGCCTGTTTTTGATACCATGGTTGCCGCCTATCTGCTGGATACTTCACAGCGCCTCAAAATGGATACTCTTGCAAAACAGTATCTCAACTATGAACCGATTCCAATCGATGAATTGATAGGGAAAGGGCGATCGAAAAAAACGATGGCTGATATACCATACAGTGAGATCAAAAATTATGCGTGTGAAGATGCTGATATAACATTCCGTCTGTTTGAGATTTTGAAAGAGAAGCTGGTTGAGGATGAGTTGTTTGAGATTTCAGAAAAAGTAGATTTTCCGTTGATTGATGTACTCGCTGAAATGGAACTGGCCGGTGTCTATATCGATAAGAAGATGCTTGGTCAATTTTCGAAAGAGTTAACTGAGAATCTGATTGCCCTTGAGGAGCAGATATTTGAGATTACTGAGGAAGAGTTTAATCTGAATTCTCCCCAGCAGCTTGGGCATATTCTGTTTGAAAAAATGAAACTACCGGCCGGAAAGAAGACAAAAACGGGACAGTATTCAACCTCAGAAGATGTGCTCTCAAAACTTGCAGGTGAGTATGAGGTGCCATCACTTATACTGGATTACCGGAGTCTCAGTAAATTGCGCTCAACCTATGTGGATGCACTTCCGAAGTTAATCAACCCGGAGACAGGCAGAATTCATACCGACTATAACCAAACCGTAGCAGCCACGGGAAGACTTTCTTCGTCCAATCCGAACCTTCAAAATATCCCGATTCGTACAGCCCGGGGCCGGGAAATCCGAAAAGCGTTTGTACCTGCAGAAGGGTATAAGATACTTGCTGCCGACTATTCACAGGTTGAACTGCGTGTGATCGCCTCTATTTCGGGAGATGAGAATATGATGGAGGCGTTCAGAAATGGTGAAGATATTCATGCCAGAACTGCAAAAGAGATATTTGATCTGAAAACACTCGGGGATGTAGATCCGAATCATCGCAGGAAAGCTAAGGAGGTGAATTTTGGAATTCCCTACGGTGTAAGTGCCTACGGCCTTGCATCGAGGCTTG
Organism: Balneolaceae bacterium; assembly: GCA_020832415.1. Classification (GTDB taxonomy): domain Bacteria; phylum Bacteroidota; class Rhodothermia; order Balneolales; family Balneolaceae; genus Rhodohalobacter. Next base: position 6,656 of record JAFIES010000096.1, on the reverse strand, counting down.
GAATCAGCAACACCGAAGGCAAGGAGATGATCGATCAGTACTTTGAGCGTTTTCCGGGAATCAAAACCTATATCGATGAAACCGTTCAGTTTGCAAAAGAGAACGGCTATGTAACTACTCTGATGGGCCGGCGGCGATACATACCGGATATAAACTCGGGCAATTGGAATATCCGCGGTTTTGCCGAGCGAACGGCTATCAATATGCCGATTCAGGGTACCGCTGCAGATATCATCAAACTGGCAATGATTAACATTCATAACTATCTGCAGGATGAAAAAATCAAATCACGTATGCTGTTACAGGTGCATGATGAGCTGATCTTTGAAATTCATGAATCAGAAGCAGAAACAGTGCCATTTAAAATTAAAGAGATGATGGAGAGTGCGTTTGAGCTCTCTGTACCTCTTGATGTGGAGATGGGACTTGCCGATAACTGGCTTGATGCACATTAACCGGAGAGTTATTCAAATTCTCTCAGTAAAGCACGGAATTCAGGACTGTTTCTCACCGGGTTCCAAACCGGCTCGAGGTTAAGCCTGGGAACTGTCATATATCCCGGATTTGATAACAATTCACGAAGAACTTCCACGGTTTCTGTTGGCTTGTTAAGTGTGGCATATATGGCAGCCAGTTCATTTTTATAAGGAGGTGCTTCAAGAGCATCCACCATTTCAACGATCATGCTAACTGCACGCTTTCCGTTTTCAATAGCTTCATCCGGCATGTTCAGGCTTGCGTAAATCCGGCCGAGAGATACTTTGTATCTTGGGTCCTGATCAAATCGATCATACATTTCCAGATATTCATCAAGCGCTTTGCTGAAATAGTAGTGGGATTGCTCTCGATTTCCGGCAATTTCATGGGCAATTCCAAGAATATAATTTGGTGTATAGAGAAACAGTTGCCCATCATAAAGATCTCTGGGAACTTCGTTTACTGTTTGAATGATACCTTCATAATCACCAATCAGAAATTTTAGCCTGATCCAGTCGCCGGTTTGAATTTCCCTAACTTCGGGACTGGTTCTGAAAAACTCCCTTACCGCATCCGCATCAGCTTTCCATAGAATTCTGTTCAGGCTCATCAGAATTTTAACTACACTAAGCTGTGGATTAAAATCCAGAATGATCTGATAGTCAGCCTCTGACTCCTGATGACGTTTTGTAAGCATTTTGGATTGAGCATTATTAAAAAGAAGGCTGAGATTTCGGGGATCCAGACTGATTGCCCGTTCAAGATTTGCTATTGACTCTTCAAAATTCCCAAGGCGCCTTTGCACAAATGCAATAGCGCTGATAATGTCGGCATTATTGGGCTGGTACTGCAGGGCTGTGTCAAACTGTTTGAGGGCTTCTGTATAATTTCTATTTCCATGATAATAGTAATATCCCATTGCAATATGGGCTTCAGCAAGATTGGGCTGAATGGAAAATGCTTTTTCTGCAAATTCCAGTGACTGATCAACCACATTTCGATCGGTGGACATATTGAACCACCAATAACTGCTGTTAATCCGTGAGAGCATGGCGTATGCATGAGCAAATTCCGGATCGTACTCTATGGAACGGTTGAGCAGAGCTTCGGCAAGAACTAAATTCTCCTCTCTGCCACCGGGTTGGTTAAAAAAATCTCTAGCACGCAGATAGAGTTCGTATGCTTCAGGAATAGTGGTGGGTTGATCGGAAATCAGAATCTGTTCAGATTCAGTGAGTTGTGCTTCCAGTGCCCGCGCTATTTCAAATGCAATTTCGCTCTGAATGGCAAAAATATCGGTCAGATCCCGATCATAAGTTTCAGCCCAAAGTGTACGGTTTGTGCTCACATCCGTAAGTGAAACAGCAACACGTACCATATTTGCTGCCCTTCGTACGCTCCCTTCCAGAATACTTTGCACACCAAGATCTCTGCTTATTTGCTGCATATTTCTCTGGCCTGCCGGGTAGTTCATTACCGAACTTCGGCCGATAACATTGAGGTCGCCAATTCGGGAGAGTTGAATGATTATATCTTCATGAATTCCTGCTGAAAAATAAGCATCATCAGGATTGGGACTTAAATTTTCAAGCGGAAGAACTGCAATATACCGTGCCAATTGATCGGTTGGAGCCGGCTTATCAGTGGAAAAGAAGTATATAACAGCAATTATGGCGATTAACCCCAGAATTGAAAATGATAGCGGTCTTGTGAAATTTTTCTTTCGGGGGTTATTCGGAACTGAATTCTCTTTTCTGGAAGGTACTGAAACGGTTGATTTTGAACCTGAGGTTAACTCTCGCTCTGCCCGTTTTAGGTCTATAATGAGTTCTTCAAAACTCTGATACCGATCTCCGGGATTTTTTTCGAGACACTTGTTTACAATCCTCTCCAGTTCCATGGGCACGCCTGTTCTTAAAGAGGTTACCGGTGGCGGATCTTCATTTAAGATAGAGTAGACCAAAGCCGACTCATATTCACTCTTAAAGGGGCGCAGCCCGGTTATCATCTCATGCATTACCACACCGAGCGACCAAATATCAGTTCTGTGATCAACCTTATCACCCTGCGTTTGCTCGGGAGACATGTATGGGAAAGTGCCAAGAGTTGCCCCGGTTTTAGTGAGCATGCCCTGATTTGCAGCCTTGGCAAGGCCAAAGTCTATAATCTTTACGATGTTTTCATTGGTAATAAAAATATTACCGGGTTTTAAGTCTCGATGGATAATTCCCTTCTCATGAGCTTTCTGTAATCCTGCAGCTGCCTGTGAAGAGACATCAATAACCTGCTTTAAAGGAAGGGGACCTTTTTCGACAGAGTGGTTAAGATCATAACCATCGTAATAAGCCATTACGATAAAAAGAGAGCCATCTTCAGTCTCATCAATAGCAAAAACTGTGCAGATATTGGGATGATCCAGAGCTGAAGCAGCTTTAGCTTCATTAATAAATCGCTGTTTCTCTGAATCAGAAATGGTGAGATGTGCCGGTAAAAACTTCAGGGCAACAGTTCTGTCAAGGTTTGTGTCGATACCTTTGTAAACCACACCCATGCCGCCCTCACCGAGTTTCTCTGTAATTTTGTAATGAGAAATTTCCAGCCCGATCATACTATATTAATTAAACATCTGACGAAAAAATGGCTTAATAAATGCCGGAATTTTTGATACCAAGAGAATAAATAAAATAAAACTTAGGATGCTTCGTACGCTTTCACAGCACTGTCGAGGCTGAGGTGATGATCAAAAACTGTATTAAGCTGAGAAACCATCAACAAGCTTGATATTCGTTTGTCGGCATTGCAAAGTTTAATATCGCCACCTGCTTTTCTCATTGTTGTGAGTCCCCCAATCAGAATGCCAAGACCTGATGAATTCATAAATTTTACATTCTCAAGATCAATGATCACTTTTTTCTTGTCATCATCAATCAGTTTCTGAAGCTCGGTTCTGAAAACTTCTGCATCCGGACCACCCATAATTTTGCCTTTCAGTTCAATTACCACACAGTTGTACTTTTCGCTGATATTGTAGTTCATAGTAGTTTTTTGGTTTGTTAGCAGATTGTAATTCACCTTGATTATTCACTATATAATCAAAAAAAGTATGTTGTGCATTATTATTTTTAGTGTTCATAAATGTGCTTCAGTCCATTGCAAAAATAATCTATATGAAGATGAATTTAGAGTGCATATTTAATTTACTTTATTATATTAGTCTGAATTATTGAGGCAAAGCTTTTCTTAATTATGATTAAATAATTTTAATGATTAGTAAAAAAGCATTTAGACGAAATACTGATGAGCTTCAAAATATTTTCGATTTTTTAAAGATGAATTTCCAGCAACTTAGGGTAGATCAAAAAGATCAATTTGAACTGGAACTCTCTGTTGAAGAGATTTTTATGAATATGGTTCGCCATAATGATGGATCAACAAAGGATATTGAACTGCTGGTAGAAGGGGGTGAAAAGTCTATTAAACTGCACCTTACAGACTACGAGGAGGTGCCTTTTGATATCACCAAAACGGAAGCTGTTGATTTTGATGAGTATTTTCGAGAAAAAAAATCGGGTGGGCTCGGTATCCATTTGGTTAAGCAGTTTATGGACTCAATTACTTTTGATCACCAAAATGGTGTATCAACCATCACGATCACAAAAAATCTTTAAGGTATTACGCATGCTTACAATCGAACAAATAAATGATCATGAGCTTAAGTTTATAGGGAGATTTGATGCCAGTCAGGAAAAAATGGCAGCCGATGAGCTATCCAAAATGAGCAGTACCGTTACTATAGATATGGAGCAGCTCAATTATATTTCCAGTATGGGGCTCAGTGTTCTGGTAAATACGTACAAAAGGTTACATGAAACAGGCAATACATTGCGGCTTAAGAATATTAACAGCCATGTACGGGATGTTTTTAAATACACCAGACTCGATCAGATTTTTGAGATTATTGAAGGATAAAAAAATTCTTTTGTGGCAGTTACTTAAAGCAGCTTGAAACGGGTTAACGAATAATAACTACAATGGCAGAAGCAAGTGATGAAGAGCTTGTTGAGAAGTGCCTATTAGGAGAAAATAGTGCGTTCGATACGCTGGTAAAGAAGTACGAGCTGTCTATGTACAGAACAGCTCTGGGCATAGTCAATGATAGTGATCTTGCAAGAGATGTAACCCAGGCTGCCTTTCTTAAATCCTGGGAGAAGCTGAGTACATTCAATTCAGAATATAAATTCTACAGCTGGCTTTACAGAATAGTGATTCATGAAGCATTAAATACTAATCGTGATTCAAAAAAGACGGCACCACTCAGGCTCTATAATGCCGAATCGGAGAGTCCATATGAGAAGCTTTTGAGAAAAGAAGAATACAAAGGCTTAATGAAAGCTGTTGAAACACTTTCGGATGATTACAAAGTAGTTATTCAGCTTCGTCATTTTGAAGAGCTCAGTTATCAGGAGATATCTGATATTTTGAAAATTGAAGTTAAAACGGTTAAATCTAGGCTCTATACAGCACGTCTGCAATTACGCAAAAAGCTCTACAACCGCTAAAAACTTCTCTTTAAAACTTTATTCAATGTGAGTTCGATATAAATTCTTTGAATTTGATAACCAGAAAGTCCCCTCCTTTTCAAGGAGGGGCTCATCTTTTTACCCGCGAAGCGATTTAGGGGTGGTTTAAACAGGCTTATGAACTAAATCCTCAACTTGTAGTCCTACTTAAAGTACTGTAACCACCCCCAACCCCATCCGCCTGAGGCGGAAGGGAAGACGCTTTTTCCAAATTCTTATATCGAACTCACGTTTATTTAAGCATTCCACCAACTTTTTACTTCGTGGTGTGTACTTAGGGTAGAAAACAAAAATCAACTCACGAATGTAACTGCAATGAAACAGGAAATAATAGATTCCATTCAGGCTGAAATAGATGGAGAAAATTCTCCCGTTGAGAGCCTACAGTTAAAAAATATTCTGTCGAACGATCCGGAAGCGAAGCAACTCTATGAGGATCTTTTAGAAATATCAAACCGCCTTGAGCATATCAAATCGAGAATTGAGCTTGATAAGCCAATAAGTTTGCACGTAACAAAAGAGATCGAAGCAACAGCCGATCCCGAAGGATTTATAACAACTAATAAAATCCATAAAATAAAAAAGGAGGAAGTTATGCCTGATTCAAAAACATTCTTTTCAGGTAAGAAAGCAGCATATTTTGCTGCAATAGCTGCGGTGGCTCTTCTTGTAGTTTTCGTAACTACAGATTTTCCACAACCGGATTCAAGCGATGTTTCGGGGACAATTGGCACAGACGGGGTAGAGCGTGCTGAAAGGTACAGAGGCTCTCAAATAACCAGTGCAGATGAAATTCTTGAGGACCAGCACTACCAGGAGATTTTGCAGAGTGACGTGTTTCAGAGGCTGGCTGCCTCAGGAGAATTGCAGGAACTGGCGAACAATCCTGCATTCATGCAGTTAGCTCAACACTCAGCATTTCCTGAGCTTGCCAATAATCCTGCGTTTTTTGACCTTGCCGCGAACCCATCGTTTGCTGAATTAGCCGTGAATCCATCGTTTGCCCGACTGGCCGCGAACCCATCGTTTGCTGAGTTAGCTGCAAATCCTTCTTTTGCTGAGCTTGCATCGAACGCATCATTTTCCGAGCTGGCCGCGAACCCATCGTTTGCTGAATTAGCCGCAAACCCGTCGTTTGCCCGATTGGCTGCAAACCCATCGTTTGCTGAGTTAGCCGCGAACCCTTCGTTTTTTGACCTTGCCGCAAACCCATCGTTTGCAGAGCTTGCTGCGAACCCATCGTTTGCCCGACTGGCCGCGAACCCTTCGTTTGCAGAGCTTGCTGCGAACCCATCATTCATGGAACTTGCGATGAGTTCATCTGTTGCTGAGCTTGCAAATAACGCTTCGTTCATTGAGTTGGCTAATAATGCCGGATTCCCTGAACTTGCAAATAATCCTGCCTTTATGGAGCTTGCTGCAAACCCATCGTTTGCCCGACTGGCCGCGAATCCATCATTTTCTGAGTTAGCTGCAAACCCATCATTCATGGAACTTGCCGCGAATCCATCGTTTATGGAACTTGCTGCAAACCCGTCTTTTTTTGAATTAGAAGCGAACCCAACCATTGGTTAATTATCTGTAAACACATCGTTTTAT
>JAFIES010000073.1 GCA_020832415.1 Balneolaceae bacterium | reverse complement strand
TGGATGAACGTATAGAAATTGGATTAACTGCGTGGCGTATGCCGGGGGGAATTGCAGGAGGTTCAGCTTGTGTTCATTGTCATGCACCTGATGGTATAGATCTCGCATTTCAAAATTATAGTGATTTTACACTTCGGCGGCGCGGTTCGGAGGATGTTTCACCGGGACTGGAAACTCTGAGTGCCAACAAGCTCGAAGATATTGTAAATATGATCAGGGCTTTGCAGGCAAAGTATGATCTGACACCGGTAAACCCGAAAGAAAATATACCCTTTCAGCCAGGTGGATTTGTGCTGAAAGCAGCATCAAATGAGCATGCAGATTATCTTTTTGGAAAATCATTGAAAGAGCACGGGTTGAGGGTTGTCACAATACCAATCAAAGAGGAAGAAGAAGCTAAAAGGCAACTGGAAGAGTGGAAGGCTTTATCCATCGAAGAGATGCCTATAGGAATAGAGTTGAATCATTGGAGCGAAGATCCATACAATAGCAGCAGTGTGCGAGTTTTGGCTGATTGGTTACCCCCTGTGCCAATGAAGCCGGCCAAAAAAGATGAAGAGAAATGGTTGATGTATCAAATGCTCTATCAGCATAACCCGGGATATAAAACACTTGCCGACCTGTTGAAGTTTGTAGATGAAACGGGTATTCCTTTTCAGAACGGCCGTTTGGCAGAACTCTCAAAACTTAAATACCGTGCACTATTGATCGCACAACATCATTTCAGAGAGAATGCAATGAAGATCCACAGTGAGCAACACTCATTGAATTTAACTCTCAAGAAAGTTGAGGAGTTCTATCCGAATGTTAACAATCCATTCTGGCAGATTGGCGAATTTTTTAACCGTAATCCTTCGATTTACACTACTGATTTGCCTGCAAATATGAATGGAAGATTTTCGGATGCAGGCAGTACCAACCTTAGCTTGCCCTGGTTTTGGCTTGGTTGGTTGGCAGATCCCACTTTTGAACTGACATATTGTAATACTCCTGAATATTGCATCATCAGACTGGCAGAAACACTTGCCGATGAGCAACTCTACTTTCACAGACTCTACTTTCTACTGAAGACGAAGGCAATGTTATTGAACACAAAAAACAAAAATCTCTCAACGAGAATTCTGTTTGACATGCAAATGCCTCCTTATGAAAATCCGGAAGCAGAATATTTATATGGACTTATATTAGACAACAGTAAAAAAATGTTTTACTACTTAAAAAATCTATGAGCCCTCTTGCTCCGGTTTATTGCATTCGTAGATAAGTAGTTACAAAAAGGGCTACATAAAAAAATAACCGGAGTACATTTCATGAAAAAAAATTTCACTTTAATTCTCTCTCTTTGTTTTGTTCTTGCACTCAACCAACAAGTGGATGCGCAAGACAGAACATTTGGTATTGGTGGAATGCTGGGCGATCCATACGGAGTAAGTTTAAAGTATTACCTTGCTGAAGATAAAGCATTGGCTGCCGGCCTGGGCTTTGGGATTGCAGATGAAATCTCATTTTTCTATATAACTGCAGATTTTTTACTTCACCGGCTTTATGATACTGGTTGGGACACGGGTTCAGTTCATGTTTATTATGGACCCGGTGTAAGTTTATACGACCCCGGATTCGGGGATATGGTTATTTCTTTACGTGGCCCTATAGGTATAGGTGCCGATTTTAACAACGCACCCCTCGGAATTTTCCTTGAGGCTGCACCTTATATCGATGTTTCACCTGATTTCTATTTCAGCTTTATGGGAGCGGCTGGCTTTCGGTTCTATATTAAATAGTCAACAGATTTATCGGGCATTTTAAAGAATTCATACTGATTCACTTGACTGATACAAGTAAGCAAACACACCTCACTTCCGGCTGGATAAACCGGAAGTGTTCTTTTTTTAGCCTCTCTGCTTTTTTACTCTTTTCTCAAAATCATGAGCCCTTTCCATCAGAATTATTGCATGTATCCATATAGCCACATCGGCCAATAATTAATCATATATATTCTACTGTTATGCACTCAGATACTAATAAAAACAGAATCAATCGTAACTTAAAAAGCGGTATTTTAAGAAGGCAGGTAATCCGGTTGATTGCATTTGCAGCCATTCTTTGCACTGCACAACTATTCACAGCTTGCAGTGATAGTTCTTCAGCTGCAGATGATCCAGGCAGCGGATCTCTTTTGGTTTCGGTTGTAACTTCTGGTGGAGATACCAGCCCTGCAGGGTATGAATTTATGGTTCAGGGTGTGGGTTCATTTAGTACTGATGCAAATCAGGAATACACATATCGAAATATTCCTGAGGGTAGCTACAATGTTGAACTTACTCAGCTATCTTCTCACTGTTCGGTTACTTCTCAAAACCCACAGATGGTTCAGATAACTTCAAGAAATACAACAAATGTTTCTTTCGAAATTGAGTGTAAAGCCATTCTTAGAGATAGAATTGTGTATCAAAGTAATCACGAAGGAAGCTGGTCTATTTATTCCAGCTCATCCGATGATGCTGCAAAAACACGAATACCTGAATTTAATGTTAGCGGAGTATGGAGACCATCCATTTCACCGGATGGCACAAGAATTGCATTTACTGCAACCGGGCAGGGATTCCCACGGCAGCAAATATGGATTATGGATGCTGATGGCACCAACTTTGTAAATCTTACAAGGGATACTCAGGCGCACAGTGAATTTCCATCGTGGTCGCCGGATGGCTCAAAAATAGCCTATCATCGCTACGCACCCAATGGTGAAGGTGATATATATGTGATGAATGCCGATGGAACCGGCAGAACAAATATCACAAATTCTTCAATCGGTGATTGGTGGCCAACCTGGCATCCGGATGGAGATCGTCTTGCATTTCATTCCATTGTAGCAGGATCTCCGGTTTATATAAGTACAATTAATGGGGATGGCAGCGGACGGCAAGAATTGCTAAGGAGTTCTTCTACATTTTTCAGAAATCCAAGCTGGTCGCCAGATGGCAGCAAACTCGCATTTCAGTGCAATATTAATTCCAATATTTGGGAGATTTGTGTATCGAATGAAGATGGTTCGGACCCTCAAAATATTACTAATCTTGCACAAGCAGGCAGGCAACATAGAGTAGTTAGCTGGTCGCCCGATGGCAGCATGCTCACATTTGATTCAAACCGAGCCGGCCAGGAAAATACATATGATGTATTCATTATGAATGCGAATGGTTCAGGCTTGGTAAATCTCACAAATAATTCGAATTCAAGCTCAATTACACCTTTTTGGTCACCTATTGAATAGTTGTACTTGTGAGAAAAGAGTCAAATCCCTTTCAATTGATTTTGAGAGGGGTTTTTTAATGTGAGCTGTTTGCAATGGTTTTACTGCATAAGAGAATAGCAGTAAAGTATTTCATTCACAATAAATTGATGAGTTATGAAAAGATCAAAAATAAACTTAAGGCTATACTTTATTGATATAGAACGTATCTATTTATCCTGCATATTAACAGCAGCTGTATTATTTCTGTTCACAGCTTGTAGTGATAATCCATCATCTGATACTGCAAATACAACCGGATCAATAGAAGTTCAAATGGTAACCACTGGTGGTGATGATGATCCGGATGGTTATAATATATCTATTCAGGGTGGTGTTTCAGTTACAACTGAACCAAATGGGAATACAGTGATAAATAATGTGCCTGTAGGCAACCAGACTATACAGCTTTCAGGCATTGCATCACATTGCGAGTCAAGTGGCCCAACTTCTCAATCGGTTACAGTTACAGAGGAAGAAACAGCAACCGTTGCATTTGAGATATATTGTAAAGCTATACTCAGAGACAAAATCCTTTTTTTAAAGCGTCAGGAGAGCAATATATATAAAATTTATTCAATTGATCCGGATGGAGAGAATATGAAAAAAGTTTCAGACAATAATGTTCTGAGCAATACGAATGTTAGTATTTCTCCGGATGGGTTACATATTATTTTTTCAATGCAAGGTTTGGCAGGAAATCCTAATCAAATTTGGAAGATGAATGCCGATGGAACCGGCCTTCAGAATCTAACTCAGCACAGTGTTGCAAGTTTTTTCTACCCGGAGTGGTCGCCTGACGGTAGTAAAATTTCTTTCGCATCAAATCTCGATAATGCTTGGCTTGATGCCTTTGTAATGAATAGCGATGGAACCAATATGGTTAATATTACCAACAATCCAGACGTTCAATATACATTTTCTGCTTGGTCACCGGATTCACAGCAATTAATATTTGCTAATGCTGAAGTGCGATCTGATGGCCCAAACCTCTTTACTTTAGAAGTTGTGAATGCAGACGGAAGCGGGTTGCAATCGTTTATTAATGAGGGGCCGGGAGTTGTTTTAACAAAACCTCAGTGGTCGGTAAATGGCTCTATTTCATTTGAACGATTTATTCAAGGGGGATCGATTCCCCGACAGATTTTTATAACGGATATAAACAGAAGTTTTGAGAGAAATTTAATCGCTGAAGCGGGTTTTCCAAATTCACCGTCCTTTCATGGGGCATGGTCTCCGGATGGTAGTAAATTAGCTTTTCACACAATTAGTACTGGTAATACACAAAATTTGTTCATATCAGCATCTGATGGATCAGATTTTCAGGCGCTCACAAATGCTATCGATGGGACCCCTCACATAAGCCCGAAGTGGTCTCCCTTCACAAGAAATTAAGAGAGTACATAGAGCAATTACTCAAAAACCCTTTCAATTAAAAATGGAAGGGTTTTATAAATCTGGGTTGCTGAGCCGGATCATCGAAAGTGAGAGCTTTATGTAATAAGAAGCCGAAGGTTTAATTGCAAAAGCCAAATAGGTCACTAATTTTTCTGTCTACAGGATGATGCCATCCATAAACAGATAGAAATGCCAATCTCTATCAAAATATATAGCAATTCTTATTGATAAGAGAGTCATCAAAAAAAATCACAAAAATTGTGAGCCAAACTTCAGGAAAAGATTGCATCTATAGAAAGAAACAAGAAATGAAATCCAATTTAAGAAATGAAATGATCAATCGATTCCTTAAACCAACAAATGGTATCATCTCAGTAATATTAATATCTGTTTTAATTCTGATACAAGGCTGTGGTGTTACCGATTCTGATGACCCAAATGATTTTGTGGTGCCATTCGAGATGCTTGTGCCTGTTACCGCAGCAGGGCCTGGTAAATACAATATATCTTCCGGTCGGCTGTCAGCTAAATTTCCGGACAGAGAAGATGCAATATCATACTCTCTCAGAGTTATCAACGAAGATGGCACTGTCAACGCCCCGATAACACGTGCCAAGCATCTGCTTCCACTATCAGAAGGAATGAGGGAATACGGTGTTGTAGTTGGTACGCCAACATTTGTTTTTGATGTTGATCAGAGTGCTAAAGATCATGTAGTTAATGAGTTTATGAAAGAGCTTGAGGAGTGGAGTCACATATACCACAAATTGCAGGTAACAGTGAATTTTTAAGGAACTATGGAAATTGCCGACACTGATAAAAAATCACTACTTCTTTATTTCAATTAAACTAAAACTCCAATCTTGAATCGAATGGAAAAATTCAATCAACTACCTCTTAAGCACAAAATATTAATCATTTTCGGTTTAACTCTGTTTGCAATAATTATCTTCTATCCAGACAAAGAAGATAATCTATATGCACCGTATGATGCGCAGCAGGGGCAATACGCTCATCAACAGTCAGTGCAAAGTGCTGCCCAAACTAAAACGAACGAGAATAGAGGGTCCTTCTTTTCAAGATTTGGTTCAGCTCAAGGCCAGCAAGTATCATTTTTTGACAGGGGCCTTCAAATGGAAGTAGGCTCACAAACCATACCTTCAGGCTGGTCAGTTAATCATGATATTTTCACAAATCCGCAAACCGGCTCTTTTGACAGATACTTCACAGAACTCATTGGTTCAAATGGTGAGGTTGTACGAAGTTTAGGGTTTGATATGTATGGTCAACTTATTGGTCAAAACTTTGACCAGACCTGGAAAAGGGCACTTCAAAATACATTAAGAGGTGATCTGCAAAATCTGTCGGTAGGCACGATTAATCGAAGTGAAACCATACCAAGATCTAAATCATACAGAGAGTTACTTCAGCAGGGATTTAATGCAGATCCATTTGAAGTAGAAATTGCGGGTACAAGAAATGGAGTACGTTACAAAGGGCAGTTTCAAATTATCAATGTGCAAATTCCCGGAAGGGGTCACTCTTCTCAGGATGGCATGATTGGTACACAATTGATATTAAGCCCCGAAAATCTACTTGCCCAAACCATTGAAACCCTGATTGAAATCGATAATAGTTTCATCAAAAATCCACAGCATCAGCAGAGGGTACAACAAATTTCACAAGCCAATTTTCAGCAAAATCAACAGCAACATCAGCAGCGAATGAGCGCCCAGCGCAACCAGTTCGCCGAACAAAACAGGCAATGGAGTGAAAATTTCTTTGGATCGTGGGATACCGGCAGTTCATCAGGAGGAAGCAGTTACAGTACGAATGATCAGTTTCTGGATGCCATTACCGGCCACAGCACATTTGATGATCCTCACACCGGGTATCAACGGCAGGTTGAAGGCCATTACCGCTATAACTATACCGATGGTGTGGGTAACTATTATGGTACGGATGACCCTGCATTCGACTATCGCTCTCTACAGGGAAACTGGCAACCCATTAGCCCGTTAAGGCCAAATAATTAAGAAGTCATTAGTATCAGGGGCTTTTTTATGCAAACTGTTTATCCCTTCTTCACCAATCATATGTCGCTAAATCTCCCGCATTGAAGGCAAGTTGAAATACCTTCATGTGCTCTGCCTCCTTAAGAAACTGGACACAGATTACAAATATAATTTGTAATTATGATCAAAAAAAGAAACATGCGTTCCTGGACAAAAGAACAGAAGAAACGGATCATTGAAGATATCCAGCGATTAGGGGTTATTGCTG
>JAFIES010000055.1 GCA_020832415.1 Balneolaceae bacterium | reverse complement strand
CCGATCGAACAGGAAGGCACATATCCCCTTCCGGAAGCTCAGCTTGATCGGTTTATGTTCAATATCTGGCTCGATTATCCATCACTTGAAGAAGAGAGGCAGATTGTAAACCAAACTACTTCGCCAAGAAATGTAACTATCGAATCAATTCTTGAGAAAGATCAGATTACACAAATTCAGGAGCTGGTTCGTGAAGTACCACTGCCTGAACATGTTTTACAAAAAACAGTGAAGCTGATCTCCCAAACCCGGCCAAATACAGAACATTCACCCGATTTTGTAAACAAATATCTCAGCTGGGGTGCCGGCCCAAGGGCTTCACAATACCTGGCTCTGGGCGCTAAAACCAGAGCATTATCCAAGGGCCGATACAATGTAGAGATGGAAGATATTCACGCCCTCGCAATTCCTGTTCTTCGCCACAGAATAGTAACCAATTACGCTGCCGAAGCAGAAGGACTCACAACGGTTGATTTGATCAACAGGCTGCTGAAAAATCTTTAGACATACAGGCCTAAGTGATGATTTATGCACTTTTCCAGGGACTAAATCCGGTTCTGCCAATCCTCCTGATTACCGGAGTCGGAATCCTCTCCCTGTTTATAGCCTGGTGGACCTACAGCAGCATACAATCAATCCCATCATATAAAAAATACTCCTTAATAGCGCTCAGGGCTGTTGCGCTGTTTATTCTTGTACTGCTGCTTCTAAACCCCTTTATATCGAGACTTTTTACCGATTCACAAAATGAGAAAATTGCCGTTTACCTGGACAACAGCCAGAGTATTACCATTGAACGCGGTGAGTATGATGGGTTAAATTCATTCAATGAAATTCTTAGCGAATTTGAAAATTCGAAAAGTGACCAGTTTGAGTATGAATATTTTCTATTTGATGAGGGCATAACTCGATCAGATGAGTTAACCGGAACGGGTGTTCGCACAAATATCAACAACGTGGTTGAGCATCTTCAGGAGAATGAAACTCAGTATCTTGGAGCTGTTCTATTTTCTGATGGAATTGTTACGCAGGGAAGGAACCCTGTTTTTTCGGCTCAAAACCTATCTATTCCACTATTTACGGTACCGGTTGGAGATACAACGGAAGTAAAGGATATCGCCATTTCTGATGTAGAATACAGTTCAACCACGTATAGTTTTACCTCTCAAACTATCCGGGCTGAAATTCAACAAACCGGTTACGAAGATGAATCGGCTACAGTTCAGTTAATAAAAGAGGGCGAACTGGTTCAAACTGAGGAGATTGAATTCACTACGAATGTGAGCAGTCACATCACTGAGTTTACAGTAGAGTTCGAAGAGCCCGGTTTTTTTGATTTTGAAATCAATGTTCCACCCAAACCGGATGAACTGACCAACCAAAATAATCGGTATCTGTTCAACATCGAAGTGCTCGATGAAAAGACTAAGATTCTCTCCCTTGCTTATGAAATTCATCCTGACGTAAGTGCAATTCGCCGTTTCATTGCAACGGATCAACAAAATGAGCTAATCATCTCAACCTATATCAATGAGCAAACTTTTATTGGAGAAGATCCGCTTAATCTCTCCGAAGAGCCTGACCTTATTGTTCTACATGGACTGCCACCAAATGATTCTGAAGTTCTCAACTGGATCAACAACCAGCAGACGCCTGTTATCTATTTTGCAACGCCTTCAGCCTATTCACTGCTCAATAACAATTCACTTAGAAACATAATAAGTTTCTCTGGCAGCGGAATACAATCTGCCATCGATGTACAAATTTATCATGCATCGGGCCAGGGCTCTCACCCACTGCTTGAACTCACTCCCCAAAATTATCAGCGTTTTCCAACTCTGCAAACATTCAGAGGAAATTACTCACTCTCAGCACTTGCACAGCCCTTAATGTTTGGCTTGTTTCAGAGAACAGAGACCGACATACCTATCCTCATTGCGGAAGATAGCTCTACACGCCGAAAAGCAGCCGTAAACGCCTTCGGATGGCACAGGTACCAACTTAGTACCATGGACGAGGTCAGGGAGTTCTACAATCAATTTTTCACCAATCTTTTTTCCTGGGCATCCACTCCACCCGATCGCCGGACATTAACCCTTGAACCTGTGAAATCAACATTTACTGAAAATGAGACGGTGCAGATTCGTGCAGAACTTTTTAACGAACTGGGTGATCCGGAACCGGAAGCTTTTGTGGATATAGAGATTTTCTCCGGTGATGAAAGTGGGGCATTGAATCGTTTTCGAATGAATCATGTTCGGAATGAAATTTACACGGCAGAGCTGGGAAATTATCCACAGGGACTCTATCGTATTGAAGGAAGAGCAGTAAAAAATGACCGGGAAATTGGTACAGCAGAAACAAGAGTGAATGTAAGTCAGTCGTCAATAGAGTTTCTCAACACCAAACGAAATGACGATCTGCTTATCTCTCTCGCAGAGCTGACCAACGGTCTTTTTATACCTGATGGCGATTACTCTAATATGAATGAAATTATCAACAGGCGAATTGCCGATGCCGAAGTAACGGACACCAGAACGGAGACATTCTTCCTGTATCAATCGATCATCTGGTTTTTTATTGTACTTGCACTTCTTTCAGGTGAATGGCTCATAAGAAGGTCCGTTTCACTGCCATAAAAAAAACCGACACCTGTAAAGGCATCGGTTTTCATTTCATTGCATGTGATTCGGATGATTAGCTCTTCTTAGTTAGAAGAAGAACAATCAGGCCAATAATTACAGCGATACTAACGAGAAACAGAATAAACATCAGGTTTGAAGTTGTCTGCGCAGCTTCACCCCAGTTACCTACTTTTATGTCGATAGCAGCAATATCAGATTGAGAAAGAATATTTCCATCCGTCAAAGCTTCACCCCAGGAGGCTTTTACTGTAGTATTCCAAAAGTCACGGAAGTTTCGATAGATATTGTAATCTTCATCACTGTTCGTTTCAAGACTTAATTCGTAACCGCTATCAACGTAATTATTTAGTGCTGTGTTAAAAGTTTCAGCCGAGGTAAATGGGCCAAGCTGAATATTATTCTGGTTAAAAGCAGTTGTCAGAGAATCCCAAAGGCGATTATCCACTGACGCAAGCCATGCTGCAAGCAGATCTTCAACTTCTTGTTTGGCCTGTACTTCTCTTTCAGGGTCAAATGTGGTAACCAATCGATCACCTATTCTGTCCCAAACATCCATAAAATAACCGTGCTGAGCTCGCATGCCAATGTAATCAGGTGCTTCCAGTCCGGATGACTGGTCAGCTACGTTTATATATTCAGCGACAATCGCTTTAATAACATCAAGAGGACTATCTTCAAGCCTTTCTGCAGCATCAGCGAGCTCTTCCTGTGTAGTTCTGTCCATACTTTGATATTTCATCAGAAGCTCTTCGAGAAAGTCTGATACAAAATTATCCCGCTGTTCAATGTTTTGTCGGTATTGCCGTATAAGTGCCGCTTGTCTGCTTTCACTTGCCGTTGAGCGTTCAATTTGATCTTGTAAATCTTCAGCTTCTGCGCTCATTTGGGTAATGCGATTTCTGAAAACTTCCATTTCGGCAGTCAATTCATCAACCTGCTCATTGAGCTGATCAATAACAGCTGCTCGTTCAGCCGAAGCTGCCCTGTTCTCTTCAACTCGCGCAACGGACCGTTCAAACGTATCCGGATAGATTGCTGCGTT
Source organism: Balneolaceae bacterium (assembly GCA_020832415.1). Taxonomy (GTDB): domain Bacteria; phylum Bacteroidota; class Rhodothermia; order Balneolales; family Balneolaceae; genus Rhodohalobacter. The sequence goes on along the minus strand of JAFIES010000055.1, from coordinate 3,568 downwards.
TATAATGCTCGAGTGTTCAGCATATCGATCTCGTAAATCTGATATTTCTTGCTCTAGTTCTACGAGTTCATCGGTTGATACAGCAAGTTCAACACGTTCACTGAGCTCAGCCAATTCAGCCCTGAAATCTTGTTGTATTTGATAGTCTGATTGCTGAGCAATAACTGCTGAACTTGCAATAATCAGAAAAATAGCAAGAAGAAGTGTGTATGTTTTTAAATAAATATTCATAATGTTCATCTTATCGTCTTCCGGTTTGATCAAGATTGTATGTTTGACCGGTAGCACGGTCTACCAGTTCAATGTATCTGTCCCGTTGGTTGAATGCCGGGTCACCAATTCCCTCACTCGAAATCTCTATTATTTCTTTCTTTTTTAACTCTCGTTCACCGGGCTCAAATACATAAACGTTATTAAAACCTTGTGCAGTGAGAAAATAAAAGCCGGCACGATTTCTGATAAGTCTTACTTCATCAACTGTTTGCATTCCCTCGCGTTCAAGTACTTTGGCGATTGAAAATTTAATTGCAAAACGTTGATCATGAATCATTTGATCGGCATCGGGTGCGAGAACACTTTCAATTGGTTGTGAGTAATCTACATTTTGTATCACCATGGAAGATCCACAACCTACAGCAGTAAAAATAAGTGCTGTTATCACAGATAACGTAGTCAGATATTTCGTTAACATAGTTGTTTATTAATGTTTAGGTTCACTTACTATAAAGGTTATGAGGTAAAAATTGTTCCGATTTGCTGCTATTTATTGAGTAACAGCAGTTTATTATTATATAATAACGAATTATTAAACCATTATTTTGGACATCATTATTGATGTTATTACATGAAAGATAAACGATGAGTAAAATTTTTGCAGATCTTCAGCTTCATCAAAAGTATATGATGATGGCTTTTCAACAGGCAGAAATGGCCTACAATGCAGGCGAAGTACCGGTTGGTGCAGTGGTGGTTCATGATGGGAGGGTTATTGGAAAGGGTTATAACCAGGTAGAAATGCTGAACGATCCAACAGCTCACGCCGAAATGCTCGCAATATCATCGGCCTGTGCCACACTTAACCAGAAATATCTTACAAATTGCACATTATACGTTACTCTGGAGCCCTGCCCGATGTGTTCAGGTGCAATTGTCTGGTCGAAAATAGATCGCGTGGTTTTTGGAGCAATGGATGATAAATCGGGCGGATGTGGAACCGTATTCAACATAGGCGATTCTAAAAAACTGAATCACAGGGCAGAAATAATTCATGGAATTATGGAGAGTGATTCAGAATATCTTCTCAAAAAGTTTTTCTCTGAAAAAAGAAAATAACACTAGATGATAATGGATTATAAGTCAAATTCAAGAGTCTAAGAGAATTCCGTGCCGGATTCCCCCGGTGGATACAGTGATTTCTGATTTGTTGAAATAGGTAAGAATCTCATCCATGATAAGAAGACCCGCTAAAATCACTTCGCCCCTGCCTGTAAGAAATTTGGGATACGCAGTTTCAATCTCTTCCGGCTTCATCTCTCTAAACCTTATTGTAAACTCTCTGATTGCTTTTTGCCCAAGTACTGAACCATTCAGAACAGATGAATCGTAATCGCTCATACCAAAATGAATTGCTGCAATTGAGGTAACTGTACCTGCAACCCCTATTAAATCAAAATCGGTTTGCGACTGAAAGGTTTCGTTTAGCAGTAACTTTACTGAGTTTCTCAAAAGTTCAATCGATGTTCTATCAGGAGGATAATTTTTGATAAAACGCTCGGTAAAACGAACACTGCCCATATCGATGGATGCAAATTGCATCAAGTTCAGGCCTTCACCAAAAGCGAGCTCAGTACTTCCTCCGCCAATATCAAATACAAGATTATTTGAGCGTTGTTGGCCGTTCAATACCGACAATGCACCCATATAGGTTGTTTGAGCTTCTTCATTACCACTAAGAAGCCGGATATTCCAACCTGTTTTCTCTGCTACAAGATCGATAAATTCATCGCGGTTTGATGCATCCCGAACGGCACTTGTGGCTGTAACCACAGTATTTAATGAAATTGATGGATAGTTTTCATCCAAAAAACTTTTATAGTGGTTGAGAACTTTCAACACACGCTGCTGACTCTCAATGTGAAGCTTTCTGTTTTCATCAACACCTCTTCCTAGTCTTGGAACAGCTTCTAATTCTTTCAAAACGGAAATCTGTCCATCGGCAACTTCAGCCACGAGAAGTAATACGGAATTGGTCCCGATATCAATGGAAGAAGCAATCATCAGGAATTTTTCTCTATTTGAAAGAGAATCCACTCATTTTCCTGCTGCAAATCTGTAATCTGAACAGGCTGTGAGGAGAGTTTCTCCCGAACGATCTCTTCATCACTATCAAGGAGTCCGGTTAATAGTATTGATCCACCATTTACAGTATGCTCAACAAGAAATGGTATAATTTCGAGAATTACGTTTCGATTGATGTTCGCAAGAGTAACATCAAATATCTCATCACGGCTGATCTGTTCGATTCCGCCAAATCGAATGTCCACTTTATTCTGTACCTGATTTATCACGGTATTCTCAAATGCGTTCTCTTTGCTCCATGGATCAAAATCAAACCCAATGGCACGTTTTGCACCAAGTTTTACTGATGCAATGGCAAGAATTCCGGTTCCTGTTCCGGCATCCATCACACGTTTGCCTCTAAAATCAATCTCACTCAACTGCCTGAGAATTAGCCTTGTTGTGGCATGATAACCCGTTCCAAATGCCATTTTGGGGTCAATTTCGAGTAATATTTCATCATCAGTCGGCTTCTGAAGAGCCCATGTAGGTTTTACGAGAAAGTTTCCAATCTTCTGGGGTTGTATGGTTTTTTCCCAGGTCTCATTCCAGTTTTGCTCTTCAACTTCATCGAGCTCTGAAAAAGATGCTTCCGGGTAAACAGCTATCATCTGCTCAATCAATTCACGATGAGAATCGTTAAACCTCGATTTTTCAACATAGGCAATCAGCCTATCATCAAACTGTTCGAATCCGTAGAAATCGAGATCCATCAGTTCTGCTATGATAATTTCGTGCAGATCATCAATCAGATTGAATTCAAATTTCAGATAATTCATTTAGGCACTCTGTTATAGATTAGCTCAAGCACAACATCACCAACTGCTTGTAAAACATCCTTGTCTATGATATCCATAGTATCATTATGTGTGTGCCAGTATGGTGGAAATTGCACATTACCAAGGGCATCTACTCTGTGATGGATGATATTGATCATCGGAATACCGGTAAGCTGCTCTACGATGATGTGATCGTCGGCAATTCTCCCGCCACGTTGATCCACGAAAAGGTCGCCGTGACCAAACTCAGCCCCAATCGACCATATTTCATCGACTAATGTTGGGGCAAATTGCATGGAGTAACCCTCTTTTGGAAAGAGTGCGTTCTCTCCTCCTACCATGTCGAGAAGTATTCCAAACCTGGGATTGTATCCCGGCACAGGCGGGTTATTCCCCCAATAACGTGATCCAAGAAAATAGTTGTCAAGATCGGATGGTTTGCCATAATCTTC
>JAFIES010000052.1 GCA_020832415.1 Balneolaceae bacterium | reverse complement strand
ACATGGAAAAAACCTACCTTCACCTGAAGAAATGGTTTGCAAAGAAAGTAACTTTAATTCAAATTTAACCTATAACTATAACCAATCTGTTTTGTCCAGTTTATAGGGGGTCGGTACATTAGTTTGGTGCTTGAAATTTAGATTTTGGAATTTCTCGCCTTAGATCACGCAAACTCATCCAGACCTTTTGCCTTGTTGGCGCCATCCAGCAGATTGTGGGCTTCATCGTGGTGCTCTTCCGGCTCAAGATGAATTGTAATAATGGCATCGGTTTTCAATGCATCGATCAATCTTCGTTCAACGATGGTTGCATCAAGATGGGCTTTTTTCAGATTGATATCATCATCAAATACCAGGTGGAGTTCTACCCATGTTGTATTGCCTGAAGTGCGATGGCGCAGATGGTGCCAGTCTTTAATGGTTTCGGGCAGTCGATTTTCCAGAACCTGAACAAGTGCCTTGTCAACCTCTGGATTTCGGGTATCCATCAGCCCGCGAACTGAAAACCGGAGAAGTTTATACCCCTCATGCATGATGTAAGAAGCCATCAGCATACTCACCACGATATCCACAAAAAGCCATCCGGTGAAATGAATCAACAGCAATGCAGTTACCACACCGCCACTGGTCCACACATCAGTTAGCGTGTGCTTTCCATTGCTGATGGCGATCATGTTATTGTGTTCCCTGCCAACGCGGATCACATATCTGCCGAGGAAAAAGTTGATCAGAGCGGCAATTATCAGCATAATAATACCGGTATCCATGTTGGTGATTTCAATCCCGGTAATGGCACTCATCACTGCATGGTAAATAATGGTGAGCCCCGCCACAATGATGATGGCCCCTTCAGCTCCTACCGATAAAAACTCAACCCGTTCGTGGCCATAGTGATGTTCATCATCGGCCGGTTTGAGACTGAGATAGTATCCGTAAACCACAAACATCACCGCAAAAAAATGAACAACCGATTCGGCTGCATCCGACAGTGCCGCAGTTGAACCCGTCACAACAAAAGCCCCGATTTTTATCGATAGACTGACTGACGAAACAATCAGACTGATGAGCAGTGCTTTTTTTACGGGGTCTTTTGATGGCATGGGTTAGAGTCTGTGAAAAATTTAGAACTCAATGATAAGAAAAAGAATACACCCCTCCATCTAATCTCAAAATTAGATGTAAGATCTTGAACCTATTCAAAAAAATTATCCCTTTTAAAAAATTATTCCTATCATTGCGTTGCTCTGATTCAGAGCATTCAACTTAAATTAAATTCCAACCAAAAATGGACGAACCCGGTAGTAGTTGCATATTGAACACTGCTGAACCTACAGCAATCGCTGGAGAGTAGGCCCGGGCTTCCCTCATTATCAGGCAATGCACCGGACGCTCTTCTGCGGTGCAAATTTTATTCAAAATCGTATTTTATTACCCGTAACGTATTGCCAGACAATACGTTGAAATTTACCATGAAATGAAATCTGCATAGCAGCTGTTATGTTCGGTATGATATGTTTATTTACGTAAAGCTATACCTCTTATAAAGGTGACCCTCATGCTAAAGAAAAACAATTACACACTGCCCCTTCTAAAAGCAGGAACAATACTACTGATATTTATACTGGCAATTTTTCATCAAAAAGCAGACGCTCAGCAAATGTTTGTGGATGATGCAGAAGTAACCACCTACCGATCTTTTCAAATTGAAACCTGGTACGGATCGAGAGAATCATGGTTTTTAACCGCAATAAGCCCTGTTCGCGGCCTGGAGTTGGGAACAGGCCTCGGGTTTGATTCCCGTGATGGATTCGATCCTACTAACTGGATTTTGAAGCCAAATTCGCGGCCGTTGATTTTGAGGAAAAAGGCTGGGCCATTGGCGGTGTAGCAGGCCTTCTCTATGATCTTGATGGCGATATTGAAGAGATTTTTGCCTACATCCCCTACAGCCGGATGATTTTCAACGAGAGCTCGGTTCTGCATATCAATGCGGGATTTGAAGCCGTTCAGGAGGAAGATTGGGAGTACGAAATCATAACTGGAATACGCGGAGATTTCGGCATAAACGAGCGCTTTACCATTCTTTCTGAAGTTGCTGCAGCCAACTTCGGTGACTTCTTCTACCAGGGCGGCCTCCGAATATCTATAATCCCCGACCTTCTCGAAATGGATATTACCTACGGCGAGGGCTTTCGCCGAATGGAAACAGCACCCGGTTTTAATATCGGGATTGCCTTTACACCAGACCGGCTGTGGTATGCTTACAATAACCAAAAAGAGCACTCCTTAACAACGAGCCATTTTTGAATGATGAGAGGATTTACAATCTTGTGGAAGAGTATTTCAATAACCTGAACTGGCCTGAATAAATGATCAACCTGCTGCTTATTACCCTTGGAGGAGCCATTGGTGCAAGCCTTCGATTTTTATCCGGTATAGCTGCGAGTAAACTCTTTGGCAAGAATGACGTTTTAACCGGAACAGTTTTTGCAAACATAGCCGGCTGCCTGTTTGCCGGCACACTTCTTGGCCTTGTATCTGTCGAGCAGCTTCTGAATCAGACTTCCATACTTTTTTTAACCGTCGGTATTCTTGGCTCTCTCACCACATTCTCTACCTTTATCCTTGAAGCGTATCAGATCGGAAGAGAATCCACCCCAAGACTTCTGATTTATCTTTTTTTGCAGCTTGTCGTTGCACTTCTGGCAACCATTACCGGCTACGGGTTCATCCATTTCTTAAATAGTGTTTAGTATGAAAAAGCTTCTTTACGAAATCTTATGGGTGGCCTGCGGGGGAGCAGTTGGTGCGAGCATGAGGCATGGTACCAATCAGTTTGTATTCAGCATTATGGGTGAAGAGTTCTTTTTCATTGCCACATCCATCGAAAATATCGTTGGCAGTTTTCTGATTGGCCTGTTTTTTACCCTGCTCAGCAAACGCTCTGTAAAGTATCGAAACGTAAACCTTTTTCTGCTGACCGGGGTAATTGGCAGTTATACAACTTATTCCGGCTTTATGATAGACTCACTGATACTTTTTGACGAATCGATACCCATTTTAATAACCTACTTTTTTGGGCAGATTTTTGCGGGTGTTCTTGCTCTTATGGCCGGTATTGGTGTAATGAAAGCGTATTACAAAAACTGATTAACTGCATAAGTTTTTTCGGGAAAGCCAGCATCCGATTTTTTGAATGTAAAGCTGATGAAAAGAACTTAAATAGTATCTTTAATCAAAATCACCTGAATCATTTTCTAATCTGCTTTCAAGGTTTATATTGCAGAGATATACACATCATTTTTAATTCTAAATCGATCTGCCATGAATTTTAATAAACCTGTTCATGCATTTTTTCTATGCATCATCTTAACAATATCCATCACCGGCCTGGCCCATTCTCAAGGACTAACAGCTGAGGATGTTGTCTCCATCGAAACGGTTGGTGCTGTTACCATGAGCCCCGATAGCGAGATGATTGCCTACACACTATCAGTTCCCAGAACTGAGAGTGAATCCGTTGGCCGAAATTATTCCGAACTCTACCTGCTGCCGGTAAGCGGCGGTGAAGCAACACCGGTTATTCAAAAACCACAAAGTGCAGGTTCACCGCAATGGGGCAGTGATGGCCGTCTCTATTTTACAGCCCGAATCACCGATCACCACAATCAGGTGCAGGTCTATTCTGTGAACCGATCGGGTGAAGATTTTCAAAAGCATACTGATTCTGAGCATGGATTAGGTAGCTTTTCCTGGAGTGCAGATGGATCAACACTTGCATATATGGCGATGGATCCTGTATCGGATGAGCGCCGTGCTCAGGAAGAGAAGGGGTATGATATGATCGTAGCCGGCGAAAACCTCCGATATATGCGCCTTTGGGTACAGCCGAGAGATGGTGATGCTGAGGTAGTTACGTCCGGTGATATCTATGTATGGGACTTCTCCTGGGCACCTGATAGCGAGCGTCTTGCCATCCGTATTAGTGATACTCCCGGCGCAGATGTTGAACAGATGTTCACGCGATATGCTGTTTTAAACAGAGACGGTTCCGGTTTATCCACCCTGATGGATGCTCCAAAGAAAAAAGCTGCTATGAGCTGGAGCCCGGATGGCACAAAACTCGCTGTTGTAGCAGGTAAAGTCTACAGCGATCCGCTCCCGCAACGCCTTTGGGTACTAGAAGCCGATGGAAGCGGTAACCGGGATATTACCCCGGATAACTGGGAAGGCACGGTTGAAACCGTAGGCTGGATGGATTCTCAAACCCTGTTCTTCACTGCTGTTGAACGCTCCACTACATACCTCTACAATCTTCAGCTTACGCGTGGTACCAAAACCCGTATTGCTGGAGGAGGCGACGAAATTTTCAGAAGTGTAAGTATGGATGCCAACAGAAGGGCATTTGCTGCATCTGTTAACACCAAAGATCATCCCGGTGAAGTTTATGCAGGTGATGTTAGAAGAGGCGAGCTTCAGCGGTTAACACACCACAATCAGTGGATTTCTGACCGGCAGCTTGGAGAGCAAACTTCCATAACATGGCAAGGAGCTGATGGCCTTGAAATTGAAGGTATTCTGGTAAAACCGGTTAATTACCAAGAAGGAGTTCGCTACCCGCTTGCAATCCTTCCGCATGGTGGGCCTGAAGGCATCAGTATGAACGGCTGGAATACACGTCCGCTATATCCAACTCATCTTCTTGCAAATGAGGGTTATGTTGTTCTCAAACCAAATTACAGAGGCAGCGGCGGACGCGGAACCGGGTTTGCCTCAGCCAATCACAGAGATCTAGGAGGGAAAGAGTTTGAAGATGTACTGCTCGCCATCGATCATCTTGATGAACAAGGCCTGATTGACCCTGATAAAGTGGGAATCAGCGGAACCTCTTACGGAGGTTATTTTGCTGCCTGGGCCGCCACCCGCTACAGCGATCGTTTTGCTGCAGGAATTACGTTTGCAGGGCTTTCAAACTGGATCTCTTTTATGGGCACCACCGATATTCCCCATGAAATGAGTGTTGTTCACTGGGATCTCTACTGGTTCGACAATCCCGGCCAAAACTGGGAGCGTTCACCCGTTGCCTGGCTAAATCAAGCCAATACGCCGCTTCTTGTTGCACATGGTCTGGCTGATGACCGCGTACATCCCGAGCAATCGATTCAACTCCACCAGTTTCTTGAAATGAAAAATATTCCAACCGGCCTGATTCTCTACCCGAGACAGCCACACGGTTTAACGGAAAGAGCCCATCAACTCGATTTCATGAATCGGGTTGTTGATTGGTTTGAAGAGCATGTCAAATGAAATTAATTTTACATTATATATTAACAGAATCCTTGACTCTGAAGCGTTTATTCGTATAATTCTGATCTTTGAAATTAAAATAAACCTTGTTATGAAAGTACTTTTATCTTTTATCACTCTTTTGGCCTTTGCAGGATTTATAAGCCTGAATGATGAAAATATATCGGCCGATACTGAAAGAGTATCTGATGTGATTGTTTCCATTGACGAGTGGGACGTACCATTTGATGAAACCCGAACACGCGACCCGTTTGTAGCCCCTGATGGCACCGTATTTTTTGCGGGACAGCGGGAGCACTATGTAGGGCATTTTAACCCCGAAACGGGAGAGTTCAGACACCTCCCACTCGAGGATGGTGCCGGACCGCATACAGTTGTTGTAGCGGATGATGGCACCGTATGGTATGCCGGTAACCGAGCCAGACATATTGGCAAAATGGATCCGGAAACCGGAGAAATTACGAAGTATATGATGGAGAGCGATTATCTGCGTGATCCCCACACTTTCGCTTTTGATAAGGATGGTAACATTTGGTTTACAGCGCAGGGTGGAAATGGTATTGGCCATTTTAATATCTCCACTGGAGAAACTGAGGTAATTCCTGTTCCCGTAGAACGTGCACGGCCGTACGGAATAAGAATGGCGCCGGACAATGAGAGACCCTGGATTTCATTTATGGGCACCAATCATATCGCAACTGTTGATCCGGCTACCTATGAGCTGGAAATGATTGAGCTCCCGAGGGAATCAACACTTACCCGCAGGCTCGATGTTACCACCGATGGCAATGTTTGGTATGGAGATTTTTCATCAGGTTATATTGGGCGCTATATTCCCTCAACCGGTGAAATTACCGAATATGAGATGCCCGATGGTGATGCATCAAGGCCATATGCAGTACTAAAAGATCATAAAGACAGAGTATGGTTTTCTGCAACCGGACTTGAGCCAAACAAAATGGTAGCTTTCGACACAAGAACAGAAGAGTTCGTGGCATCTGTTGAAATCCCAACTGCCAGAGGCTCAATACGTCACATGGATTTTGACGAACGCACAAATTCACTTTGGTTCGGAACCGATACCGGCCATATTGTTCGTCTGGTTGTAAATTGATTCAGCCCATAAAGGAGTTCAGCTACGTTAATCTGAACTCTTTTCTTATTACTTATCTCTTCTGAATGAAACTTCTCATTAAACTACTATCCATCGTTCTGTTTCCATTTATCGTAGGACTCTCCATGCCCATCAAAAAATCCCCGGTTATAATGGAGATCATTAACCCTGATCACCTGGACGGGCCGTTCACCGGTGGGTTTGGGGAACTTACCTGCCACAGCTGCCATTTCGATTACGATTTAAACATGGATGGTGGCAGGTTAAAAGTAGAAGGCCTTAAAGATTCCTTTGAACGCGGCAAATCGTACGAAATAACTGTGTCCATCAAAAGTGACCATCTTGAAAACGGTGGCTTCCAGATGACTTCGCGCTTTCAAGATGGAACACAGGCAGGAGAGTTTAACTGGGATGGTAACCATGTAATGCTAACGCCATCGATAAGTGATGAGGTTTACTACCTTCAACACTCGGAAACAGGTACCCGGCCAACAGGCGACAGAGAGGTAACCTGGACATTTTTCTGGAACTCCCCGAATCATAAAAGTGATCAAAAAGTTGTGTTTAACGTTGCTGCAAATGCCGGAAATGATGATGATTCGGCCTTTGGCGACTGGATTTACGTTCAGGAATTAACGGTTGTGCCTAAATAATTTTACACTGTAATTAGCTACAAATGCAGCCTTAATGTAGCAGAGCCAAAGTTAATCCAGGAAAAATTATACACTTCATCCACATCTGCGCCACCTTCGAGTAATCTGTAGCCTATTAAGAGATTCAGATTATTATTTATTCTGTAGTTGAGTTGTAAGGAAGCATCCGTTGCCCGTCCTTGAGAAGCTGCCAGGCTCTCCACATCAAAAATCGCAGAAAGATCGGAATAGATTCTCCTCTCTGCATAAAAATGCAGAAGAGGCACAAACCCTACATCCGTATTCTCTTCACTGATATTATTTTGAACAAGCTGAACTTTTGCATCTCGAATTAGCGCAGCCGCACCGGCACCAAGGGTCCAGCCAAAACGATCATAAAAAGTGTACCTGTATGTGAGGCGATAGGTGTTAAACTGGTATGTTCCATCAATGGCTGTGACAGCTTCGTACGTTGAGTTTTCAAAAATGATATCTTCAGCAAAAAAACCACTGTCTGAACTTCGAATGGGAGCATAAAGAGCTCTAATGGTATGCCTCTCTCCAAAAGTTACATTTAATCTGAGCCGAAGATAGGGTTCAATATCATTCCCGATCAGGTTAATCATATCAAACGTCGTGCCGCCATCATTGGGTATGCGAACATCGTTACGGCTGTACCATAATCCACCAGTTTCTGCATCGATGGATATTTGCTGTCCATATAATGTATACGGTTGAATTGTTGTGGCGAAAATGCACGCGAGACTAAGTGTAATTGTTGTACGTAGTTGTCTGATTTTCATCACTCTATTTTAATAGACATTTTTGGTTTTAAAAATGAAATTATTCGAACTATGATTCTACGAAAATCTGAATTTCATTTCCTTTTACATTTATAATCCACTCGCATACATTCGGTTACATCACTTTTCTGATAAAATAAATCTGCCGTTTCTAACAATTAAACTGTAAACACTCAGGAATTTTATTTATCTTATGGAAGCGCTTTTTTAAGCCTGAGACGCAACATTTAGAATTAATTGAAATGCAAGATTCACTACTTATTCCTAAAATAGAAAAAACATCGGAGAAAGATTTTCCGCTATTCGGAGAGCTCGCAAACCTTGAACATGAACAGATTGTATTTTGCTCAAGGCCTGAGGTTGGCCTGAAGGCAATTATTGCCATTCACAATACTACATTGGGGCCCGCGCTTGGCGGTACACGAATGTGGAATTATAAATCAGAAGCAGATGCAGTAAAAGATGTGCTTCGCCTCTCTCGCGGGATGACCTACAAAGCCGCCATTTCCGGCCTGAATCTTGGCGGTGGGAAAGCAGTAATTATTGGCGATCCCCAGACAGACAAAAATGAACAACTCTTCCGGGCTTTTGGGCGATTTGTTGACGGACTTGCCGGGCGTTATATAACCGCTGAGGACGTGGGAATGACCGAAAAAGAGATGGAGTGGATTTTTGCTGAAACCAAATATGTGACCGGTATTCCAAAATCACTCGGTGGCAGTGGCAATCCATCACCGGTTACTGCGTATGGTGTTTACATGGGCATTAAAGCGGCTGCAAAACAGGCATTTGGAAGTGATTCACTTGAAGGGAAACGTATTGCCGTACAGGGTGCAGGTTCTGTAGCTTCGCATCTGGTGCGCCACCTGAAAAATGAAAATGCCGAACTTTTTCTGTCAGATATTTTTGCTGAAAAAGCAGAACGTCTCGCCGCTGAAGTTGGCGCCACTGTGGTAACTGCCGATGAAATCTACACACTGAATGTTGATATTTTCAGCCCCTGTGCTCTTGGCGGTGTTGTGAATGATGATACCATCGATCACCTGAATTGTAACATTATTGCCGGCGGGGCAAATAACATTCTTGATGAAGAAGCAAAACATGGTGCACTATTAAGGGAGAGAGGCATTCTTTATGCACCCGATTATGTGATAAATGCTGGTGGAATTATCAATATCGCCAGTGAAATGGAGGGATACAACGAACAGCACGCCCTCGAAAAAACATCCCGCATTTATGATACCGCCTTAGAGATCTTCAAATTTGCCGAAGAACACGGTATCACAACCAATGCCGCTTCTAATATTCTCGCTGAACGAAGAATAGAAGGAGTTGGCCGTCTTGGTACAATTTATTCCTCCAAGAGCCACTTTTCGAAGCGAATGGGCGAAATGTATTTGAGAGACCGAGCCTAAAGCATACCCTGATGGTTCACAATAAAGCAGCCTGTTTAATCGCAGGTTGCTTTTTTTTCGTATTGGCAACCTGTAGATGGATCTCTATATTCATTGAAGTTATCGCTTCTCCGGAAAATCTTTTAATTGATCTGCATGGCATCCCTTAATTTTGCAAAATATTATAACCTTATCCTTTCTGTAAGTGTGGCAACATGCCTCTGTTTCTTGGCAGTTACACCATCAGTTGCACAGAATTTTGACCGCTGGGAAACGGTAATGCAGGAATTTGAACGACTTGATAGTGAAAACAACTACCCTCCTGAATCGATCTTTTTTACAGGAAGCTCAAGCATCCGTATGTGGAGTATACTGGATGAGGATATGCAGCCTTATTCCGTGATTCAGCGTGGATTTGGCGGCTCCAATATCCGCGATATTCTGCACTTTGCTGACCGGTATATTGGCGTGCATGATTTTCGTGCACTTGTACTTTTTGTTGCCAACGATATTACCGGAAATGTTAATGAAGACTTGGCACCTGAAGAATTGAGGAGTCTTTTTGAAGAGTTCATCTATACAATTCGGGATTTTAACAGTAATGCTCCAATATTTATTATTGAAATTACACCAACAAACAGCCGATGGGATGTTTGGCCCAATACAAGAGAAGCCAATGCTCATATTGCCATGCTTTGCGACCAGCATGAAAATGTTGTTTTTATACCTACTTCCGATCTTTTTCTGGACAGTCATGGCAAACCGATTCCTGTGCTCTTTCTTGATGATCAACTGCATCTGAACGAAGACGGATACAATCTTTGGGCTGATCGCATCCGTTCGTACATGGATCCCGTTTTGCTGAACTAATCAATCACATATAAAAGCTGATCACTTTTCCCCGGATTCGTTTATCCGTACATTTGCAACGAAATTTGCAGTGAAAATCGTTATTCATTTTCAGCTGGAATATTCTAATATCACATTTTGTTTATCCATGTCATTACAAAAAAAAGAGTTCAAGTTTAAAGATCGTCTCATTAAAGGAATTGAAAAAGACGGGCGTTTTAAAATCAGTGTTGTAAAAACCACAGAGGTGGTACAGACTGCCAGAGAGAATCACGGCCTATCTCTGCTTAACACGGTACTGCTTGGCCGTACGCTTACAGCTGCAATGCTCCTTGCCTCCGAACTTAAAGGTGAAGAGCGAATTACAATGCGTTTTGAGGGTAACGGTCCCGTGGGATTAATTCAGGCAGAAGCCAATCGTGTTGGGGAAATAAGAGGATTTGTTCAGAATCCGACCGCAGAACTGGATTACGAAAGCGGCGAAACTGAGATTGGCAAAGGTATTGGTTTGGGGCTGCTTACAATATCAAAAACACTTTATAATGAAGCCGAACCCAGAACCAGTACTATTGAGATTGCCCGCGGAGATATACTATCGGATGTGGCTCATTTTCTGGTTCAGTCAGAGCAGGTACCTTCGGCAGTGCTGCTTGATGTAAGCCTGAAGGATAACGGAGATGTTGGCCATGCAGGCGGGATACTTATCCAGCGAATGCCCGGCGCCGATGATTCCATTATGGAAACACTCGAAAAAACCGTGAAGAAACTTCCGCCGGTTTCTGAATTACTCGCAGATGAGATGTATATCGATACCATCATGCAGCTTGCCGGTTCGCCATATACTATCAAAGAGTTGACACGGCAGCCTGTACACTTCTTCTGCAGATGCAGCCCTGAGAGATTTAAAAATGCCCTTGCACTGCTCAGTTACGACGACTTGAAAGAGATGCAGGGTGAAAATCAGGAGATGGTTTGTCACTACTGTGGAAAGAGAACAACGGTAACAGAAAAAGAGATGAGAAAAATTTTAGAGTCCGTAAAAATCAAAATGAATTAATGGATACTCCCAAAGAAGTTGTAATCATCGGGGGTGGATTTGGCGGCATTTCTGCGGCGAAAAAACTGCGACGAAACAATTTCAACATTACCATCATTGATAAAAAGAATCACCATCTCTTTCAGCCTCTGCTCTATCAAGTAGCCACTGCTGCCCTCTCCCCGGGCGATATTGCCATGCCCATACGGGCAATCTTCAGCAGAGACAAAAATATCAGAACTATTCTCGCTGAGGTTTCAGAAATAAAACCACGTGATAACAACCTGATTTTAGATTCGGGTGAAAAAATAGATTTTGATTATCTGATCGCAGCACCCGGCACAGTATATAATTATTTTGGAAACAGCGACTGGAAGAAAAATGCACCGGGCTTAAAAACTCTTGATAATGCACTAGAAATACGAGAAAACCTGCTTATCTCGCTTGAAAAAGCCGACCAAATAAAAGAGAGTGAAAAAAGGCAACCCTATCTAACCTATGTTGTAATAGGTGCGGGTCCTACCGGTGTTGAAATGGCAGGGGCTATTTCTGAAATTGCCAAGCGTAATATGATGAGAGATTTCAAGAACATTTCACCGGCCGAAACCCGGGTAGTGTTGGTTGAAGCCGGACCAAGAGTACTTAACGGATACCCGGAAGATCTGTCACTCAAAGCAAAAAAAGATCTTGAAAAAATGGGCGTTGAAGTAAGTCTTGGAAAACCGGTAACCGGAATTGAAGAGCATGGAGTTGAACTTGGAGAAAGATTCATCCATTCACACAACATCATTTGGGCGGCTGGTGTTACAGCCTCTTCCGTTTTACAGTCGCTTAATTGTGATTACGACAAAATGGGGCGTGCAAAAGTAAATTCAGACCTTACCATTCCCGGATTTAAAAACATATTTGTGATTGGTGATGCAGCTTATCTTGAAGACAGCAATAATAAACCACTGCCCGCTCTGGCACCAGTTGCTTTACAGCAGGGAAAATATGTTGCATCTCACATTAAAAATCGTGAGTCAGGCCGCCCAAACAAGCCATTTTCTTATGTGGATAAAGGAACTATGGCCACAATAGGAAGAGCAAAAGCCGTAGCCGATATTAAAGGTTTTAAACTGACCGGATTTATCGCCTGGATGATGTGGTCTGTAATACACATCTTCTTTTTAATTGGATACCGTAACCGATTCAGAGTTTTTGCTGAGTGGATGTGGCACTACATTACATTCAAGAGAGGAGTGAGACTGATTACAAACAGACAAAAAAGTACAACTGAGAATTAAATTCCCGGTCAATTCTTAAACCGCAAAAGAGGAGCCGCATCCACACGATTCACTGGCGTTGGGATTATCGAAAGTAAATCCCCGGGCATCGAGTCCGTCAGGGAAATCAATTTCGATACCGTTCAGGTACATCAGATGCTTCGGATCGATGATTATTTCGAGCCCTTGACTGGTTACAACTTCATCCTCATCCGTTCTGATATCAAAGCCCAGTTTATAACTCAGTCCGGAACAACCGCCGCCTTCCACAGCTACCCTAAGATAGAGTTCATCATCAAGGTTCTCTTTTTCTTTGATCTTGAGAACCTGTTTGGCAGCTCGTTGTGTTAGAATTACAGGATCTGTATCGGAATTGACTACAGGTTCTTCCTGAATTTCCGAATCTTCATCCGGATCCAAATCAATCAGGGAAGCAATTACATCGTCTAAATTTTCTTCTTGAACAGCCATTAATGCCCGTTTGATTTATTTTGTTACGTTTGCAAATGAGTAGTAATCCGTATCCGATCGCCTGAAAAGATTCAGGATTCCGGCGCTCACTAAATTAACCAGAATTTTGGAAGCACGGAAGCTTGTTATATTGGCAACCTGCGAATATTTCGAAACGGTTATCTCACCATATTCATTCAAAAAGCGGAACAACATCTGCTCATTTTTTCCATACTCAAATGTTACTCCGTTGCCCGAATGCTTGTATTTAAGAACTTCGGCCTGCTCATCACTTGCCAGAATACTTTCATCCGATTCCCTCACAAAAACCAGCCGTTTCTTTTTTCCTTTATTATAAACCGGCTTATTCTCCGATTCAGGAACCCTAACCACCATCACGTCGTAAGGTCCGTAATGTACAAGTTCAATCTCTATTGGTACGGAGGGTACGCAGTGATCGTATGCGGCCTTATGCAGAATAAACTCCTCTTCAAAATACCCGCTAATGCCTGTAACATTCTTATAGTCATCCACACCAATCAGAATGGTTCCGCCGCCGGTGTTTGCAAAGGCTGCTATCTCACGGGCAATTTTTTCGGGTGATGGAGTGGTTTTTTTGAACTCGAGATATGTTCCTTCTCCGGTCTGTATGAGATACTTCAAATCCGAAGAACTCATGCTGGAGATGTTAATTTCGCCGTTGGGGAGCATCATATTTTCAATTTGCTTTCGCCGAAGGTAATGGATTTCTATAAACCGATTATGAATTCTTTTAAAGTCTGTGAGTGATAAACGTCAATAAATCACTCAACTTGTATGCTTAAATCATTATTTCATCTTTGGCATTCCGTGTCATCAGTTCATTTACGGCATCTTTAGGATCCATATTTTTAAAAAGTACTTTGTAAACAGCTTCCGTGATGGGCATTTCAACATTATTCTTTTTCGACCACTGGTGAACAGATCGTGCAGTTTTTACACCTTCAGCCACCATATTCATGCCCGATGTAATTTCATCCATCGTTTTCCCTTTCCCGATATTATACCCTACATAACGGTTCCGGCTGTGAGTGCTTGTGCAGGTAACAATTAAATCCCCCATGCCTGTGAGGCCCGAAAACGTATCCTGTGATGCGCCAAGTGCACTACCCATTCGTTTCATCTCGTGCAGGCCGCGTGTCATCAGGGCAGCCTTTGCATTATCGCCCAGTTCAGCGCCATCCACAATCCCGGCAGCAATGGCCATGATGTTTTTCAGTGCACCGCCAATTTCTGCACCAATGATATCCTGGTTGAGATATACACGAAACATAGTAGTCATAAATGTCTCCTGGATTATTCGTGCAACTCTCTTGGAGTATGCCGTTGCAACCACAGTAGTTGCTTTATGCAAGCCTACCTCTTCAGCATGGCTGGGGCCTGTAAGCACGCCTATCTGATCTTCCAGTACAATTCCGTCAAGCACATTCACAAGTATTTGAGACGGTGTTAACAAACTATCCTGCTCTATACCTTTGGCAACCGAGATGATGATTTCATCACCTGATAAAAAGTTTTTTGCCTTGCCGCTTACTTCCCGCATAGCATGAGTTGGCGTTGCAAATACAACCATTTCAGCACCTTTTAATGCTTCTTCAAGGCTGTAATATGCTTTTATTTGTTCAGGTAATTTTATATTGGAAAGATAGGAGGGATTGATGTGGTTTTGATTAATTCCATCCACTACCTCACGTTCTCTTGCCCAGATTGATACAGAGTGCCTGTTCGACGCTGATACCATTGCAATAGCTGTACCAAAGCTGCCTGCCCCAATTATGCTGATTTTCTTCACGCTGCTGACTGTTCGTTATGTAATCTGCCTTTTGATGGTTTGAATGATTTTACCCTGTTCTCATTCCCTTCCAGAAGGCGTTTAATATTTCCTTTATGTTTGATGATAATCCCGGCCGCAATTACACTGCTGAATACGATGATACTTCCGTCGATATCCCAGTTAAAACCATATCGTAAAATTAACTGTGAAAAGGGGTAAATAAATGCAGATGTAATAGATCCCAAAGAAACATACCGCGTTGTAAACATCACGATGAGAAAAACCGCCAGAGAAATACTTATAGATACCGGCTCAATTCCGTACAACATGCCGCATGCTGTGGCGGCTCCTTTTCCGCCACTAAAATTTGCATAGACGGGAAACATATGGCCAACTACAGCAGCAACACCACATAAAATTAAAATCATGGAATCTACTTCCCAGTTGCCATAAAGTGTAACCGGGCCGCTGCCAATATGCCATGCAAGCCGGCTGACAACTGTTGTACAAAGTAAACCTTTTCCAAAATCAAACAACAGTACGATAGAACCTGCTTTCCATCCTAAAATCCGGAAAGTATTGGTTGCCCCAGCGTTTCCGCTGCCGTGTTCACGTATATCAACTTTAAAGAAAAGCTTTCCCATCCACAGAGAACTTGGGATGGCACCGATGAGATAACTGATAAAAACAACGACGATAATAGCCAGCATTGGAAGCGTTTCCTTTCAAGGTTTCTTTGTTGCTAAAATAGTAAAACCTAAAGGCAGAACCGAACCTGAGCGCTATTTTTTATCAGACGTGTCGCTCTGCGTGATATGATGAACGCACAAGCGGACCACTCTCAACATGTTCTAAACCGAGTGCTTCGCCAATCTCTTTATATTCAGCAAAAAGATCCGGATGAACCCATTCCACAACAGGGTGGTGCATCTTTGTTGGCTGCATATACTGACCTATGGTGAGCACATCTACTTTATGATCCACACAATCCTGCATCAGCTCAATCACCTCTTCACGAGTTTCACCAAGCCCAACCATTATTCCGGTTTTTGTGCGAAGTTCCTGATCTTTACATCGAAGAAGAAGCTCGAGTGAGCGCTCATATTTAGCCTGTGGACGTACCGTTCTGTATAGCCTTGGTACTGTTTCGAGATTGTGGCTTAATACATCCGGAGGTGTATCAATTACTGTTTGCAGTGCATCCCAAACTCCCCTGAAATCCGGAATGAGAGATTCAATCGTTACACCTTCAATGGTTTCACGCAATACTTTGTGGCACTCTGCAAAAATTGGTGCACCACCATCTTTACGCTCATCACGATTAACGGAAGTTAACACTACGTGCTTCAGTTTCATCTTTGATGCTGCATCTGCTACACGGCGGGGCTCATCCCAGTCGAGGCCCTGAACAGGGCGGCCTGTTTTAATTGCACAGAACGAACAGGAACGCGTGCAAACATCCCCTAAAATCATAAATGTAGCTGTACCTGCACCCCAGCACTCTCCCATATTCGGGCAGCGGGCTTCAGAGCAGACAGTATTCAGATTATTCTTTCGAATGGTTTCGGAAACTTCCTTGAATTTTTCTCCTGATGGAAGTTTTACTCTGAGCCAGTCTGGCCTGCGATCTATGGGACTCTGTTTTTCGATTACATCAAGTTCTTTAATCATTTCTATGCCTTAAAAGGGTGCATTATTTTTTAGGATGCTAAAGGTACGAATTTTGAAGCTTGGGTTCAGCAGTATTGGCACTGATCATCTCTGCATCAAATATCTCAGCAAAATGGTCTGCTAATTTACTCTTTACGTTTGAAGGTTCGATGAATTGCCCGATTATTTTTGATAAGCTTGTTACAGATTTATTTTCAATTCCGCATGGCACTATATGATTGAAATAGCTTAGATCTGTATTAATGTTAAACGCAAAACCGTGCATGGTTACCCATCTGGAACAGCGAATACCCATTGCGCAGATTTTTTCTTCGCCAACCCAAACGCCGGTTAATCCCTCTTTTCTGCCTGCTTCAATCCCGTATTCGCTGCAGGTTTTTATAACAACCTCTTCAAGCAGACGCAGATATTTGTGGATGTCTGTAAAATATCGGTCCAGATCAAGAATGGGGTAGCCAACTATCTGGCCGGGTCCGTGGTAGGTAATATCCCCGCCGCGATCGATCTCTATATACTCTGCATCAATATCAGTAAGCTCTGAAATTCCTTTCAACAAGTGTGTTGAATCACCACTTTTACCAAGTGTATAAACATGCGGATGCTCCACAAAAAAGAGCACATCATTGCTGATCTGCTCTATGTTTTCTCCATCGCGGATTTTTTTCTTCTGATCAATCAGTTTTTGCTGTGCTGATTTTTGGAGATCCCACATTTTTCTGTAGGGGACCAAACCAAGATCATAAATTTCGATGATTCGTTTCATGGAGACAAGATAATCAAAAAAGGGGAAAGTGGGCCCATTCCTGAGCCCACCTCACGTGTCCTGTCTCCTTCAACTACTAAAGTTTATCTTTCGTTTTCTTTCCTGATTTTTATTAACTCCTAATCATAAACACAACTGGTAAACTGTACTGTACCCTAACCGGACGCCCTCTTTGCATTCCGGGTACAAACTTTGCATTGCTTACAACTCTTAATGCCTCTTCATCACATCCGCCGCCAATCCCTCTGATTACCCGTGGATTCTCAACTTCACCGCGCTCGTTTACAATAAACTGGATGTAAACTCTTCCCTGGATTTGGGCGCGAAGTGCCCTTTCGGGATATCGTACTTGCCTCTGAAGCTCCTGCAATCCGCCAATTAGTTCAGGCATCTGCTCTACCAGAATAAAGAAGTCTTCTTCGGGTTCTTCAGCAGCTTCTTCCTGTGGCGGTGGGGGTGGCATATCCAGAAAACTGCCAAGATCCATCTCAGCATCAATCATAATATCGATATCTTCGATAATTTCATGATTTGGTACCGCTACGGGAACCGGCTGTCTGGGTGGGGGAGGAACTGTTCGGTCTTGTTGTGTTTGCACGATCTCCTCCATCTCTACAATTTCCTGCTCATCAACAATAATAATCTCTGATTCGGTAGTTCTGAAATCAATTCTGACAAGTATTGTCAAAATAATTAAAGTCAGGATTAATCCGGTTTCGAGTAGTACTGTATAGTAGTTGCGAAGGTTTGCTTCAGGCTTTCTCTTTATCTCGTAATTTGGTTTGAGTCTATGGTCTTTCATGATCTCTCACCTCTCTGTTATTTAGTAGTTTGCATGTTAAAGGGAGACTTTAATTTACCTCTCTATAATCAATATAAGACCCAAATATTAATTTTGCATGAGTATTTAATCTTTTTTTATCTTTTAATCTATAATTAGAGTAAGAGATAAAAAAAGCGGGCTTTTAAGGGCCCGCTTTGGTTTTCTTCCATAGAAGATAGTGGGTCATTTTTTCGGCTTGCTTCCCAGGTGGATCCCTTCACCATACGCCTCTGCCGCTGCTTCCATAACTGCTTCGCTCATGGTTGGGTGCGGGTGCACAGCACTGATAATCTCATGGCCTGTAGTCTCCAAATCTCTTGCTACTACAGCTTCTGCTATCAGTTCGGTTACGTGGGAGCCAATCATGTGGCAACCAAGCCATTCACCATATTTGGCATCAAAAATAACCTTCACAAAACCTTCTTCATGGCCAAGGCCTGTAGCCTTACCACTTGCTGAAAAAGGAAATTTTCCAACTTTGATATCGTATCCTTCTTCTTTGGCTTGCTTCTCGGTCAAACCAACAGATGCAACCTGTGGTTCACAATATGTACAGCCGGGTATGTTGTCATAATTTATAGGCTTTGGGCTTTGTCCGGCTAGCTGCTCTGCAAGCACAACAGCTTCGTGGGAAGCTTTATGAGCCAGCCAGGGTGCGCCAATTACATCGCCGATTGCGTAGATATTATCGGCAGAGGTTTTGTAGGTTTTCGTGTCTACTTTAATGGCACCTTTTTCGGTTTCCACACCGGCCTTATCAAGGCCAATGTTTTCGATATTACCGGTTACACCCACGGCAGAAAGAACCATGTCAGCTTCAATTACTTCTTCGCCTTTTTTGGTTTTCACGGTAACTTTTACACCTTTTCCTTTCTTCTCAACTTTTTCTACAGTGCTTTCAGTGAGTACATTCATACCCTTCTTCTTGTAGATTTTACCAAGCTCTTTACCTATATCTTCGTCTTCAACAGGTACAAGTGTTTTTTGTAGTTCGACAATGGTTACTTCTGTACCGATTGTGTGGTAGAAATAGGCAAACTCAACACCAATTGCTCCTGCACCGATAATCACAAGCTTTTTGGGCTGTTTTTCAAGCTGCATCGCTTTCTCGGAATCGATAATCATTTTACCATCAATCTCCAGACCGGGAAGCTGGCGTGGCCGTGCACCTGTTGCAATAATAAAATGCTTGGCTTTAACAGTATCCTGCTCTTTGCCGGCATCATCCTGTATGGAAAGCTCTTTGGATGATTTAAACACACCGGTACCATTAATCACCTCAATTTTGTTGGCTTTCATCAAAAACTGCACGCCTTTGCTCATTTTATCGGCAACGCCGCGGCTGCGCTTTACCATACCATCAAAGTTTGCAGAAAACTCTTTTACATCCACGCCATAATCAGAAGCGTGAGAGATCGATTCAAAAACCTCGGCTGACCGAAGCAGGGCTTTGGTTGGAATACAACCAATATTCAGGCAAACTCCCCCTAAAAAACGTTTCTCAACCACAGCTGTTTTAAAGCCAAGCTGAGAAGCCCTGATAGCAGCTGCATAGCCGCCCGGGCCGGTTCCAATTACACAAACATCAAATTCTTTTGCCATGATGAGTTCTTTTACTTTAGTTAATTATATTCAATTTTAGTGGGGTTCAGCTCTCCTTTCCGGGTGTGCCAACCCTTTCTTCAACAGCGTTATAAGGTAAGGAATCTACAGAAGATTTATAAATTTGCTGTTAAAATTGGCCTGCACCTCTAATGCGCTTCAAATCGTAAAGCATTATTTACTTAAAGAGTCGAAATCCCCTCTCTTTTTACGCATGAAGTAATCTTTGCTCGCTTCTATCACTTTTGGCGCCAGTAAAATGGTGCCTATCATAGTAGGAATGGCCATCATAGCAAACATTCCGTCAATTAGATTGATTACCATATCGATGGTTGTAATAGAGCCCACAAAAATGCTGAAGATGTAGAAGTAGTTGTAGTAGTGCTTGTTATGCGCTCCTCCCAAAAAGTTGAGGCATTTTGTGCCATAATAGGAGTAAGTAAACATCGTGGTGATGCTGAAAATAAGCACACACACTATCAACAGGTAAGGGCCTACAACAGGTATACCCGTTTCGAAAGCCACGGCTGTCATTGTTATTCCATCCACAGATGTATCTAACCAGGCACCGGTCATCAGCAGGGCCATTGCTGTCATTGAGCAAATCAAAAGTGTATCAATGGCCGGCTCAAGCATGCCAACAAGCCCTTCGCGCACTGGTTCACGGGTTTTGGCCGCACCGTGCGCCATTGCCTCTGTACCAATTCCCGCTTCATTCGAAAATGCTCCCCGCCGTATGCCGTTTGAGATCACCACGCCAACCGCGCCACCTGCGGCAGCCTGACCGGTAAATGCATCGGTTACAATCAGCCAGAAGTAGTAAGGCACATCTACAATATTGTTGATGATGATGTAAACCACCGTTAAGATGTAGATCAAAACCATCAAAGGTACAAGGCGAGCTGCCACATGCCCGATTCGCTTAATTCCACCGAAGATTACAGATGAGACCAGCCCCACAAGTACCAGCCCGATAATGATATCAGACAGCCTGAAACCTGTTTCCGTGATAAAAGAATCGGCAAGAATCATCGTGTTGTATCCAAGCAGACCATTCTCAGCGAGCATTGTATCCCGGATAATTTGTGTTAGCTGATTGGATTGAAACATAGGCGTACAGCCAATTAAACCGGCTACACTAAAGAAAATGGCGAGCGGCTTCCATTTTTTACCAAGGCCTTCTGTAATGTAGTACATGGGGCCACCCTGAATTTTACCGCTTGAATCTTCGCCGCGATACATAATCGCCAGTGTACAGGTAAAAAATTTGGTAGCCATGCCTACAATGGCTGTAATCCACATCCAGAAAATAGCCCCGGGACCACCCACACCAAGAGCAATTGCCACACCGCTGATATTGCCCATTCCTACAGTTGCTGCAAGTGTACTTGAAAGTGCCTGAAAATGATTGATATCACCCGGAGCAGTAGGGTCCTCGTACTTACCAGAGAGTACCTCGATACCGTGTTTAAAATTCCGGTACGGCATGAACCGACTGTAGAAGAGAAAGAAAATACCACCGCCCACGAGCAGCACAAGAAGAGGCATCCCCCAGGCGTGGTTAGCGAATGCAACAATAATCTGTTCTAACGTTTCCAGAGTGGCAGGAGTTTAGTTCATATTTTTGTTCGAAAATTCGGAACGGGAATAGTGAATATAGTCTATTGCCGGCGGCTTAATATCAGAATTTCTGAGGAAAAGTGAAATCTGAGCCCGATGATGCTGCCCATGAATAATTAAATGGTTGCAAATTTGCCATAAAGAATTTGTATAGCTAATCCCCTGGGAGTTTGTGTATTGAATCATACTGCCGAGCTCAACCTCATGGTCGGCAATAAGATCGAGCCAGCTTTGTGTAGTCTGTCTTGCCTCTCGTTTGATGTCGGCCGTTTCGTACTCTTCCCAAATATCGGGGTCATCATTTTTTGGCATTCGAATAACGCGATTCCACCAAATTTTTTGCGCATTGATGATATGAGAAAGAAATGCTGCGCAGGCAACATCGTCTTTAAAAGGGGCCTCATTGTTTATTAAGTCTGTGAGTTTTCGTGTGCACCACAAATCGAACATAAACAGGTGCTGAAGTTTTTGTCTTTCAGTCATTATTACATCCCCGCAATGCCAATTCCGAAGTAGCGCGAAATACCACTCAGAATAAATTGAACGCTGATTGCCAGTGCGATAAAGCCCATCAGGCGTGTCATTACATTTAATCCAGCCGGGCCGATGTACCGGGCTGAAATAGGTGCCAGCCGTAAAATTCCATATGTCAATATTACCACCAGAACAATAGAAGCTGCATTAATCATATAATCTGTGGGGCCTGTTGCCTGTGTTGCAAAACCAATCACAACCGCAATACTGCCGGGCCCGGAAAGCAGCGGTAAGGCCATCGGGCTGAATGAAATATCCTCTTTCTCCATAGCTGCGGCCTGATCTTCATCCGTAAGTTTTTTACCGCCCGTTTCAGGATTCAGCATAGAATAAGCTGCCCTCATAATAATCAAACCACCCGCTATCCTGATTCCCGCAAGGGAAATTCCAAAAAAGCTGAGGATGTATGTACCAATCAACAGAAAGGTGATTAATATGCCAAACATATATAAACTGGCTTTTTTTGCAGTTTGAATACGTTCTCTTTCACTAAACCGATCTGTCAGTGAGAGAAAGAGAGGCATTGCAGCAAGCGGATTAACCACGGAAAACAGAGATGTAAAACTTGCGAAGAGTAAACCGGCAACCCCGATTATCGAAATTGTATGTTCGGGAACTGCTTCTGAAATTAATTCAAACATAGTGCTAAAGATAGAGATCATTTCAGCAATTTTGAATGCCTAATTTCACCCGAATGAAGCTTTGAAATTATTTGTACCTTTGTTTCCCCCTGAACTTCAGAATATATTTTTACCGAAATGAATACCAAAGAAATACTCGATCAAACTATTCAAATCATCGATTCTGATGCCGACAGAGATGATAAACTTCTGGCCATTTGCCAACTTCTTGACCGCAAAGTTGATGTTTTTAACTGGACCGGTTTCTACCTTGCCTCAAAAACTGAAGAGAGAATGCTGGAACTTGGCCCATATGTGGGTGAGGATACCGATCACATCCGTATACCTTTCGGAACGGGGATATGCGGGCAGGCAGCCGAAACACTGGATACATTTGTTGTGCAGGATGTGAGTGAAGCATCAAACTATCTGGCCTGTAGTGTGGATGTTAAATCTGAAATTGTTGTACCCATTATGAAAGGAGGTACTTTTGTTGGTGAGCTGGATATCGATTCTCACACGAAAGATGCCATAACAGACGAGTTAAAAGTTTTGTGCGAGGAGATCTGCCAAAATCTCAGCAGAATCTTTTAACATCTCTGATATCAGTGAATACCAAGCGCAATCAAACAGGGTACTTTCTGCAATTCTGAACGATCAGAGCCACTTTGGAGATTATGCATGAGAGGTGGTTGCGTTAAAAGACGTAAAATGGCTGAGAAATTGATTATTTAGCACAAACTATCCATTCTTCCTTTCGTCTAAGTTCGTGATACTGAAACGTTTTACAGATGTAATAAGTTTTTAAAAAACTCATTAAAAATATCAAAAATTGTTCCCGGCTATATGTAAGTGCCACAACTCTGTGTAATTTCATCGCCCTTCAGGCGGATTTGTTTACCAGTTTACGTTCAAATTTAAAAACATCATATAATTGAAGACTTTAAAATACAGTTCATTCATCATACTCAGCCTGCTGTTTATTTCAGCATGCGGCGGCGATAACAACCAGGCAGATGGCCCCGGTTTTGGCAACTTCAGAGGAGGCCAGCCTACAAGTGTTGAAGTTACACCTGTACAGGCAGGTAGTATTTCCGAGCAGGTTCGTGCATATGGTACCATTCGTGCACAGGATGTTGTTACCGTAACACCACAGGTATCAAACAGGGTTACGCGAATACTTGCAGATTTGGGTGACAATGTTTCTCAAGGCCAGGTACTTGCAGAGATTCATGATGTACCTTTCCGCGATGCCGTTGAACAAGCCCAGGCACAAATTCGGCAGGCACGTGCTACACTCGAGCGCGACAGCACACAACTCTCACGAAACAGTGAACTGTTTGAACGCGATTTAATCAGCCGGGCAGAGTTTGATGATGTTCGTACATCCTACCTGAACAGCCTTGCCCAGTATGAATCTGCACAGGCAGCACTCACACAAAGCCGTGAAAATCTGGAGAATACCAGGATCAAATCTCCCGTTGATGGTGTGGTTCTGAACCGAATGATTGCCGAAGGTGATGTAGCCACAACAGGGCAGGCAGTATTTGAAATAGCCAATCTCATAGGGTTTGAAACCCGCGTATTTCTCCCTTTGAGAGATTGGGAAGATGTACAAATTGGCCAGACCGTGAGCATGTCGCTTTCCAGCCGAAGCGCAGAAGTGGCAACAGGTGTTGTATCGCGAAAAAGTCCGCAGCTTAATGCAACTACAGGACTCGGCGAAATTGTGATAACCCTAACCGATGCAGCTTCTAATGTATATCAGGGAGCACTTGTACAGGCACAAATCAATCTGCAAACAAGAGAAAATGTTGTAATTATACCACGTTCAGCAATGATTGAGAAGGTAGACACCTTTATAGAGCCTGAAACAGGAACCATTGAACTTGAACGCTCATACTCCGCATTTGTATCACAGGGAGATACCACAGCAGTAAGGCGCGACCTGGTTCTTGGAATTGAGCAGGGCGACAGAATTGAAGTAATTGAAGGACTGCAACCGGGTGATGGACTCATCATTACCGGGCACAGAAACCTGGAGGATGGCTCCAGAATTCGGGTAGCCGGAAGTGAGCGGGCAGGCACAGCTGCCTCTGCTGATGATCAGCGTGCCGAACAGATGAGAAACCTTACCCCCGAACAGATCGAACAGATGAGGCAGCGCCGGCAACAACAAGGTGGCGGCCAAGGCCGGCAAGCATCAGGAAATAACTAATTGGGACGCTTTCTATGAAAAATCTCCCAAAATTAGCCGTAACCCGCCCAATCACTTTTATGATGATCAGCATTATTCTGATCGGGTTTGGGCTGTACGGCCTCAATAACCTCCGGCTGAATCTCTACCCGGACGTCTCATTTCCAACCATTACAGTTTACAGCACCTACGATGGAGTAGCTCCTGAAGATATCGAAGCCTTGATAACTCGGCAGATTGAGGAACAGGTTGGAAGTATTTCCGGTGTTCGGCGTGTTCGTTCACTCTCCAGCCAGGGCGCATCGGTTGTAAAGTTAAATTTTAACTGGGGTACCGATCTATTTGTGGCTGAAACCGAGGTTCGGAAGCGGCTCGATATGATCAGACGCGCGCTGCCTGATGATGTAGACCAGCCAATCGTTTTCTCGTACGATCCCAATGATGAACCCGTTCTAGTCCTCGCCCTCACATCAAACACCCGAAGTCCAAGAGAACTACGTACACTTGCCACCCGGCAAATTGAGCAGCGTATTGAGCGTATTGAAGGGATAGCATCAGCCGAAACTGCAGGTGGCTTTGACCGGCAGATTAATGTTCGGCTGAGCAATGCCCAGATGAGAACCTACAACCTTGATGTAGCTGATATTTCGAACCGATTGCGACAGGAGAATGTGCAGGTGCCCGCAGGCCAGTTAACCGAGGGCGAAACCGTATTCTCACTTCGGACCATCGGTGATTTCAGGAACATTGATCAGATCAGAAACAGTATTGTTTCGGTAACAGATGAAGGAAGCCCAGTCTACCTGAAAGATGTTGCCTGGGTGGAAGATGGAATCGCCCAGCCGATCGGAAATGTGCGCGTTCAGGGTAACGATGGTGTTATCATGAACATCTATAAACAGAGCGATAGTAATATTGTAAATGCAGCCGGCGGAGTGGTTGCTGCCCTGGATGATATAAGATCCATTCTCCCCTCCGATGTAAGTCTTGAAATTCTCACGAACCGTGCAGACTTTATTAGTCTTTCTATCAAAAATCTGGTCTTCACAGGCCTACAGGCAGTAATACTTGTAATCATCATGCTGTTGTTATTCCTGCGTAGCGGCCGCTCGGCACTAATCGTGGCTATTACCATTCCAATCTCCATTATTGCCACATTCAGCATCATGGATTTTACGGATGTGAGCCTTAATATCATCTCACTATCAGGCCTTACACTGGCTGTTGGCCTTGTGGTGGATAATGCCGTAGTGGTGCTTGAAAATATCTTCAGGTTCAGAGAAGATGGCCATGATGGCAAAACCTCGGCTACATCGGGTGCGCAGGAAGTAGCCACTCCCGTAATTGTATCTACACTTACCACATTAGTAGTTTTTCTGCCGATACTTTTTGTGCCCGGAATCGCCGGCCTGCTCTTCCGTGATATGGCACTCACCATCTCGTTCGCAATGATTGTTTCGGTGCTTGTGGCAATTACACTGATACCTGTGCTAAGCTCCCGTCTATTCGAAGCAGAACTGATCACCGCCGACAAAAAAGACCCCGCCAGAAATCTGCTGCATAAATTGTTAGTATGGCGGCGGCAAAATGTATTTACACGACTATTCTCCATCCCTCTTTTCCTGCTCTATGTAATCGCGTGGCCATTTTTAAAAATCTACGCATTTCTTGCGAAAAGCAGCAAAACATTCTTCTCCGATAATCTCGGCCCCTGGCTGGGACGACAGTTCGACCGTCTCGAAAACAGTTACAGAAGAGTGCTGGATAAAGCACTGAAAGTAAGTGGCTGGGTAACACTCGGTGCATTCGCTCTTCTGTTCGCTTCACTGCCAATTTTTTATCTGCTTGGCGGAGAGTTTTTCCCGCAGGTTGATGAAAACTTCATCATACTCGATGTGCAGAGAGAACCCGGCGTGAGCCTTCTCGAGCTTGAGCGCACCATCATGCAGGTTGAAAACATTGTAAATGAAGCCATCCCCGAAGCACGCCTTGTTGTATCTGATTACGGCGACAAAACCGGTATTGAAGGAGCCGATAACCCCGGTGGAAACCAGGGCAGGGTTCGGGTTGAACTTGTGCCAATTTCTGACAGGTCCCGATCTCAAATGGAAATTACCGCTGACATTCTCGAACGATTACAGGTAGTTCCGGGCGCGAACATTCGTCAGGTTCGCGAAGATCCGCTCAGCCCCGACGGCGAGACAGGACTGATTGTACAAATTTATGGTTTTGACCAGGATATCAAGGCTTTTCTCGCGGATATTGCCATGCAGGAACTGGGCTCCATTGATGGAATCGTAAGCGTATTCAGCTCTGCAGATCAGGGCCGGCCTGAGCTTCGTGTGGAAATGGACCGTGAACGAATTGCCCGAGTGGGAATGACTACATCTCAGGTTGCAACAGCTTTAAGTAATTCAGTACAGGGCTCCGTTGCCACAACATTCGTTGACCAGGGCATAGAATTTGAAGTACTTGTGGAAGTTGATCCCATTGATCGTGCACAATCAACATCCCTGCAGGATTTACAGATACAAACACCGGGTGGTGAGTGGATGCCGCTTCGAAATCTGGCAAATATTACCCGATATACCGGCCCTTCAAATATTTTACGTGTTAACCAGGAACGCATGGTTGAGGTAGAAGCCGATCTCGGCAATCTCGATCTGCGTACAGCAACTGAACTCGCCAGGCAGCGTCTCGCTGCAATCGACTGGCCCGAAGGCTATCGGTACGAACTGGGCGGCTCGGCAGAAGAGCAGCAGGAGTCCTTCTATTTTCTGCTCATTGCCTTCATGATAGCCGGAATTTTAACCTATATGGTAATGGCCTCGCAGTTTGAAAGTTTGGTTGAGCCATTCATCATCATTGTAACAATACCACTCGCCCTAACCGGTGTTCTGCTGATGCTACTTTTTACATCAACCCCGGTGAGTGTAACCGCCATGGTTGGGCTGGTACTGTTAACCGGTATTGTAGTAAATAACGGTATTGTTATGATTGATTACATCAAAATTTTGCAGTCGCGCGGGCAAAACCGGCATGATGCCATTGTAAATGGAGCCGGACGCAGGTTGCGACCA
This sequence comes from Balneolaceae bacterium, assembly GCA_020832415.1. Taxonomy (GTDB): domain Bacteria; phylum Bacteroidota; class Rhodothermia; order Balneolales; family Balneolaceae; genus Rhodohalobacter. The sequence continues at coordinate 33,004 of JAFIES010000052.1, read as the reverse complement.
ATTTTGATGACTGCGTTCACCACGATCCTGGCCATGGTACCACTTGCTCTGCAACTGGGTGCCGGTGCCGAAACCTGGAGCCCGATGGCGCGTGCGGTAATTGGCGGACTATCCATGTCGACACTGCTGATGCTTTTTGCCGTACCATGTATGTATTACCTGATCAATTCACTCGTTGAAAAAGCAGGATTTGATGCCGTACATAAAGAGGATCCTTTAGCCGAACAGGCCTGATGATGAACATCCACCCGGAAACACTCAACATGTTGAAATGAAAAAAATAACCATCACAGAAAAAATCCTTAAAAGGCCGGTAACGGCCATAATGATGTCGTTGCTGGTTATAGGATTTGGCATCTTTTCGCTGACTAACCTCAAGGTCACACTCTATCCAACATTCAATATTCCTGTGATGGGAATTTCCGTGAACTACTCCAACGTAGCACCGGACGATATGCTCCGGCTTGTGGTGGAACCGATAGAAGCGGCCGTGATGGGTGTTGAGGGAATTGAATCGCTCGATTCCAACGTACGGCAGGGTGGTGCATTTTTGATTTTGAGACTTAAACCGGGAACCAGCATTATGGTTACCGAACAAAAGGTGCGTGAAGCGGTTGAGCGTATCCGGCCGAATTTACCTTCCGAAGCGAATGAACCATTCATCTTCCAGTTCGACCCAGACCGTGCCCCTGTAATGCGTGTAAGTGTTGAGTCAGACGTGCTGGGTCTGGATGAGCTTCGCCAGCTTTCGGTTGAATTTATTGAGCCCCGTTTTGAACGTATTCAGGGTGTTGCATCTGCCGAAACACGCGGCGGACTCACACGAAATATTTATGTAGATCTGCTGCCTGAAGCGCTTGCCAGGCACAACCTGCTTCCCGGTCAGGTGGTATCCAGCATCAGAAACAACAACGTTCAGCAGCCAATTGGCAGTCTTGTGGCAGATCGCACAAGCTACAGCATCCGCGCACAGTCGATGTATAACAGTGTGGATCAGATATCCGAAACCATTGTGGCTATGAATGGCGACATGCCCGTTCGGGTACGGGATGTAGCCATCGTACGGGATGATTACGAAGAGATACGGAGCCTTGTTGAGATTAACGGACGGAACAGTGTTACCGTAGATATCCAGAAACAATCAGATGCAAATACCCTCGAGGTTACACACCAGATTGTACAGACCATGCAGGAATTCCAGCCAAATCTGCCATCGAGTGTTACCATGCAGATCCTCAGTAATGAGGGGCAGTTTATTGAGGATTCCATCTCAAACCTGGCTCAATCAGCACTGATTGCACTTATTGTTGTGGTACTCATTCTGTTGATTTTCATGGGTGGCTGGCGCATTGCATTTGTAGTAGCCATGAGTATTCCGGTATCCCTCACGGCTACATTTGCCGCGATGTATGCCCTCGATATCACGTTGAATATTATTTCCATTACAGGCCTTGCACTTGCCATCGGTTTGCTGGTTGATAACTCCATTGTGGTTTCAGAAAGTATTGCCAACCAGCTTGAAAAAGGGAAAAACAGGTTCCAGGCTGCTCTCGACGGCACCAACGAAGTGGGCGGTGCACTACTCGGTTCTACACTCACCACAATTGCGGTGTTCATCCCCATTTTAACACTTACAGGCTTTGCAGGTACCGTTGCCAAAGATCTTGCCATCACCATCTCCATCTCCATCGGGTTTTCATTTCTTGCATCGATTATACTTATTCCGGTTCTGGCATCTCTCATTTTGAAACGTGAGGAATTCCTCAAAAGAAATTACACTCTCAACTGGATCAAATCACTCGAAACCAATTACATCTCCATTCTGGAGTGGATTCTGGCGAGAAAATATATTGTAACTATCGCAATAATCGGTATTATCTTTGGCGCCAATTATCTCTTTGGGAATATCGAAAAAGAGTTTTTCCCTGAAACGGATGAAGGCACTTTCGATCTGCGGATTGAGCTACCGGCCGGTACCAATCTCGCAAATACCACTACCACACTTCGGGAATTCACTCAGGTACTGCTTGATGATTCTGATGTGCAAACTGTTATCACAAATATTGGCCGATCGGGGCGAAGCACTGCTACAAATGCCGGTACATTAAGTATTACGCTTGTTGATGACCGATACCGAGACAACCCTACATCGGAAGTGGCTGCACGCCTGCAAAATAATCTGCGCGATGACGATACCAGTGTAGAGATTGCCAATCTTGGCGGAAGCGGAGGCATTCCAATGGGCCGTGGTGGCTGGGGCGGGCGCGGAATCCGAGTGAGTTTAATCGGGCCGGATGTGGAGGTGCTTCAATTGCTCACACTGCAAATTGAAGAGGCATTGATTGGTGATCCACAGGTGCTATCTGTGAGTAACATGCGCAATCGACCCGGACCGGAATTGGTTTATGAGCTCGACCGTAATCAGATTAGCCGAACAGGAATTGCATCGTCAGCAATTGCAACAGAACTTGGTACACAGGCAAGAGGCACACGTGCCGGGTTTTATCGCGAAGAAGGTCGGGAAATACCAATACAGGTTCGAAATGTGCGTGATCAGTTTCAAAACCGAGCGGATCTTTTCGCTCTTGAGCTTGCTCAATATGAGGATCAACGAATACCGGTACTTGGCCTTGGCAATTTCACTGTAAATGAGGCTCTCAATAACATTACCCGCCGCGACAGGGAAACACTGCTTGATGTGAATGTGATGGTTCGGGGTGATCTGGAAGAGTATCAAAACCGAATTGAACAGATGTTTGCAGATAATGAAGTTGTACTGCCCGATGGATATCGATACGAGTTTGGAGGCTCTGTATTTGCACAGCAAGAGAGCGGCGCCGAAATACTGATTGCACTTATACTTGTACTACTTCTTACGTACATGGTAATGGCATCACTTTTTGAAAATCTTCGCGATCCGTTTATTGTGATGATGTCGGTACCTCTGGCCTTTTTTGGATCACTCTTGTTCCTTTTTATCACCGGAACTACCCTTAGTGTACCGGCTTACATCGGTATTGTTATTTTGATAGGTATTGTGGTAAACAACGGAATTGTACTTCTCGATTTTATCCATCAAAACACAAAAAACAGTACGGGCGACATCGACTACCTTGAGCAATTTCTCGAAGCGTGCAAGCGAAGAATGCGCCCTATTTTACTAACCGCTTTAACCACAATCTGCTCCATGATTCCCCTTGCACTCGAGCTGGGAGCCGGATCAGAAACCTGGAGTCCGCTTGCCCGTTCCGTAATTGGCGGCCTTGCATTCGCAACCATATTAACCCTGTTTGTAGTTCCGGCTGTAGCAATCGGCATCTCCAAAAAGCGAAGAAAGTCTATCAAGAAGGCGATGGCATAATTGTACAAACTTCTTTTTGTTTTTGAACCTATTATGACAGTGGCGGGCCATCTGTATCTTCCGGAGGTAACAGTTGCTCTGTTTCCTTGATCAGCAGATTTGTAATCTCCGGACGTATCCATTCTTTCCTATTTTCCTCTGCTTTTTGGGGCATGAAATCAATTACTTTCTTCATTTTTACTCATATTTTTAACGTTCAGGAAATTTAGTGCCGGAGAAAACCGGCACTTTTTATCATCTACCATCTTCTATTTTATGATGGTTAATTTTCTGGTCTGTATCTCGTTGCCTGCCTGTAAGCGGTAGATATAAACACCACTGGACAGATTCATTGCGTTGAATGTTACACGATGTTGGCCTGCATTTATCTGCTCATTCACCAGCTCAGCCACATGGCGGCCTGTCATATCATACACATCCAGGCGCACGTGAACCTGCTCGGGCAGTTCGTAGCTGATAATGGTGGCCGGATTGAACGGATTCGGATAGTTCTGGTTCAGCACAATTTCAGCAGGCAGTTCGCTTCCACCGTCTTTTAACTCGCCGGTGGTAACGATCAGCTCGAAGCGCGGGGTGGATTCGTGTTCGGCTATCCGGGCACTAAACACCCCCTTTGCGTCCCCCCTTAATAGGGGGGGATCTATGGCTTTGGCAGCAGTTGTCGCCTCTAAATCAAAGCGGTAGCTCTGCCCATCGCGAAGCTGCACAGTTGTTCCGGCGTGATGGTCTCGCAGGTAGTAGTTAGCACCGGTAAGTCCGGCATCCGGCAGGCTCCACGTCAGGGTGTAACTTCCTTCTTCGGTGGTTTCGATGCCCAGCGGAATGGTGACTTCATCTTGCATCAGCGTTGGCAGGCTTCGAAGGGCGTATTTGCGGCCCTCCTCATCCATCGCAAAGAAGGAGAGGTATCGCTTGGCCAGCCCGGCTGAGCTCAGCTTGATGGCATCGATCTCATCCAGCCCATCACTGCCTCGGTCTGAGAACAGAATATTCACCGTGTTGGCGTAGTTTCGCTCCTCATGGCTCAGAACCAGGGTAACCGGCTCGGGTTTCGCCTCGGTTTGTTTACGCCGGGGCATACCAACATAATCATTTTCAGTGATTGCCAAGCTTGGGTTGTCTGCAGTGGTGCGTACCCAGAAGCCGATAAATGGCGGTACGTACCCTTCAAATAGTATTTCTCCCTGCTGCAACTCATCGGAGTTTGCCTGTGTTTGTACTTTCCTCGGAGTTATCTCACATGAGAAGTTTATATACCCTCCGTGCCCGTCATTTTCCCATGGCGCCCAGATGTCGAGTGAATTCGCCATATTGGTGCCTTCCATAATCATGTTACAGATGTTAATGGCTACCGGGTGCGGGTTGCCAATCAAAAAGTGGCTGTCGCCCTGCGGTCCCTGGTCAGGATCGTACCAAAGCATATGATCGAACGTGAAACTGCCATCCAGCGGCGCCCACGGGCCTTCGGAGAAGAGCAGATCTTCTGCCGGTGTATCTTCCTCAAATACATAAACCAGCAATCCAGCGCCTTGCACCAGCACCTGGTCACTGCTTGTCACAGCCGCCCATTGATAGGCGTCCTGATCCAGCGTATAGACCGTCGGGAACGATGCTCCCGGATTGGTAGAACCCGGATATCCATCAGTGCGGATATTGCCAAGCAGCTCGCCCACGGTCTGCCCGTCTCCGGGAGATGAGAACAGGAACCAGCCTTCGGTAAACTCATACGGCATGGCTTGAGCCGCAAGATCGACCGGAAGGGTACGCTGCTCCTCAGAATTTTCGTAGATGAACTGATCATAACCATATACATAAACTGTTGCAGGAATACCCTTCTCAGGTATATAACCCAGTTTCCCGGCTTCCACATCACCTTTGTGTATCACATCATTATTCTCTACAGCCGTTCCATCCAGAAGGAGGGTTCCCTGAACCGGAAGCTGCGTGATGGTTACGCTCTCGCCACCTTCAAACAGAATATGCTGAGTGGTAACCGGGACTTCTTTGCCGGCTGCGGCAAACAGCCTCGGGGCTTCATCAAACCCGGCAACTCTCACCAGTCCCGGAGGCGGATCTTGCTCGGGCGCCTCGTCGCTATTGCCAAAGTAGGGGTAGGAGATGTAATCGCCCGACTCAATCGCCCAGAGATTTGTGAAATCCCAGTCTGCCCCTGCAGTTGTAAAGGTGCTTTGCTGTTTCATCTCGGCCGTGGTTTTTGGCGTGCCACGACCGTCGTCATCTTCCTGACCACTGGTATCGCGGTCGTAGAAAGAGTTGGTTACCGAACCAGTATTTTCTCCAACAAGACCACCAACATTAGTACTACCATTTACTGTACCGGCGGCATAAGACTCAGTTAATTCTGCTTCTGAATGTCCGTGCGTTTCTGTACCATGATTGTTCCCAATTAAACCGCCAACCCGATCATTTCCATGAACATTATTTATTGCATAGGAATTAATGACGATTCCACGGTGACTCTTTCCCACCAAACCACCCACACTTATATTACCCTCCACTGTACTTACAGTATAAGAGTTTGTAATGGTTGAATTATCAACCTGGCCTACTAAACCGCCATGATTTTCAGTATCCGCTATGCTTCCTACCATCCCGGTTGCATATGAATTTGTGATGGTTGAATTATCTGAATGCATACCAACCAAACCTCCGGTCATATTTCCGCCGGTTACATTTCCATTTACATATGAGTTGGAAACATCTGTGGTTCGGGTGCGGCCAATCAGGCCTCCAACATTAAGACTGCCACCAGTAACTTCTAACCCTTCCAGGCGGACATTTGTAATATTAGCATTTTCTGTATATCCAAAAAGACCAATGTTAAAGGTCTCGGGCCGGTTAACGTAGAGATTCATAATAACAAATGATTCCCCATCAAAACTTCCGATGAAACGGTCCGTGTGCGAACCAATCGGCTCCCATCCCTCCCCTTCATTATAGGGTGCTATGTCCAGATCAATATCATTAGCTAATTTGTAATGGGCAGTGAGGTCTTCGCGGATGTTGTTCAGTTCATCCGCAGTGCAGATCAAGTAGGGATCGTGTTCGTCGCCGCTTCCGCCGCAGAAGAGTTCCTCTCCGGTAATTAACCAGACTGAATCTTCATTGTCGTCCTGCCAGGCGAGGAAGGGGTATCCGTCGTTTAATTCTGTGTCGGTTAAAGCAATATCCCAGGCAGAAAAGGTGGTGATTTGCTTCATTTCAGCCATGGTTTTGGGCGTACCCTTACCTTCGTCATCTGATTGGCCGGTGGTTTCTTTGTCATAGTAGGAATCTTCAACTGTCGAATTATCCAGACGACCTAACAGGCCACCAATATTGTCAACAATACCAACGACTTCACCAACAGCATAAGATCTTTTGACCGAAGAATTATCACTCAAAATGCCCACCAGACCACCAACTCTATCTTCAGTAGCGCTAACAACACCTGAAGCATAAGAGTCAGTGATGATGCTGACGATTCCACTGGCAGTCCCCACCAATCCACCTACGGAATAACCACCACTTACGTCACCAGTTGCATAGGAACTGATTATGGAGCTGTTCCAGCTTTCTCCCACCAGGCCCCCAACAGAATTATGGCCATTAACTTGGCAGTTAGCGAATGAACCAATTATTGATCCTGAAGTGGTTCTTCCCACCAACCCCCCGACTCTCCAACCTGTGCCATTTACTGTGCCGGTTGCATGAGAGTCAATAATGTCACCCCCCTCATTAAACCCTACCAGGCCGCCAGTATAATTATCTGTACCGGTTACAGAGCCGATAAAATATGATTCGATGATGGTTCCGTTATTGCCATTATACCCCATCAAACCGCCTGTAAACCGATTTCCGGTAATATTTACATCTTCCAATCCTACATTTTCTATAAATGCATTATTCACTAATCCGAATAATCCAATGTGAGTTTCCTCGGACCGATCTATAAATAGATTGTTGATAGTGTAAATTGCGCCGTCAAATGTACCTGTAAATGCACTTCCAACCTTTCCTATCGGCTCCCAGCCTTCACCTTCATTATAAGGCGCCACATCCATGTCTATATCGTTAGCTAATTTATAGTAGGCACTTAGATCTTCGCGTACGTTGTTCAGTTGATCGGCCGTACATATCAGGTAGGGTTCGGCTTCGGTACCGCTGCCGCCGCAAAAAGCACTGCTTATATTAATGCTTACCGTTGCCGGCTCAGAGTTGGCCCACCCATCATTTGCAACAAATGTAAATGAATCTGTCCCATCACCATAACTATTTGCCGTATAAGAAAAACTGCCATTCGTGTTGAATACCAATGTTCCGTTATCAGGACCTGTTTGTAAAGCGTAAGTAAGCGCATCACCATCCACATCTGTTGCAGTAACCTGTCCGCTATGAGTGTCGCCAAGATCAACTGTAAAAGATTTTGATTGCGCAACGGGTGCATCATTTACAGGAGTAATGGTTATAGAAACCACATAAGGATCATCACTTTCTTCCTGATCATTTGATTTATACTCGAATGAATCGGTATCCTGAAACCCAGCCGTTGGTTGTCTGTGCGCTGTATAGGTAAAGGACCCATCTGAATTGAACGTTAGCGTACCATAGGATGGCTCCTGTATTAAGGTGAACGGCGCATCCCCGTTTTCAACAGCTCCGTTGTAAGTGCTTCCTTCAGTTACAGTAAATTGCGCATATATCTGTTCCGGCATGGCTGAAGCAAGTAGAAAAAACAGTGCAAACATTACGTATATACAAAGGCCCTTTGGATTGGTTTCCGGTCGTCTCATAGCAATAAATTTTTATTAGGAATAGACTGATTATGAATAGCCCGAAACGTATCAGCAAATTGAACGGAAGAGGAAAAACACGCTATTTTTTTTAAGAAGCTATTGACTCTTAGCGGATATAGATAGGTTGACTCTGATATTACTTTTCTTACTCCCATCCCTGTTGAATGTAAATTAAATGAGCAAGCGCATACATCGGGCCTTATTTCAACCTATAATTTTAGATTTTTATATCCAAATATATTTATAAAATATAATGCAAATAAAGGGCTGTTTTGCTTAGAAATGTCCCTAAAAGGTTTACATCTTAATGAAAATTTCCGGCTATATGCGCCGGCAGTTATATGCTTTTTTGGTGTCTGTCGGAGAAGCTATTTTGAAAGTAATTTCAGTAAAGAACCGATTCTATATCCAATCAATCTCAGCGTCGTTTGCTTTGCTGATTCCCACATACTGCTCGAAAATTTCGCTGAGTGATGAATCTTTTTGAAGTTCTCTGCGGGACAGCGAATCAAGGTAGGCTACAATTTTGCCGTTGTGAAGAATGGCAATATCGTCACAGAGATTTTCCACTACTTCGAGTATGTGGCTTGTAATGAAGATGGATGTGCCGCGCTCTTTCAATTTCCGGATAATGGTTTTCATCCGCCCAATGGAGATCACATCCACGCTTTCAAACGGCTCATCCAAAAAGAGCAGTTTGGGATTCACAAGAATGGCCGCACAAAAGGATAGTTTCTTCCTGCTTCCGGATGATAGCTGTTTTGCCTGAACATGCCGAAACTCCTCAATCTCAAAATAGCTGAACAGCGAATCGATTTTGCTGTCAAGGTCATCCGGAACTTCTTTATACATCTCGCAGATGTAGTGTATAAATTCAATGCTCGTGAAATTTTCGAACAGAAGCGGTGGCTGTAAAACAGATGAAACATCTTTCTTGATCTCCACTTCGTTGCTTTTCTTCAGTTCCAGATCGTTGATGATAATTTGCCCCTCGCTGTAGGTAAGCAATCCGGTAAGAATCCCGATCAAGGTACTTTTCCCTGCACCGTTTGGGCCAATCAACCCGAAAATATTACCTGCCGGCACCTCAAGGTTCAGGCTTTTCAGAACGGGCCCTTTTCCATACGATTTTGTAAGGTTGCTGATGATTAAAGCTCGTTCCATAATTTGGGAATCACCTTTTGGTTAAATGGTTCGGATATTCGAGCCAGTTTTCGCCTGAAACTAATGAACAGAATAAGATTTATTGATACAAGAATAGCAATATGATACCAAACAAAACTTTCAATAATGAAAAATGTAAAGACACCTATAATCATCACAATAAATACCGATGTAAAGGTGATGGATGCCGGCAACACAGGGTTTGAAACAGACATCACACTCACTTCTTCAATCTTCTTGTAATTGTTTATACTGCTCCTGAGAATGTAGTGTAAAAATGCCAGTGAAATCATAATAATACCCATGTGAATCTGAAGCATAGCTGGTACTGATTCAATAAAAACAGGAACCAATATCAGCACGATACTTGAACCGGCAAGACAGACAAGCAGTGCAGTTTTGATGCGTTCCCTCACAATGGTTTCCATGGGAATGGGAAGCTGAAGAGAAAGCAGAATTTCACGATTTTCAAACCCAAACATGTTGGTAAGCATTACCATCAGAAAAATGATGGGAATAAGCGTGAGAAATACCCCGATTACATAGGTGTCATTACCCAGAAATATAATATAGGGAATCACAAAAACATACGTTATTAAAAGCTGAATTTTACTGTATTTATGGCTCCATACTGCATGAAAATATTTACCGCCCTCGTGGCCCAGCCATTTAATAAACAGGGCGAGCTGGCTTTTTTTCTTGATACCGGAAGATGATTGCGGAGGTGTTAAAAGAGCGGCTTTTGAGTTTAGCATCATATCCCGGTTTACAACCATAAAAAGAAACAGTAACAGCCCGATGAGGAAGTAGTGAATGGCCGTACTTGTGAGCAGATTTCCCGCATAATAGAACAAATAACCCGGCGTATATATAAGCCAGGAATTCAGAAAATCTGCAGCCACATCGGGCGAGCTTATATAGGGTGTGAAATCAAGGTATACAGCAATAAGGATAAAAAAGAGTACAAATGTGCCCACTACAGCGCTTACATGTTTAAACCGCTCAGCCGAGAAAATTCGAAATCGCCACTTGAGTGAACTGATCACCCCATAGGTGACAAACACAAGAATTGTTACCATGGCTATATGCGATGCTGAACCGGCCATGCTGATGAGGTACATCAACCATACAAAGAGAAAGATTACATTTAGCGGATGGAAAAATCCGGCCAGATTGAGATACCAGGCAAGCCGGTTTGCCGACATTCCAAATGATAGCAGTTTCCGGTTTTCATTCAGCTGAAGACGGTTAATTTTTACAAAAAATATTTGGGAAAAAAACAGCGAATTCAAAAAAAGCAGATGAGCGGTAAACTGAATATCCTCAGTTATCCATGAGTAGAACTGGCGGGCCTGCTCTACGTCATCCATGAAGATGAGTATGAGAATTACGCCAAGAAACTGCCCCAGTATCAGCAACAGAAAAACGGAATAGAAAATCATGGCCGCAATCTCCACTCCCGCCAGTGAGCGCCACCAAATTTTTACGTTTAACGTTACGAATTGTTTAAGCATAACCCCATGGGGTAATGAAGATTATTTAGAACCGAAAGCCAAGTACCAGTGCCATATAAAAGTGTTTTTCTCCTTCACTGAACTCCCCCTTTTGAACATCTGAAAAAGCAAAGGACCCTCTTGCCTGTGCATTCAAAGTGGTTGTGCCAATTGTAAAATCTGTACCTATACTGCCCATTAATCCAAAATCCACTTCACGGGTAGTATCATCCAGATCGCGCCGGCTGTCATCTTGCCGAACACGCTCGGCACTTACCATAAAAGCTACATAAGGGCCCAGTGCCACAAAGGGTGATAAGCCATACGCCATATCATAATTAAATTTTGCCAGGATGGGAATCTCCATGTAATCAAATTCAATGGATACGCCGTCGAAACGTGCGCTCGGATTATCAAACCCTTTTTCGGTGTAGTACAATCCGGTTTGAATGGAGGGCTTAACATCGTACGGCAACCGATACGGCAGGCCAATGTCAATCGTGAGTCCAAACGTCATACCTGTGCGGGCATCGCGATTAAAAGAAGCATTAAACACATCCGAAATACTGAGGCCTCCCTGCACGCCAAAAGTTAGCGCTAACCTGCTCCGTTCTGATACCCGGGGAGGTTCCGGCTCTGATATTTCGGGTTCATCTTCCAGAACTTCTTCCACTGCATCCTCGCCTGATGGCACATCGGTTGTTACTACTTCGGCCAGTGCTGCAACTTCTTCTTCAGTGGCAAATACAAGTGACAACAAGACATCCCTGCCGTTTACATCGGGGTAGGCATCAGCTACAAAAAATACACCTTCAGCAATATAGAGATCGGTACCAATTCCGCTCAAAAGGTTGTAGAGATCCAATTCTGCAATATGGGGTGTGGTTGAAACTGGAACCAAATTCTCAGTATCCAGATCCATTGAAAAGAGTACCATCTCAACTCGGTTTACTTCCGGCTGCGATACGCGAAATGAGTCGGGCAGCTGGGTCATATGATATCGCACTACAATACCTTGTCCGTCGGCTCTCTCCGTTGTGGATATTCTCTGCAGCTCCGTCTGAGCTTGCGCCGTAAGGGCTCCCGCCATCAAAAGAAGAATTGCTGTACTGAATACTCTGCTATAAAACTTCATGAATTCTGTAAATCAATAAAACGTTTCGTTTTAACCTCATAACGTGAGTTCGATACAACATATAGAAAGAATCGTCAGTTATATTGTTCATTTTTATATCGAACTCACGTTCACAATATCAGTAAAAAATCAGATAGTTTTGTGCTTGTGTAACATCAGCCCAAAACTTCTTTTAGAAACCGGCCGGTATGGCTCTCTTCAATACCTGCAATATCTTCCGGTGTTCCGGTTGCCACGATTTGCCCGCCGCGGAATCCGCCTTCCGGACCAATATCGATAATCCAGTCGGCCGATTTCATCACATCCAGGTTATGCTCGATAATAATCACCGAATGCCCGTTATCAACCAGTTCGTTGAATGATTTCAGAAGTTTGGAAATGTCTTCAAAGTGGAGCCCGGTTGTGGGTTCATCAAAAAAGTAGAGAGTTTTTTCGGTATTGGTTTTCGAAAGAAATTTAGCCAGTTTCACCCGCTGTGCCTCCCCGCCTGAAAGTGTAGTTGCACTCTGTCCCAGCCGCAAATAGCCGAGCCCCACATCTTCCATCGGCTGCAGTTTTTTTATGATGGTTAATTCATCAACAAAAAATTCAATCGCATCGCTGATGTTCATCTCCAGTACTTCATGGATATTTTGGCCTCTATATTTTACCTGAAGGATATCTTTTCTGAACCGGGTTCCACCGCACTCCTCGCAAACCAGTTCAATGTCGGCCATGAATTGCATCTCAATTTTTTGCACACCCTCTCCCTGGCACGCCTCGCAGCGCCCGCCGGGCACATTAAATGAAAAGTGGCCGGGAGTATATCCCATAATCTTCGATTGGCGTGTATTCGCAAACAGATCACGGATACCATCAAACGCCTTAGTATAGGTGGCCGCATTAGATCGGGTGGAACGGCCAATCGGGCTTTGATCTACCATCTCAACCGATTCGATATTTCGGATACCGCTCACCCCCTTGTTTCGGCCAACTTTCTCTTTCCACGTACCTATTTTTTTCTGGATAGATGCATACAGCGTATCGTGAACCAGCGTTGACTTACCTGACCCCGACACCCCTGTTACACAGACCAGCTTACCAAGTGGAAATTCTACATCAATATTTTTCAGGTTGTGTTCTGATGCACCCTCAACAAGCAGCGACTTATCATTGCCTTTTCTTCGTTTCTTTGGAACCGGTATTTCCATCCGTCCGGATAGATATTTTCCTGTAAGTGTGTTTGCCTTCAGTAAATCTGGATAGGCGCCTGTAAAAACTACCTCGCCGCCGTGCGTGCCGGCAAATGGGCCGATGTCGATAATATTATCAGCCGCTTTCATCATTTCAGGATCGTGCTCTACAATCAGTACTGTGTTGCCGATATCCCGTAGTGATTTCAGGATATTGATCAGCCGGTCGTTATCACGCGGATGCAGGCCGATGGTTGGCTCATCCAGAACATAGAGGCTGCCAATGAGTGAACTCCCCAGTGAATTCGCCAGGCTGATACGTTGAGACTCACCACCACTAAGTGTATTCGTGAGCCGATCGAGTGTGAGATAATCGAGTCCCACTTCATCAAGGTATTTAAGCCGTTTGCGTATTTCGTAGAGAATCTGACCGGCAACTGACTTTTCAAATTCCGTGATCTTCAGATTGTCAAAATATTCACGGGCGTACCCGATGGTCATTTCAGTAACTTCACCAATGTGTAAGCCATCAATTTTTACAAAGAGTGCATCACGCCGTACTCTATAGCCTTCACATTCAGAACAGCGGCTGTAGCCACGATAGCGGGAGTAGAGCACACGCATATGAACTTTGTAGAACTGATCTTTTATATCATCAAAAAATCCGTGTATACCTGCATACCCATCTTTTCCTTTCCAAAGTATTCGTTTGGCCTCTTTGCTCAGCGATTTGTAGGGTACATCAATGGGTATCTGTTCTTTAGCGGCTACACGAACAAAATCGCGAAGATAACCGCTGAACTTGGGCGAATCGAACGGCGCTACTGCACCGGCACGGATCGATTTATCGTGATCGGGAATTACCAGGTCTTCATCAATTCCTGAAACCTTGCCGAACCCTTCGCACGAATCGCAGGCTCCGTAGGGATTATTGAAGGAGAACATTTGTGGTGACGGCTCGAGATATTCAACCCCATTCTCTTCGAAACGCTCGCTGAATGCCAGCTCTTCACCATCTCGTATTTTGATTCTGCAGCGGCCGTTACCCTCACGAAAGGCTGTCTCAATTGATTCAGCAATACGGCTTCGGGTGGCTTCATCTTTTTTGATGGCAAGGCGATCGACCAACACCCTGTATGTTTCCGGATCGATCTTTTCAGGATCAATTTCATCTCTTGTGAGATCGGTGATGTTTTCGCTTTCAATATTCAGCAGGCGGGTCAGTCCCTTCTCTTTCAGCACATCAAACTGCTCGGCGGGATCTCTGCCATCCCTTAATTGCAGCGGAAAAAGTACATAGAATCGGGTTTTCTCCTCAAATTGCTCAAAAAGCTCGTTGATGATACTGCCGGGGTTATCTTTCTTCACCACTTTACCCGTAACCGGAGAAATGGTTCTCCCTATACGGGCGAACAGAAGTCTCACATAATCATAAATCTCAGTGGATGTACCAACCGTTGAACGCGGATTACTACCTGTGGTTTTCTGCTGAATGGCCATGGCAGGGGAGATACCGTGCATATGATCTACATCGGGCTTGTCCATTCGCTCAAGAAATTGCCGCGCATAACTGGAGAGGCTCTCTACATAACGCCGCTGCCCCTCAGCGTAAATAGTGTCGAATGCGAGGCTCGATTTACCCGAACCCGAAACTCCGGTAATAACCGTAAGTTTGTTTCGGGGAATTTCTACATCAATGTTCTTGAGATTGTGTACACGCGCACCCTTAATAACGATTGGCCTTCCGGCAGCTCGGGAACCATTTTTATCAACAGATTTTGATGGAGGTACGTCTGTTTGGGGCATGTTTAGTGACTGATTTCAAATCAAGCAAAATACGAAAAAAGAGAGCAACCATTGAGCTTTTTCTCACGTTTTGATCTGAAAGAACACACGCAGTGTTGGAGGCGTTCATAGCTAAATCAACCCTCTTGTGAAAAGCATACACTGTACTTTAAGAAGTGGCATATACCTAACAGTATTGAGCGTGATTCAAGAAAGTTTGTAGAATTATCAAAGGATGTATCTGAATCCGCCGGTGATTGCAAGTTGATTCCAGCCGAGCAGCGTCAATTTTGGCTCCCCATATAAAACAATATTACCAAGCCGTACTTCAAGTCCTGCGCCTAAATTAAGGCCATATCTGCGTGTATCTGGATTCCCTAACTCTCTCTGCACCCGCCATATTTCGTCACTGCCGGAGGTATTGGAAATATTTATACCAGAGAGACCGTACAACGTTAAATTATTTCTGTTCCGCACAAACATGTGAATATTAAAATTCAATTCATTCGCACTAAGTTGACGTTCACCAATCAAGTAATACGTGAAATCAAGGCCTGCTCTGATATCTTCATTAACAGTGTATAAAAGCTGTCCGGTTAAGCCTAATTCTGCATTACCCAAAAATCCTGTACTGGTACCACGGGTTAGGCCTGCTGCTACAGTTATATCCCCGGGATTTGTAAAAAGATTTATCTCTTCTAAATCTTGTGCCATAGATTTTTCATTTATGGCAATTAAAAATGTAAGTGAAAAGGCTAGTATTACTACAGTAGTAAATAATTTATTCATTAGAATAGCTCTTAATTTAAGTTTTATTTTTTCTTTCCTGAATGGTTCTGATTAGCACTTGATGATTTTATAAAGGTTGCAAGTCTTGTTTTTTGGTAATCTTCGTACTGGTATGACGTTTCTAAAACAATACCCCCATAGACAACGTTCTCTGCCACAATTAAACTTAAATGTAACCAGAGCTAACAAAAACAAATAATCAGTCAACAGCCTGAAGTTTTACTGACGATTTACAGCCCATTTATTTTCTGGGCTGCTGTTTTAGATTAGTGCAGATCATTCGATTCGTCGTTTGTTAATCTCAATAAGTTTTGATTATTTCGATGACAGAACATTCACCACATTGAATAGCTTATGGCAATAAAAATTTCATTTGGAGAAAGCACAAACAGCAGCAGAATTTCATCTTTGATGGGTGGCATCATCTGCCTCGCTCTTTCTGTGCTTGGAATTTATGTAGCTCTCTTTGCAGACGGGTTTGGCGGCGGTATACTCTTCTTACCTGAAGCGATAAACAGTTTTGCCGGCCGGATACTTTTCGGTTCAGGTGCTTTGCTTACCGGCAGTCTTGCCATCTATGCATTCATGGAATTTTTCAGAAATGAACAGTCTGATTCATTCTGATCCACATTTCAGATTTGCTCTATTTTCATACTTCAAAAAAATCCACTTTTCCGGTCCCGATGTTGTACATTCCGCCGGCAATCAGAATAGCCTCTTTCTCTTCAAGCTCTTTCAGTACCGGACTCTCTTTCCGAATTTGATTGATGGCAAGTTTCACATACTCCTTTGCAAGGTGATCTACATATGCATAATTGTTCGGATCGGCATCTCCATTAAATGAACTTTTTGCTTCACCTTCAGCCACTTTTATTTTATTAACCAGGGCCGTTAAATGACCAAATTCTGCACTATCTGCTGCACCTTTTACTGCGCCACACCGCGTATGGCCCATCACCAAAATCAGTTTTGCCCCTGATAAACTTGTGGCAAATTCCATTCCTCCAAGCACATCACTGTTGATCACATTACCTGCAAGGCGTGTGCTGAAGATCTCCCCGATACGGGCATCAAAAATGGTCTCTACGGGAACCCTGCTATCGATACAGCTATGCACTATCGCGTAAGGTGTCTGCTTTTCTGATGTTGCAGAAACTTCTTTCACAAACTTTCTTCTTCGAAGGTTGCCCTCCGTAAATCGCTGATTACCATCCTTAAACGCTTGCAGTATTTCAGCCGGTTTCATGTTTGCTCTGATTTCATCTGTAAGCAAATCGTCATCGTTCTCGCTATCTGAATCTGAACTGATCTGCATTATACCAAAAAGTGAACTTGAAATGACTAAACCGGTGATTAGTGCTATAATCATGGGGGTGTACTTTATGAACTTAAAGTGTTAAAACTATTTGTGGATTTAATATATAAAATGAGAACTACAATTCGCTTGCATAAGAAATGCCTGCCTCAACATTTTCTTCAACTCTGAATTCCACCACTCGATAGCAGATTTAGTGGCTGAGACACCACAACATTCAATTAATATATTGAATGTGCGAATATGTTGTGTTATTTTTAATCGTCTTAAAATTTAAACAGAGACTTATGAACGTCAGAGACTTTAAAAACAAAATCTATGCAGAGCTGGCAGGCATCACAAAAGCCCTGGCAAATCCTCACCGGCTGGAAATTATCGAACTTCTGGCCCAGGGCCCCTGCCCCGTTGAATATATTGTCGATAATACAAGCCTCACCGTGGCAAACGCCTCCCAGCACCTGCAGACACTTAAATCGGCCCGACTCGTTACTTCAAAAAGAAGAGGAAAGTACAGTTACTATTCACTCGCCAGCATTAAAGTTTTTGAGGTGTGGAATGCCATGAGGGATCTCGGTTTTTCACAGAATGCGGAGATTGAGAAACTATTGAAGGAGTTTCGTGAGTCCCATCACAATTTGGAATCTGTAACCTGTTCGCAATTACTTGAGCGAATTCAACAGGGCAAATCCCTTCTTCTCGATGTTAGGCCCCGCAAAGAGTATAAATCCGGGCACATCGCATCAGCTCTTTCCATCCCCCAGGACGAACTGATTGAAAAGCTGAAAGAGCTCCCCAGGAACAAAGAGATTGTTGCCTATTGCAGAGGACCATTATGTGCGATGGCAGACAATGCCGTTGAAATGTTAATAAATCATGGATACAAAGCTGTACGGCTCGAATCTGGCTTCCCCGAATGGAAATCAAAGGGCCTCCCGGTTGAGCAATAGAGTTTTCCAAAAAAGTCAACAAAACAAACAGATACATAAGTAGAAATACCCGGATAACCGCTCACAACAAACGATGACTACCACACAAACAAATGTCCCCGGGCTGAAAAATACCTGGAAGCAATTCTCCCTTCTTGTGCTTATCAACGCTTTTGTTGGTGGCATGGTGGGAATGGAGAGAACCATTCTTCCGGAAATCGCAGAGACTGATTTCGGCATAGCCGCAAGATCAGCCATCTTCTCTTTTATTGTAGTTTTTGGCATCACCAAAGCGATCTCAAACTACTTTGCAGGACGTTTTGCCCAGTCTTTCGGCAGAAAAAAGATGTTGATCGTTGGGTGGCTCTTCGGCCTCCCGGTTCCATTCATACTGATGTACGCCCCTGACTGGAGCTGGATTGTAGGTGCAAATGTGTTGCTTGGTATTAACCAGGGGCTGGCGTGGTCGGCGAATGTGATCATGAAGATCGATCTGGCCGGAGAAAAAGACCGCGGACTGGCTATGGGGCTGAATGAATTTTCAGGATATGTAGCGGTGGCGATCGTTGCTTTTCTGACCGGCTGGATAGCTGCAGAATTTGGATTGCGGCCTTATCCATTCTACATCGGGATTGTCCTCGCCGTACTGGGGCTGTTCATGAGTATATTTCTGATTCGTGATACAGCACCGTTTGTGGAATATGAAGCAAACAATTCGAAAGAAAAAAGGGTTAAAAAGAACCTTTTTTTTGAAGTGAGCCTTGGCGATAAAGACCTCCAGGCAGTTTCCCAGGCGGGAATGATGACAAACTTCAAGGATGGAATGGCGTGGGGTGCGTTTCCCATCTTTCTGGCAGCCTCAGGTTTAACGATGACTCAAATCGGAATTGTGGTGGCGGTCTACCCGGCATTCTGGGGGATTCTGCAGGTAGTTACCGGAAAAGTTTCTGATTATACAGGCAGAAAGAAGATGCTTTGGGCGGGTATGTTGGTGCAGGGCATCAGCCTACTGATATTTGCTTTACTGGACCACTATATAGCCTTTATTCTGCTTGCCGCCCTGCTTGGCACAGGAACCGCTATGGTTTACCCTACTTTTTTAGCATCCGTGGCAGACCTTACCCATCCAAATGATCGCGCAGAAAGTATCGGGGTATTTCGACTGTGGCGGGATGGCGGCTACGCTATTGGAGCAATTTTCTCCGGAGTGATTGCGGATATGTTTGATATTAAAATCGCCATCATTGCAACGGGCATCCTGGTTCTTTTTTCTGCATTATGGATTATGGTCAGGATGAAGAAATTGAACAAGCCTGTTGTGAATAAAGAGCTAATTAGTTGATCAATCGTGATTACGACTAAAATTATAAAACCATGACTACACTGATTATCATAAATGACGCACCATACGGAACAGAAAAAGCATATAATGCACTACGCATTGCCAATCAACTTGGCCGTGATTATTAAGATGAAATAGAAGTGCGAATCTTTCTGATGGCCGATGCAGCAACCTGTGCACTGGCCGGACAGGAAACCCCTGATGGCTACTACAACATAGAACGAATGCTTATGCTATCCGTGGCAAAAGGTGCACAAATAAAGATCTGTGGTACATGTGCAGCAGCCAGAGGCATCAAAAATGCTGAGTTTGTAAAAGGAGCTGAACTGAGTACAATGAAAGAGTTGTCCGAATGGATTGCGACGAGTGATAAGGTTATGACGTTTTAGGCTTTAAAATGAATACAATGGCAATGATAACGTAGTGGGTGGTTGAAATAAGTCCCCTCTCGAGAGGGGAAAGATTTGAGAAAGATCGCGAAGCGAGCCTTTCAAGAATCAGGGGTGTGTTCACGAGGACAAGGAATCTGGAAAGACTGCGGTTCACGATCAAAGTCACGGGACACACCCCTCGTTAAACTCATCCGGCTTTGCCGGTTCGTTTGAACGTGTCCCCTCTCAAGAGGGGATTCTGAAGCCTGCAACCTTTTAAATAGTGTTGCCCTGAATTTGGGAAAAAAATTACTTGCTTAACATAAAAACCAACTGATTAGATATGGAACCCATACTTTTAGCACTACAGGAGACGCAGGTGATTGCACTGGTTGCAATTTTGGTGCTGCTCTTTATGTGGGAGTCGCTGCATCCGTTTTACGCCTATTTCAGCGGCTCATTTAAAGATCGCGGAAAACACGCTCTGCGGAATCTTGTTGTCGGGGTCATTAATGGCCTGATGGTCAGTCTGCTGTTTGTCGGCCTCTGGCTGGCCGCTTCGGTCTGGGCTGATGAGGCCCGTTTCGGCATCATGCACTGGCTTCAGGATGGCTTGGGAATCCCCGTTTGGATGCACGCTGTGGGAGCAATCTTGCTTCTTGACTTCTGGACATACACCTGGCATCGGATGAATCATGAAATACCGTTCTTCTGGAGGTTCCACAGTGTGCATCACTCCGATAACAAAATGGATGTGACCACCGCCAGCCGTTTTCACCTCGGCGAAATATTCTTCTCCTCCCTGTTTCGAATTCCACTAATTGCCCTCTTTGGCGTCTATCTCTGGGAGCTGGTGCTGTATGAAATAGTCATGTTTGCTGTGGTACAGTTTCATCATGCAAATGTAGGGCTGCCCGAAAAGTACGACCGAATATTGCGTACCGTAATCGTGACTCCTAATATGCACCGGGTTCATCACTCCCGCTGGCAGCCTGAAACTGACTCCAACTACAGCTCTCTCTTTTCATTCTGGGACCGGCTGGCACGAACGTTTCGGATCAATCCTAAACCGGAAACCATTCAATTAGGGCTCGATCAATTTGACAGAGAGGAGGATCAAACCGTGAAAGGGATGTTTAAAACTCCGCTTAAGAAACAAGACTAAACAAAAAAACCTCTGACAGTTTCACAATAAATCGTTGATCAACCGGCAGAGGTTTTTGATTGCTCAATAAGATCGGGTGCTAATCCCTCGTGTGAACTACCGTTCCGTTGATGATCACAGCCTCTACATTGGTCAGATACTCGAACGGATCACCATCAAACAGAACAAGATCTGCATCTTTACCCATTTCAAGAGAGCCAACACGATCGTCAATTTCCAGAACCGTAGCCGCACCCATAGTGAGTGCATAGAGAGCGTTTTCCATGCCAAGACCGTTGGCTGCAGCAATCGCAGCTTCGAATTTAGCTATCCGGCTTTTAGGCACGTAACCTTCAAAGCCACTTTGAAAGACAACGGGAATTCCCGCCTCGTGCAGTTTTGCTGCGGTTTCGAAACTGGAATTTTTAGCCTCACCAAACGGGCGAATCATTTTTGGATGGATTACTACCGGCACTCCGGCTTCCTTTATCTCATCAATTACAAGATACGCTTCGGATGCACCTTCAAGTACCATCTGGAAACCAAACTCCCGCTGGATTCGCAGTGCAGTCATTATATCACTTGCGGTGTGTGCTGACACGAGTGCTTTGATTTTTCCATCAAGCAGATCAGCCAGAGCTTCCATTTTGAGATCGCGGCTGCTCACATCACCCGATGCACGGTTTTCTGCATACGCCTGCGCCCTGATCAGGTCCTGGCGAAGCACGGCCACAGCCTTTGAACGGGTTCCGGGCGAGCTGAAATTGCTGCGCACACTTGGCCCCATGGTTACAGCCAGCATGGTAGTGGAATCCACAAGTGCCTCATCAACAGTTCTCCCTGTGGTTTTTACGATCATAGTCTGCCCGCTTATAACCGCGCCGGGCCCATGGCCTGTATGCATCGTTGTGATGCCTTCACCGCGAAGATAGCCAACCAGAAACTCCCTGGCATTGTACGAGTCGATCGCCCTCAGTTCGGGCTGAACAGCATTGGATGTTTCCAGCTGATCCTGCTCGTGGGGCTGATTGTAATATCCCGCAAGGCCAACCACGGTTCGGGAATCGATTAATCCCGGAGTTACGATCTTCGCCTCGTGAACTTCGTATGCATCCGGTATGTCGATGCGATCGGCTGAGCCGACACGTTCTATAACACCATTATTAATAAGAACAACCCCATTTGGAATGGGTTCGCCTGCCATGGTGTAAACCATTTCACCTTTTACGGCAATCTGTGCCTGAACGGTAAAACTGAATGCAGTAACCATGCAGAGTGCTGCTGAGAGCAGAATAAATTGTTGCATAAACTGTAGTTTATTGAGTCTGTTTTTCATGATTAGTGGCCCTCCATGTGAATATGATAGTTGGCCGAAGCGCGGAAAATTTCATATCCGCCAATCGCATAAATGCGGTCCTCCGGATTGTCACGATCCCAGATTTTTTCACCTTCTATCCAGGTCTGCTCCACATGTGTATAGACGCTGAAGGGATCTCCGGACAGAATCAGAAAATCGGCATCTTTGCCGGGTTCAAGTGACCCCACCCGGTCTTCAATATCCATCATTTTTGCACCGGCAATTGTGAGTGCTTCAAGTGCTTTTTCGCGGCTCATACCTTCGCGAACTGCCTGTGCAGCCGAGCGAATCAAAAACCGGGAATCCACAATCGGGTCATCTGAATGGAATGCGACCAGTGCACCTGCCTTTTCAAGTTCACGTCCGTTAATATTCAGTAAATTGATCGCTTCCAGCTTACCGCCCGGCGAATCGAGTGTAATAATGGATGAGCCTAAAATCGGAGCATTTGCAATCTCTTCGGCTACTTTCCAACCCTCACTTACATGCTGCAAAACCATTCTGTATCCAAACTCTTCGGCAAGGCGAATAGCTGTTAAAATATCGTCATGGCGGTGTGTGTGATTGTGTACGATCCGCTTACCTTCCAGAACTTCAACGAGGGTTTCCATCTGCAGGTCACGTGATGGCATTTCATCCGGATTGCCATTTGCAGCATCTACTTTAGCTTTGTATTCCTGTGCCTTTACAAAAAGTTCGCGTGCCAGTGCGGCCGATTTCGCACGTGTTCCCGGAGAACCGTCAGCCCGCAGCGGGTTGGTTCCGTTTGCCATTTTCAGGCCGCCATAAATTCCGGTCTCTTCATCAACCACAATCAGCATCTCTTCGATGGTGTTTGCAGGTTTGGTTTTTACATATACGGTTTGGCCGCTCATCAGAAGGCCAGAACCGGGCATAATATTCACTGACGTTACACCACCTGAAGCCGCTTTTCGGAATGTTTTACTTCTCGGGTCGATGGTATCGAGAATTCGTACGTCGGGGTGCAGAGCAGCAGAGCGATCACCACCGTCTCCTTCACCAATATGGGAGTGTGTGTCCACAATACCCGGCATAATTACCTTACCGGTTACATCTACACGTTCGGCATTTTGCGGAATGGTAACATCTCCGGATGCTCCAACTGCAGTAATTACTCCATTTTCCACAACCAGAACACCATTTTCAATGGTTTCTCCGGTAATGGTGATGATTTCTGCACCTTCAAATACATGAGGGCGCTCCTGAGCCAACAGGTTGGCCGATATAAAAAGCAGAATCAGCACAGTTTTGAATACAAGTTTCATAGATCTGTATTATTGGTTTTTGGTTAATTAAAAACTGAATGAACATAGTTATTCCATCACTGTTTGCAAAACAAATAAGCGTGGAGGTAAAATTAAGAAGCGACCTGATTATGCTTTATGGCAAACATTAATGGAACATAAATCATGGAGCAACCACGGCACGGCCTGTTATCTCACCATTCTTTACTTTCTTAAGAAGTTCGTCAGCAGCATCCAGTTTGTAGGTTTTTACCGGGATGGATTTCAGTTTTTTGTCGCGTACAATATCGATGAGCTCTCGCAATTCAGACAGACCTCCCGTATAGGAGCCGCGAATTGTAAGATTTTTAAGTGTAGCAACAGGGTTTGAAAATGTGAGTTTGCCGCCAAACAAGCCCACCATCACCATTATTCCATTCTTTTGAAGCATATTAAATGCTGCCGTTGATGTTGCCTGATTGTTCACAAAATCAACGATTGCGGATGCGCCTTTTCCATCCGTCAATTCCATTACACGATCAACCGGGTTTTCACTTTTTGAATTGATGGTGGTAAAATTTCCAAGTTCCCCGGCAGCTTTCAGCTTTTCGTTGTCCACATCAATCACGATAACTTTAGCCGATGTGAGTTCACGAACCACTTGCATAGCCATCAAGCCAAGTCCGCCTGCACCAACGATTACCATGGTTTCGTCATCCTCAAGCGGCATCATCTTTTTGAGGGCACTGTATGCGGTTAAACCTGCGCAAGCGTATGAACAGGCATTTTCGGGTTTCAAACCATCTATATCCACCAGGTACTGCTCATGAGGAATCAGGATGTAATCGCTGTATCCGCCATCCTGAAATACACCGATGGATCCGGGTGACAAACACATGTGCATTCGGTCGGTTCTGCAATATTTGCACTCTCCGCATCCCACCCAGGGATAGATCAGGCGGCGATCACCTTTTTTAACCTCAGTTACATCTTCACCGGCTTGTACTACCGTCCCTACCACTTCGTGACCCAGCGTAAGGGGAAGATCTACCCCACGTTCGGCAATGTACATCCGTTCATCGTTGCCAAGTTCGTAGTATCCTTCCCAGATGTGCAGATCGGAATGACAAACCCCGCAGGCATCAACTTTTAAGAGTACTTCTTTTCCTTTTGGTACCGGAGTTTCTGTTTCTGCCCATTGCAGTGGTTTGCCAAATTCGGCCAACTGTAAGCTTTTCATGATGATGTTTATCGATTTCTGATTAAAAATTACCCGTGATTAATAACAACTGTTTTAACTGCCGTTACATCATAAAGGGCTTCAAACCCTTTTTCGCGGCCAAAACCACTCTTCTTCATACCGCCAAACGGTAGCTCTACACCACCACCTGCTCCATAACCATTCACGTAAACCTGCCCTGCATGGATGGCATTGGTAACCCGGTGAGCACGTCCGTTATCTTTGGTCCATACTGCGGCAATCAAACCATATTCCACATCATTTGCTATGCGGATGGCATCGGCTTCATCTTTGAATGGAATCACCGCCAAAACAGGGCCAAAAACTTCATTTTGTGCGATGTAACTGTCGTTGTTTACGCGTCCCATCAGGGTGGGTGGATAGAAATAACCGTTCCCTTCCGGTTTTTCAGCCTGTGCAAGAATGGTGGCACCGGACTCCTCAGCGCGTTTCACAAAATCTTCTACACGTTTAAGCTGTTTTTTGTTGATGATTGGGCCAATATCGGGATCGGAATCTGCCGGACCCACTTTAATTTTCTTGAAGCGTTCAATCAGTTTATCAACAAAATCGTCGTGAATATCCTCCTGAATAACCAGTCTTGAGCCTGCCGAACATGTTTGTCCCGCATTTTGAATGATGGCATTTACCACTACAGGCAGGGCAGCATCCAGATCGGCATCATTAAAGATCACCTGCGGAGATTTCCCGCCCAACTCCAGCAATACCGGACGAATATGATCGGCTGAATTCTTCATGATCTCAATACCCACTTCAGGTGAACCGGTAAACGCCATGTGATCAATTCCAGGGTGGTTGGCCAAGGCAGCGCCGGCTTCCTGCCCGAGACCTGTTACCAGGTTCAGGGCACCGGCCGGGAAATCCAGCTGCGAAATCAATTCAAATGCTCTTACAACGGCAAGGCAAGCATCTTCAGCCGGCTTAAAAACAACGGCGTTTCCGGCAGCAAGTGCAGGAGCGAGCGTTCGCCCTGTCATCTGCAGGGGATAATTCCATGGAATAATATGGCCGGTAACCCCAAGCGGAACCCGCTGGGTATAGACTGTATAACCATCTTTAAACGGAATAGTGTCGCCGTGAAATTTATCAGCGCCGCCGGCATAAAACTCAAAATAGCGGGCTATCAGGGTGGCGTCTGTTTTGGCCTGTTTCATCGGCTTGCCTGTATCCTTCGATTCCAGCTCGGCCAGTTCATCTACGTGGTCCAGTAAAATCTGCGCAGCTTTATAGAGTAAACGGCCACGATCTTCGGCGGATGTCTTTCCCCACTTCCCCTCAAAAACAGCCCTTGCAGCCTTCACCGCAGCATCCACGTCCTCCTTTCCGCTTCGGGCAATTTCACCGGCTTTTGTGTCGTACGAGGGGTTTAACATATCCAGTTTTCCGAGTGAGCCATCCACCCACTTTCCGTTTATGAAATTTTGTGCTTTCGTCATGGTATTGTGGTTTATTTAATATTTAATTCCGGTATAAGCGTACTATCATCAGCTTCTAAAATCCATATTGAGAGATCTTCAGAAATACTCTTCTTTATGCCCGCATATGCCATAAGTCCGGCATATTTTTTAAGCATCTCTTCATTTGATAGCGGATTTTCAGGATCACCCTTGGCCGATTCGATCTCCGCCTCGAACGTACTTCCGGCTGTTTTCACCAATACGTGAGCCCCCCAGTTTTTTGGATAGGACTTATTGAAACGCTCTTCAGACCGAACAAGAGTTTTTGATATCAATATTGAAGATCGGTTTTCACGGAGTTCATCACCTTCAAAGTGTGGCAGCATGGGAAACCCTTTTTCAAGTGCCAGGCATACACAGTATTGAATGCTGAATTTTGCTGCAAACGTTGATTCCGGCCCGGGGTTATCGGTAAACCGAAGGGCGGTTTCATACGTAACTATTTCAATTGCTTCTACTGATTCGGGTTGAACGCCTGCCGATTTCATCTGACCCCTGATTTGCAGTGCTGCATCTATGGCCGGGTGTGTATGCCTGCAGGATGGATATGGCTTGATGGATGTCTCACTCAATTTCCAGCCATCTGATGGTTTTGTAACTGCGAGCGGAGCCGGGTCGGAACAGAATGCTGTAAAAAAGCCTTTTTCACCTTCAAATATTTTTTCTGTGCCGGTGAAATTTTCAGCGGCCATCAGGGCTGCTTTCAGTCCTGCCTCGGCTGCATGCCCGGCATGGAGGTGTTTGCTCATGGAAGCATCTTCATTAAACTGCCAGAGTCCGGCAGCCTGGGTTCCGGCATTTCCCATCGCCCAAACAAACTGATCTTCACTCAATTGAAGTAGAACCGATGCAGCAGCCGCAGCTCCATAAACCCCGGCTGTGGCGGTATTATGAAAAATCTTATAGTGGCCCGGCCCCACAGCTTCGCCCACCCGGCACATCACCTCATACCCCTGCAATGATGCAATCAGGCAATCGTGAAGGTTTTTTTTCAAAAATAATGAAAGCTGCCATGCAACCGGAAAAACCACGCAGGCAGGGTGCGTAACCGATCCCCTGTGAAGATCATCTGTCTCGGTGATGTGTGATTGTGCTGCCATCAGAAAAACGCTCTGCAACAACCCTTCACCGGCCCATTTTGTATGATAGGTACTCAGAATTTCACCCTGATGTGTAGCCTTACCACCTGCGAAACACCCGGCCCAATCGAGCATAAAAAGCCGGGTATCTTTCAGGGCATCCTTTGAAACAGGCTTATTTTGAAGTAACCGATATAACTGCCGGCTTATTGATTCCATGAATAGATCCACTTAACGCTTGCCATCATCGCTATTTTATTGTCCGGCCCCAAAACCCTCAATTCAACCTTTGTGTTATCCACATCTTTGCTGGTAATGGTGAGCTCTTCACCAAGATAGATCGGCCCGACTGATTTATACTCAACCTCTTCAATCACCTTGCCATCAGATTTTGATTTGAAAGCATTCAGCAACAGAGTCAAAAGTAACGGGCCGTGTACCACCAGGTTTGGATACCCTTCCTCATCGGTAGCGTAGGGAAAGTCGTAATGAATTTTGTGCCCGTTAAAGGTTAAGGCTGAATACCGAAAGAGTTCTGTTGAGGTAAGAACCCGGCTCTTTTTCCAGTCGAAATCGATATCCATCGGTTTGGTTCTGATCGGGTGTGCACCCTCATCTGATGATTCTCTGTAAACAATCTGCTGTTCTTCATCAATGGCAACGGATCCTGACGCACTGATCTGGTGGCGAACGGTTACAAAACAGAGTTTACCGCTCGAGCCCTCTTTCTCCTCAATCTTTACAATGGTCGATTTTTTATCGGCAGGGATGCCGGTTTTAAGAGGTTTTTTGAATAGAATCTTTCCTCCGGCCCACATTCTTTTAGGAAGATCAACCGGTGGCAGAAAGCTGCCTTTTTTTGCATGCCCGTCGGCCGCGATATCCGATTGCCTCTCCATTGGTGTAAAATAGACCCAGTGTGCGCATGGCGGCAGAACAGTACCTGCCTGCACTTCAGAAGGGTTCCTGTCCATCATGGCCTCAAACCGCCGGAGCTGTTCGGGTGCCATTGAATCACTCTGATCTTTCGATGTACCAATCCATTTGTCATAATTCATATTCCAAACTCCTTTTTAATTTTTTCATCATGCTGGCCCAGTGCCGGTACAGGTCCAAAGCCTGTTTCAAACCCGGCAAAAATGGCCGGGCGATCTGCCATCTCTATATGACCGGCTTCCGAGTCAACTTTCGTTAAACGCAGCTGCGGGTGATCCACAAATTCTGCCATGCTGTTCAGATTGGCATACGCAATTTTTTGCTTCTTCAACCTTTCCATTACATCATTATAACTTATTTCACCAAACTTCCGTTGGATCAGCTCGTTCAGCTGATTCCTGTTTTCAACCCGGAGCGAGTTTCGGCTGAACCGATCATCTTCCGGATCTATCGAACCATCCATCACATCATTGCAAAACCGAACCCATTCGCGTTCATTCTGTATACCAATCATAACCTCCCGACCCGATTTGGTTTTAAACGGCCCATATGGTGCGATTGCTGCATGATGGACACCGGTTCGTGCCGGAGCTTTACCTCCATACTTTTGATGCAGCCAGGGAACCATCATCCAATCGGCCATGGAATCGAACATAGATATTTTTATTGCCACACCTTTACCTGTCTCCTTTCGATTGAGAATCGCTTCGAGGATGGCAGCATATGCGTGCATTCCGGTACTGATATCTGCTATGGAAATTCCTGTTTTGGCGCGCATCTCACCATCACCGGTCACATCAATCAGGCCTGTTTCGGCCTGTACGAGATTATCATACGCTTTCATCTCAGCATAATCCCCTTCTTCGCCATAGCCGCTGATGTCACAGGTTATCAGCTGGGGTGATATTTCCCTCAGCTTTTCGCTGTGCAGATCAAGTTTTTTGAGTGCGCCCGGAGCCAGATTCTGAATAAAAACATCAGCTTTCGCAATCATTGCCAGGAAAAGCTCTCTGCCTTCATCCGATTTTATATCCACACGAACTGACTCTTTACCACGGTTCAGCCACGTAAAATAGGTGCTCTGGCCTTTCACCACTTCATCGTACTGGCGGGCAAAATCGCCGGTTCCTTCTCTTTCAACTTTGATAACCCTTGCCCCGGCATCAGCCAGCCGGCAGCTCGCAAATGGCGCTGATACGGCCTGTTCAATACTAACAATGGTTATATTTTTCAGCGGATGAAAGTTCATAAACTCAACTCTTTTACAGGATAAATCTTCTGTTTAATAGGACCTTGGCAGCCCCAATACATGTTCAGAAAGGTATGCCAAAATGAGATTTTTCGAGATTGGAGCAACCTGGTAGAGCCGGGTTTCACGGAATTTTCGTTCAATGGCAAAGTTCGCATCAAAACCACGTCCGCCATACGTTTGCATTGCAACATTGGCTGCCTCCCACGATGCCTCAGATGCCAGAAGGAGCGAGGTGTTCGCTTCTTCGCCACAACTTTTTCCCGCTTCAAAAACTGCACAACCCTTTTTCACCATCATCTCGGCTGCCAGCATCGATGCATATGCACGGGCAATCGGATACTGGATTCCCTGATTTTGCCCGATTGGCCGCTCAAAAAGCTCCCGCTGGTTTGCCCACTCAACCGAACGATTGATGAACCATTTTGCATCACCCACACACTCCGATGCGATCAAAAGCCGCTCAGCGTTCATACCATCCAATATGTATCGAAAACCTTTGCCCAGTTCTCCAACCAGATTTTCGTCGGGGATAAAGAGATCATTGATATAGATCTCAGTGAGAGAGTGGTTCATCATAGTGCGGATAGGGCGAATATCCAGCGACTTTCCTTTCTCCTTCCGCATATCCACCAGAAACGTGGAGAGTCCGTCTACTTTCTTTTCAACCTCATCAATGGGGGTTGTGCGGGCAAGAAGAAGCATCAGATCGGAGTATTGTCCCCGCCCGATGTAAAATTTATGTCCATTCACCAGGTACCCGCCATCCACTTTCTTTGCAAACGTACGTAGCTTTGTGGTGTCGCTGCCGGTGTGTTTTTCGGTAACTCCAAAAACCTGAAGCCGCAGCTCACCGGATGCAATTTTCGGCAAAAAACGCTGCTTCTGATCCTCATTTCCATGCTTTAGCAGAGTTCCCATTATATACATTTGTGCATGGCAAACACCACCGTTACATCCATTGGCCTGGATCTCTTCCATCACTACTGTAGCCTCGGTTAACGACCGGCCTTCACCGCCATACTCCTTCGGAATTAGCACCGATAACAGACCGCTTTTGCTGAGTTCATCCACAAATTCTGATGGATATTTTCTGTTCTCATCCAGATCCTGCCAGTAGGCATCCGGATATTTTTTGGTGATTTCCCGAACCCGCTGCCTTAGTTCTTCGTGGGTCTCATTCAGATCTATATTCATTACTTCGTACCTCTTTGATCGACTGATCTTTACCTTTTTTGTTCAAAATAGTTGGCTCTTTCCAGAACGCGCTTTGCCTGATTGATAACAGGTGGTTCCAATACCGTACCTCTCCATGCCACGGCGTGCCCGCCTGCTTTTTCAAAAACCTTTATCATTTCGGCAGCATCATCGGCCTCTTTACGGGTTGGCATAAATACCCGGTTAATGGGTTCTGCCTGTGCCGGATGAATTGCCGCTTTCGCTGTAAATCCAAATCGTTTTGCATTCTTTGTTTCTGTGCGCAGACCTTCAATATCATCGAGGCCAAACCATGGCATATCGATCAGTGATAAATTCAAGCCGCCTGCACTGCGAATAAACTCTGACCGATATGCCGAAAGAACATCCCAATCCTTTGAGCAGCCGAGTTCCATGGCAAGATCGTGACCGCCAAAGATGGCGCCGGTTACCAGATTGGTGCTCATGATAGCCCTGCAATTCTCAAGTGCCTGTGCAGTTTCGATGAGCGGAATCAGCTGGGTTTTCCGTTCAAACATGATGAGCTGTTTCGATAGCTTTTCAAGCGAACCCGCTTCGGTAAGTTTTGGTACCATGAGTCCGCCAACAGGGTTGCTGAGCTCCCGGATCATTTCTAAATCACTCTTTCCAAAATCAGTTTCGATTGAGTTGATGCGAAGAATAACCAGCGGATGATTTTGAGTACCATGCTCGAGAAAAGCGAATACTTCAGATCTGGCTTCCAGCTTTTCATCGGGAGGAACACTGTCTTCAAGATCGATACAGAGTACATCCGCGCCGGATGCTTCAGCTTTTCCCCATTTATCCAGTTTACCGGCAGGAACAAAGAGCAAACTTCGAACCGCAGCAAGTTTTTGTATGTTTAGTTGCTCTTCCATCTTTCAATCTACATTTAATTTTTGAATGTATGATAAAACCTCAGGCCTTGACTGAAGTTTTGCTGACGCTTCAAAATGTTCATCGATATAGATCCACTCGTTAACCGACCTGTCTTTAAATTTCACAACAAACGTTTTCAGATAGTATAACCGGCAGGATTTTGCCTGAACTTCATAATCTTTCAGCAGTTTATTGCGGCTCAGCACGATTCCTTTAATAAGATCTACAGCTTCATCCGAGGCTTCTTTCTCTTCGATTTTACTCTTTAAAACTGTGTCCCCGGTCAAATCAGATGATAGTGCTTCAGGATATGAAGAAACCCGCTCCTTAACAGGACGAAGGCAGTCTACTGCAACCAAATCGTTGTAAATCATCCCTTTCTTCAGGTAGGTATCCATTTCAACCGAAACTGAAACATAAAACCAGGGATACCAAACTGCTATATAGCCGGCCTTTTCGTAACGCTGCAGAAACCTTCGAAATGGATACGCACTCTTAATTCCAAACTGTATCTGCTTGTCGTTAAGCTCTGCATGTACTGCTTTTTGAATCATGATTCCGGGAGGGCTGCCTCCTTACTGGATGAATATTATTTTCTAACCGGCGAGAAGATTTCGTTAAGTTTTTCCTCCGGCATTGGTTTGGTGAACAGGCTAACTACTACCATCACAACGGATGCAAGTATCACACAAACCCCGGCTGCGCCGAATGGATTTTGCCAGCCGATAACCAGCCACATTGCAGCATAACTGATAACACCCACCAGAAACGAAGCAATAGCACCCGCCTTGGTTGACCTTCGCCAGATCGAGCCAATAACAAGCGGACCAGCAGCACCACTCATAATGCCGCCCACACCAATCCATAGCAGCACGGCTAAAAAGTCCGGCGGGTTCCACGCAAGCCACATAGCTGCAAATACAGTGACAACCGTGGCAACACGCGAGATGTTCAGTGCTGTTTTCTCGATCTCTTTCTGAGATTTATTGGGGTGAATTTTATGAGAAAACGTTTTTCGGTAGAGGTCGTTACTAAAAATCACAGCGATCGATACAAAAAGGCCATCTGCCGTGGAAATAATCGCAGATAGTATAGCAATGCCCAGAAAACCTGCCAAAGCCGGCGGAAAGAGTTCAACAAAAAGCGCCGGTATTGCTGCATCTGGCCGCAATTCGGGGCCAATTACAGCCCTTGCATGCAGGCCACCCAACACTGCAAAGCCAAGTATTGAGCCAATTGGAATGGCCATGATGAGAAATTTGCGAAGCTGAGCCGAATCTTTAAGTGCAAACGCTTTATTTCCAATATGCGGATTCATGGCAAAGGGTAGATGCGCGATAAACATCAGTATAACAAGCCAGAGGCTTCCGAAAATCGGGTCTCCCGGTGAGAAATAATTATCCCATGTGAGGGACGAATCTTGCGCACCGATGGCAGCATTAATTCCCGCAGCCCCTCCGTCTTCAGTTCCGGTACCCAGAAAGAATAGAACGGTAATCAACAGGGCAATCAGCAACATCAATCCGCCCTG
>JAFIES010000033.1 GCA_020832415.1 Balneolaceae bacterium | reverse complement strand
TTACAATTAAGAGAATTCAGAAGTTTACATTGTATTTTAAATATTGATAAGATGCAATAAATAATTCACAGAGGCCATTAAAGCACATTTTCAACTGCTGCAATCAATCCCTTCTCAGCAACATTTGTACCTCATCAAAATTTCCATCATTGGGTGCAGGGTTGAGATTTAACAGGTGCGCCATCAACTCATATATGTGTACAGATTCAAATTCAGAAACTCTTTCGCCTGATTTAAACTCAGGGCCCATTGCAGCAAAAAAGGTTAGCATTTCCGGCTCAAGATTATCGTAACCATGTGTGGCGGCATTAATACCCCTTTGCTCGTAAAACGGGCGGCTTGTAATGGTGTAGCCAATATCTGCTATCATAATGATCTCCGGTATACGGTAATGGTTTCTGAAGCGAAAACGATCCGGCAGTTCATCCCGCAGATATACCCTGTAGTGTTCTTCATTTTCTTTGATGGCATTGTAAATCTCATCCGTTTTTCCATCATGCGGCTTGATAAGTGCCACCGGTGTCCAGTCGATGATATCTACATCGTCCAGATTAATCATCTCATCAAGAAAGATGATCTTTTCATCCGAAAGCTCTGCCATTCCATGATCGGATGTGAGAATAATATTTATCCGGTTACCCAGATTATTCTCATCGATGCTGTTAAGCAGGTAACCAAGGAGCCCGTCCATCTCAATTACGGCCTGATCTACTTCTGCAGAATTAGGGCCATAAGCGTGCCCGCGGCTATCCACAAAGCTAAAATATAGTGTGCCAAAATCGGCGCGTACGTCTCCTTCGGGATTCATCCATGTCATCACACTGTCTATGCGTGTGCTGTCTGGTACGGAGCCGTCATAATCCACCCACTTGGTTGATTGTACTCCGTTGATACTGGCTTCAGACCCGGGCCAGAAAAAAGTGGCCGATGTTAATCCCTGGGTTTCAGCAGTTATCCAGATAGGCTCGCCACCCCACCAGCGTTCGTCGTTGGGTGAATCATCCGGCGGACCAAAACTGAAACGTGACTCCAGTTCATAATCATAAAAACTGTTTGCAATAATTCCGTGATTTTCGGTGTGGAGGCCTGTGGCTATGGTCCAGTGTGTGGGGAATGTTTTGGTAGGGAATGCAGGAATCAGGTATTCGGCCTGAACACCCTCGGCTAAAAAGTGGTCGAAATTTGGGGTGTCGTTTCGATCGATGTATTCATTCATGAAGCCGTCGATAGAAATCAATAAAACGGGATTTGGCTTACTCTCGGTTTCTTGTTGAGTCGCTGAGTCGCAACCGAAAGTAATAAGAGCAATTAACAATACAGTATTGATGAGTAGTATTTTTCTAACCATGGATTTCAATAATTATAGTTGGTTTTCGCGTTGAATGATAAGAAAATCTCAAAAGATTGATCGGTAGTAATAAAAAAGGGCAGCCGAAAAATCGGCCACCCTTATATGTATTAACAATAAGATGCTAAAACTTAGTTAAACAGATATCTCACACCAAACTGCGCACTCCAGGTGTTGTTGATATTGATGTTTTGTCTGAATGATTCTGCACCCGGTGTGATCTGATTAGCCACGGTGAATTGTGCATTACCATTGGCATCAGCTCCCTGATAAACCATTGGGTTGGTTTGAACAGGAACTTTGGTTACGCCCCACTCATCATTGATGAGGTTTCCAATATTCAGAACATCGAATGTTAACTGAAGTTTATGCTGACCTCTGAAGATGTTGAGATCTTGTGATACTCTGAAATCAACTCTGTGCAGCCATGGCAGTTTAGCACCATTTCTTTCAGTGATTTCGCCGCGAACTGAGCTTAAGTAAGGATCTTGCTCAATGAAAGCGTTAAGTGCTTGCCACTGCTCTTGAGCAGTTCTTCCACCTTCAATATCGATCAGCTGAGCCTCTTCAAAGCTGTTTGGTACGTACATCAAGCGAACACCTGATCCATCACCAAAACTGCCAGAGTATGTATAGCTGTATCGTCCTTGGTCACCTGCTACGTAAATAAATGAGAAACGTGTGAGGTTATTCCGGCTGAATGTGCGTGTATCATATGATAACTGAGCAACAATTCTGTTAGGCTGATCAAATCTTGAGTAACCGGCTTCAGGATTGTTTCTGTCATCAATAGCTACGTTTGGCCAGAGAGACTGTGCCTGTGAACCACCAATCAAACCGTAATCACGTGCACGGCTAAGTGTATAGTTTACATTTGCGTACAATCCGAAGTCCCATGTCTTCTCAAGGCCTACATTGAATGATACATAAGAACCTTCATTGATGTTGGTGAGATAGTACACTTCACGCAGTGGTGTTCCCTCAGCGCCAGGAAGCTGTTGTCTGTATGTGTTGTATGCATTTCCAGCTACATTTACAGATTGGCCAGTTCTTTGATGAGCAAGATTAACAGCTAATGGGCTGTTGAAATCCAGGCCATAAATAAATTCGGCTGTGCCGATAAATCCGCCAGGTAAACGCTGATCAATCGCTATATTCGATCTCCATACCTGTGGAAGTTTGAAATCATCGGCAGTTACGTTGATCTGGTTTGGAATTTCGGCTGAAAGTGTTGACGGATCCGGTCTGTATGCATTAACGTCAGACTGGAATCCCTGCCATGCTGGTGCTCCGCCTTGTCCCCAATCATCAGCAAAATATCCACGCTGACCGCGCTGTACACCATTCGCATTGATCTGGTTTGATACCCATACGAAAGGCAGACGACCTGAGAAAATGCCGGTTCCACCACGAATTTGCATGGTTCTGTCACCACGAACATCCCAGTTAAATCCGATTCTTGGAGACCAAAGTGGATTTATACTTGGAAATGAACTCACATCAGGTGTGATATTCGAACCGCCTTGCGGGTTTGGTATTGAAAGATTCAAACCTTCAACTGCAGGGTTTCTTGGTGCATCTACTGGATAGAATGGAAGGTCAACACGTAAACCGGCTGTTAGCTTAAAGTCGGGATTGAGCTGGAATTCGTTCTGAACATAAAGACCCATCTGTGCAAAGTTCACATTATCCAAAGGAAGTGTGGTTGGGTTGTCTTCATCATACGTAAAACCAATAGCAAAGTGTGACGGACGGACATTTGGATTCTGGTTGATTACAGATTCCACGAAATCATCGTACGTTGCATATCGGTACCATGAGTTCCAAACAGGATTAAATGCGTTTGCAAACGTCATATACTCAAAATTTGCACCGGCAGTAATTGTATTTCGGCCTGTGAAATAAGTAATTGTATTCGAGATGGTAAATACATCATTCTCAAGCAGGTTACCTACAGTAAAGAGTTCATCACCCAATGACATGTAGTACACATTTGGTTCACCACCAAGCGGTTCCATTACTTCAATCATCGGGAATGGATCATTACTTCCGGGAACACTTCGCTGAGGATCCGTAATCCATGTATAACCTACTCTGAAGTTGTTGGCAAGATTATCTGACAGAGTTGAGTTTAACTCTGCAACGATAGATGAAATTACGTTATCAACTGAATAGTTTGCATTACGGAATGTAAGTGCATCTGGCCCAGAACGGCTCGTGTTGAAATATCTTTCTGAAGAAGGAAATCCTCGAATACTGTTTCCATTAATGCTAATGTCACGAAAACTGTCGAAGCGGTTGAAGCGAACCATAGCCCTATGGTTGTTGCTGATGTTGTAATCAACTCTTGCATTCAGTCGAAGGGCTTCATTACCAAAGGGAATATTTTCAAATCCACCGGTATTGTACCCATAAAGAGCCTGCATCTGATCGCGTACAAACTCTGCCTGGCTTAATGGCACACGTGTTATTTGTTGCCCATCAGGTGTTTCACCCGGACGAAGCGCTCGTCGACTGTCACCCGGATTATCTGCTTCTTCCTGCTCAACAGATACGAAGAAGAATAATCTGTCACGCACAATCGGGCCACCTAATGAAAATCCAACAGTTCTTGTAAATGAATCATCCACATTGATTTCATTGTCACCGATTGTCTGACCCACAAGATCCTGATTTCTGTAGTAGGTGTAAACAGTTCCTCGGAAAGTGTTATTACCACTTCTGGTAATAGCATTTACATTAGCACCTGTAAATCCGCCTTGTCGAACGTCATATGGAGCAAGACTTATCTGAACCTCCTCGATGGCATCCAAACTGATTGGGTTACCACCTGCAAATTGTTGGGTTCCCAAGCCAAAGTTGTTGTTGTACGCATTCCCATCAACTGTATAGTTGTTGAAGCGGTTGTCACGGCCTGCAAAACTGGAACCACTGCTTTGTGGAGTTAGTTTTGTAAGGTCTTCAATGCTTCTATTGATGGTTGGTACATTGATAATTCTATCGGAAGTTACACTTGTTCCAGCACCGGTACGTTCCTGATTGAAAATTCTGTCCTCAAGTGCAGTAACAACCAGCTCATCCAGTTCAATGGAATCTGTGCTTAAGGTTCCCCTTTGATTGTATGTTTCACCCAAGGCGAGGTAAACCTCTTCCACCACGTATGAACGAAAACCAACAAAAGAGAATGTAATGGTGTAAGGACCGCCTACACGCATATTTGATATTCTGTAGCTGCCATCAGATCGGGTTGATGTGCCATAGGTTGTTCCTGAAGGAGTGTGCACTGCAACTACAGATGCACCCGGCAAGGTTTCACCATCAGAATCAACCACCACACCCGTAAGTGAAGAAGTTGTTACCTGCGCTTGCACCGATTGTCCGTACCCGAGGGCGAGTACCAACATGGTTGCGAGTAAAATTGAAAGGTATCTGTTAATCATTTTATAGAAATGAATTTATGTTTTAATTAGCATGCTAAATATAACCAGACAATGTTATCGAGATGTTAACATTTGCCGGCTAAAAATTACGCATTTTGCCTCAAAAATTTCTCTTTTTAATACTCTTTCAACTCTCTTAGAAAATAGTCCTGAGTGCCCAAAAATTACGTTTTTCAAGCCTCTGTGGATAACTTCTTGATAACTTTTTTAAGGGCTGTGCTTAATCTGTGCGAATCAGGTTTTTATAGATGTGAATAAGCGTCTCCTGAGAGGCGCCTGCGTAATAAAATAAATAGATCACACTGAAGATAAATTGCAGGCGGATTACACCATTCTCCCTGTATTTTTTTGCTGAAGTTTTTACCTGTTCGTCAATCAGCTTAAACCCGCCTTTTCGTTTTAACCTGTGAATAATCTCCTGATCCTCCATCACAATCAGGTTTTCCCTGAATCCACCGATGCCCTCAAAAACATCTCGCCGAACAAACAGACTTTGATCACCAAACCGCACATACGGAGTTCGCAGTGCCGTGAATAAAGAGTAAAATTTCAGAAGCGGATGGTCATCATCAAACCGAAGTAGAAAACAACCTGCTACAGTTCTGTTTTGGATTGAAAAGATGATCAGGCGATCAAAATTTTTCGGTGGATAACTATCTGCATGGAGGAAATAGAGAACGTCTGCACTTGCATGTTTTGCACCATAATTCATCTGAGCAGCACGGCCTTTTTGGGGTGAATTTAAAGCAAGAGCACCCAGATTTTTTGAAATCATTAAGGTGTTATCGCTACTGCCGCCATCAACAACGATTATCTCTTTAACATAGCCCGAAGAGTTGGCCTGCAGATAAGGAAGCAGTTTTTGTAAATTCTTTTCTTCGTTATAGGCGGGAATAATTATGCTGATCTTCATTGAAGCCAGTTAAATTTACTCAACTTCAGATCTTCTTCTGTGTCTATATCAATTAAAACAGGCAACTCTTCTACCGATACCTGATGTGATTTGGCAATTTCGATTGTTTTTCCATAAACAGCAGGTGTGCTCCAAGGCATATCTTCAAAAAGTTCCGGAATGAACCGGTTTATTCCCAGCAGATAGTACCCCCCATCGTTTGCCGGACCAATTACAAGCTCGTTCGATGCCAGCAGATCAAACGCTTTTTCAATCCTTTCAGATGTAATTTCGGGGCAATCACTGCCGATAATTACTACCCGCTCATTACCACCGGCAAAAGCGTTCTTAAATGCATTACTCATTTTATTTCCCAGATCGCCATCTGTTTGAAGTTTTTTACTGAACAGATCGGGGCTGAAGAGGTCAGAATTGTCTATATGTGATGAGTACCACACCTCTTTCGTACAATCTGTTTTTTTAGCTTGCTGCATCGTGTGATTCAGCAATTTCAGATATATTCCAAGCGCTCGATCATCACCAAGAGTTTGAGCAAGGCGTGTTTTTACTTTTCCGCGCTGCGGATTTTTAACAAAAATCATTAACAAATTTTTATACTTCATATAGATATGAGTTCATTGTAACTCTGCGTATTTTATGCTTTTCCATTCTATGTGTCACCATTGTGCCTCGAAACAATTTTCACTTAACAATGTAAGAGTGAGTGCACAAAATAAACGCAAAGATCTACTGATAAAAGTTTTTACTGACTATTTAATTCTATCTGATCTCATGAAAAATTTTAAAACATTCGGCATTCTGTTTCCAGTAATAATTGCTTTTATAGCTCTTGGCACGGTTCAGAATGCAGATGCACAAAACCGCCCCGGAAATACAGAGCTGGGAATTATTTTAGGTGAACCAACCGGAATAAGTTTAAAGATGTGGCAATCAAACAGAAGTGCGTTTGATGCGGCACTGGCATGGTCGTTCGGCAGAAATGAATCTATTCACATTCATGCAAATTATTTGATTCACGAACCCCTGCAAGTAGACAGGGGCAGCCTGATGCTCTATTACGGTATTGGTGCCAGAACCATCCTTGCGGATGATCCCAAGCTTGGCGTCAGAATTCCGGTAGGTTTGCAGTACATTATTCCTTCAAGCAGACTAAGCCTGTTTTTTGAAGTGGCCCCAATTCTTGACCTTGTGCCGGCCACAAAATTTGGTGTAAATGGCGGGCTGGGCGTTCGTTATTTTCTATAATAAAAACTTCTGCAGTAACATAAAGTGCGCTTAGAATTCGGCGCACTTTTTTTGCCTGCAGCTTCCTATTCTAAGCGTCGCGCTTAATTTTGTCGATCTCTATTTCCAGCTTCTGCAGTTTCTCTTCTTTCTTGTTGATGTCTTGCTCTGCATTATCAATTCTGCTTTTTACATCATCCAGGAGTGAACTGCCGCTGCTGCTCGGTTTAAAATAGCTCAGAGATTCTTTCATCTGAATCAGCTCACCGCTCAGTTTGTTAATCTCTTTTCGCAGCTTATCAGCCTGATCCTGTTTCTTTTTAATGTCGGCAATATCATCGGGTGTGAAGTTTTCGACGTTCTCTTTGCCAACAATTTGCGCTGCCGATTTTGAAGCTCTGAAACGTTCATAAATTATATCACACGTTTCACGATACTCTTTCCACATGCGGTTTTTATGCTTTATTGGCACATACCCTGCTTTCTTAAACTCTTCCTGCAGTGGTTTGGCCAGATCAACCGCTTTGATGGGATTTTCATGTGTCTTCAGCTCTTTTAGTTGATCAAGAACAGCCTCTTTCTCTTTGAGGTTATCTTTTCGCTCTTCTTTCACCTCTTTGAAAAAGTCGCGGCGGCGGTCATAAAAATGATCCATCGCATCTTTAAATTTCTTCCAGATTTTTCCGGATTTACGCTTTGGTACAGGGCCAATGGCTTTCCACTGATCCATCAGTTTTTGGAACTCTTTGTGGGTCTGCTCCCACTCTTCTGATTCTTTTAGTTCGTTAGCCTTATCGATGATACGGAGCTTCTTGTTGTAATTCTCTTCTTCCTGCTCGCGAAGCTGGTCGATGTTTTCGCTCTTTTTATCATTAAACGCGTCTGTTGCAGCTTTGAACCTGTCCCACATCTCGTTTTCATCTTTCTGAGGAAGGTTTCCAATTTTTTTCCAGCGCCGGTGTAGTTTGTTCACCTTTCGGGAAGCTTTTGCAATATCTTCAGAATCAATCAGTGCTTCAGCTTCATCGATCAGCTGCTTCTTTTTGGAGAGAAACTTCTCTATATCTTTTCTGTATTTAGCATCGTATTTAAATCGCATGGAGTGGAAATTATCCTGCGCACGATGAAACCGATCCCACGTCTCCTGATTTTTTTCTACGGGAATACGGCCGATTTTTCTGAATTGACGGGTATAGTCCGACAACTTATCATCAAGCTCTTTCCAGTCTGAATTTTCATCAACAGAGTTCAGAAATTCTTCCATCTTTTCAAGAATAACCAGCTTTCCGGTGAGGTTATCCTCTTCCTGCTGCTTCTGTTTTACGAGCCGGTCTACTTTGTGCTCTTCAAATGTGCTGAGGAGCCCGTTAAATGAACTTTCAAGTTTCTCCTGTTCCGATGCCGGTATCGGCTTAATCTGTTCCCAGCGACCTTTTAACCGGGCAACATCGCGGGTGTGGGTCCACTTTTCTTCATCAATAATCTGCTTCAGTTGCTTTAAAACCTCTTTTTTCTTCTCGAGGTTTTCTTCTCGTATACGCTTTTGTTCTTCGTAGTGAGCTTTTTTCTTTTCGTCAAGTGCTTCACGAAGAGAATCAATTTTCTGCCTGTATGGCTTCAGATCAGCACCCTCAGCCTCAGGCCCTTCAC
Organism: Balneolaceae bacterium; assembly: GCA_020832415.1. GTDB lineage: Bacteria > Bacteroidota > Rhodothermia > Balneolales > Balneolaceae > Rhodohalobacter. Next base: position 15,105 of record JAFIES010000033.1, on the reverse strand, counting down.
TCCACTTCAGGTCAATATTTTCAAATTCCATAGTGGCGTACGCCCAATCTGATAGCTCAGAGAGTGTTTCGGCCTTCTCTGCAAGTTTTTTGTAGTAATCTTCAGCTGTTTCCTCAACCTCTTCGGCTGCATCTTCTTCTTGCTGCTCCTCTTTTACCGGCTCTTTCGCCGTTTCTTCTTCAGGCTTCTCCTCTTCATCAACTTCACCTTTTACTTCTGTTTTTTCGGGTTCAATATCTGAAGTTTCTTCCTCGGTTTTTACCTCTTTATCTTCAGCAGACTTGTCTGCTGTGGCTTCTTCTGCAGGTTCCGGTTCGGTTGTTTCTTCCGGCTCTTCGGTAACTTCTTTTGATGAAGTACGTTCACTGAATTTCGCTTTGGCACTGCTTACAAGGCTTTCAAAATCACCTACGGCAACTGATGTTAAAATCTCATCAATAAGCTTATTGAAAGATGATTCTAGCTCATTTGCATCAGTTAGCTTTGATGAGCCTTCAAAGAAACCCTCTACTTTTTCCGAAAGTTTTTCAAATGCATCTTCAAGTTCTTTTATTTTTTCTTCTGCAGAATCCGGATCTACACTTCCAAGTGTTCTCTCTTCAAACAGATTGTTTCCTTTCAGTAGTATTTTCCCATCCTCTGTTATATAAGCAAAGTTGTTTTCAAAAAGGTGTTGGGTATCAGATTCGGTGGTGGTTTTTTTCTCAGTCAAAATACTGCCGGATTTGGTTGCAAAATTACGGCTCGAGGCCTTCTTTGTTAGCTTTATAGTTTACTGAACATTCAATATGGAATCAACTGCTGCCCGAATTCGGGAGTTCTTCCAATTTATGCCTTAAACCAATGCAAATTCATTTGCGTTCTTTTATGAATTCTCGACAAAGTATTTCGCTTTGGCTTAAAATGAGAAAAGCCCCGGTTTCGGGGCTTTCTCTTTAAATGGGAAAATTTTAGTTCTGTTTGAACAAGTGTACATCTCGCTGTGGGAACGGAATGCTTACACCGTTCTCATCAAACCGCTCTTTCACTTTTTTAGTGACATCATACCTGAGTGGCCAAACATTAGATCTGTCGGTCCACGGGCGAACCCTGATATCAACCGAACTGTCACCCAAATTGCTGATTGCAATAAGTGGTGCCGGCTCCTTGTGAACGCGTTCATCCTCCTCAAGAATTTCTTTGATGATGCGTATTGCCTTGTCCATGTCATCAGAATAACCGATACCAAATTCCATATCCACTCTGCGGGTATTAAATCGATTGAGATTTTGAATTTCTGCACCCCAAACCTTCGAATTTGGCATGGAAACACCAATATTATCAAAAGTATGCATCTCTGTGGTAAATAAATTAATGGCATCAACAACACCCATGGTTCCGCCAACACTTACGGCATCTCCAACTTTAAACGGGCGCAGCATTAATAACATAACACCGGCCGCAATGTTACTCAGTGTGCCCTGCAGTGCAAGACCTACCGCAAGAGCAGAGGCACCCAATACAGCAACTATGCTTGTTGTTTCAACACCAAACTGCCCCAAAACAGCAAGCAGTGTTACAATGATTACAAAAATACGGGTAATCTGGCCAAGAATTGGTACAAGCGTATCATCAATACTATCTGATTCTCCAGCTTTATTGATTACTTTTTTAGATGCCCATCCTGCAATAATGTAACCGGCAATTAAAATCAGAATTGCACCAATTACACTTAATCCATACTCCGTTGCGATGGGTATAAGTGATTCTGAATAATCTGAAAATTGTTCTTCCATAAACTGTTATTGTTCTTCTTGTTTTGTTACTAGTTAGCAATTAAAAAACCGGGAATTCTGTGCAGAACTCCCGGGTGAAATTTTCATAAATATTTATCCTGGAAACATCACTCCAGATGACTGCGCAGCATCCAGGCTGTTTTTGAATGTACATTTAGCCTTTCAGTAAGCAAATCGATCGTTGATTCATCATCAGCGGCGTCGCACGCGGGCAGTACCTCACGTGCAGTTCTCAGGATGGTCTCATTATCCACCGCAAGCCTACGTACCATCTCGAGTGCTTTTGGCTGATCCGTATCCTCTTTTATTGAAGTGATTTCTGTATACTCACGGAATGAGCCGGGAGCTCTGTAACCAAGTGCTCGAATTCTTTCTGCAATTTCATCGATTGCTTCTGCGAGCTCAGTGTACTGCTCTTCAAATTGCGCGTGAAGTGAGTGAAACAGCTCCCCTGTTACGTTCCAGTGGTAATTATGTGTTTTAAGGTAAACCATGTAGCTGTCTGCCAGCACGCGCGACAATCCTTTCGCTATTTTTTCTCTGTTCTCCTTCGATATTCCAATATTCACATCCATATCGTTATCCATTTCTATGATGATTTTTTGTTTTTCGTTACAATGATTTTGAATTTATTTCAAAACCTTCTATACAATGACAAAAAACGATGGATTACCATTCCGAAAATTCGTCTTCGGCTGATGTTTATCACGTTATGGGAGAATAGTTTAATTGTAAGATTCTACTGCCTCATCTACCGTTTTGAAATGTTTAAAAACAGTAATCAGTTTTGTAACAACAAGAAGGCTTTCAATTTTCTTGTCTGCACGGCAGATTCTCAGATCACCACCCGCTTTTTTCATGGTGGTTAATCCACCAATAAGCATGCCTAAACCAGATGAGTTCATAAACTTAACCTTACCAAGGTCTACAACAACATTTGTTTTTCCCTCTTCTACCAACGAGTGCAAAAGCTTGGTAAAATCTTCGGTGCTTGGACCACCCATAATGTTTCCCTTCATCTCGATAATTACACTTCCGTACTTTTCACTTACATTCGTTTTCATACTGTTGACCCTTTAGGATTGATTAGTTATTGACTTCTATTTAATAAATTAAACCAGATTATCATTCAAAATTAATAAATAATTTCAAATTAGTTCGGTTTCTTTTAGATTCAGTCAGTTGGTTTGAAGCTTTAAAGTAATTATTAACCTGTTAGGTTTAAAACAAAACAGGCAAGAGATTTAAAAATCGGGAAAATCCAAAGGCTTATGTTCAGTCTCAACAAAAAACGTTTGGCTTAACTCAGGCTTTTGAGTATGGTCATAAAATTGATCTGAATCATGATATGAAAACGTACAAAGTATTTCTAACCATATACGTTTCACTTCTCAGTTGCCTGCCTCTTTCTGCTCAGCAATCATCTTTTCAGTTTGAGCGTCTAACCCCGGCTGATGGTCTTGCATCTTCCACAGTGATCGATATTGCTCAGGATAGCTACGGTTTCATCTGGATTGGTTCGCAAGATGGCCTCAGCCGATATGATGGTCGCACATTCAAGCACTTCAGGCCAAACCCGCGTGACTCCCTGTCTATTTCCAGTTTAAATGCAGAATACCTTACGGCAGATAACAAAGGCGGGGTTTGGGTAACCATCACCGATCAGGGTCTTGATTATTATGATGCTGAACTTGAGGGATTCAGGCGCTACCGCCCGGAGCACGGGCTTCCGCAAAATCAGCGCTATATTGAAGTGAGTATTGACGGTTTCGATACGGTCTGGGCATCAACCGACAGTTCCATTTACAGACTAAATAAAGAGTCTTATCTTTTCGAAAAGGACGAAGGGCAGCGTGCCGGCAGTATCTACAGACTTTATGCTGCAAACAATGGCGAACTGCTGTTTTTCATGCAATCCGGGGCTTCTCTTTTTATCGGGCGAAGAAGCAGTGATGGTGAGTACACGTACACACCACTCACAAGAGACCTGAACCCTTCAGGAAGCCATCCCTACAGAATGCATCTCATAATTGATGATGATGGCACCGAATGGTTAATAAATCAGGATTTAATTGCCAGAAAAGCATCGGGTGAAGATTCATGGCAGCGTATTCCTGTGCAAAACAGTCAGTGTTTATCAAATCTGCGCGAAGCTCAGCTGCATGGCGATGGCTACATCTGGGTAAAAACCACCGAATCGCTTTGCCAGGTTACAATCGAAACGGGTGGCACTGCTATTTTTAGACACAATCCGGAAAATCCCCACAGTATTTTACCCATTCGTGCGGGTTCCGACAGTAGAATATATATTGACAGACAGGGAGTATTGTGGATTGCTCATTTTGCATCCGGAATTAGCAGGGTTGATCTTTATGGGGGAGGATTTCATCTCTACAATATGCTGAATATGTTGCCTACCAACGAGGTAATATCTGTACTTGAATCTTCTGATGGCACATTTTGGGTTGGCACCAGAATGCTGGGCAGCAGTCTCGTCAGGATGAACAGAGATGGGCGTATTTTGAACAGATTTGGAACCACATCGTTTGATGCACCGAGAGGCCGAACAGTCACCAATCAGCTGAGCCATCCTCACATATTTGCGCTCACACAATCGCAGGATGGTTCTATTTGGGCCGGCAGCGGAAGTACTACATCCATATTTGGTGGATTGAACAGAATCCGGCCCGGAAGCAGTTCGGTGGTACGCTTCAAGAACGACCCTAACGATACCGGTTCTCTGCCAAACAATGATATTCAGGCGCTTGCAACTGATGGCAGTAACCGTGTTTGGTTTCTTACACCCAATGAAAATCTCCACTGGATCAATCCCTCAACTGAGCGTATCAGCTCTGTTGAACTTCCGGACAGTGAGCTTAATCCATCCTATCAAAATCAGGCTCTCTATACAGACAGCGACGGCAATGTCTGGATCATCAAGGCTGAGAGAGATGTGCTGTTTGTTCTTGATCATGAATCGATCTCTGTAAACAAACTGGAGCTGCAATCACCGCCCGGCAGTGCAAGTTACAATACTATTGGCCAGTTTAACTCCGTCCATCAGGATGTTGACGGGCGGTACTGGATTTCTACAAACCTTGGGTTTGGTCAATTCAGCCCGGTTTCGGGTGAAATTATCCTTTGGTACAGTAATGAAACCCACAACCTTCCATCAAGCGAAATTGCGGGAATGCAATCCGACGGATTCGGAAATCTTTGGCTTTCAACATCCAATGGTATTGTAAAATTTAATATCGTGAATGAGCAGATCACTCATTTTGGCTACGATCGCGGGTTGCAGGGAAATATTTTCAATCCGAAAGTGAACCATCGCGGAGCATCCGGTGATATTTACTTTGGCGGTGCGGGCGGACTCAATGTTTTCACGCCGGATCTTATTACAACAAACCCGCTTCCCCCCGATATTGTATTTACAGCGCTCTATCTTGATGGGCGGGAAATTATGCCGGGTGAAGATGCCCCTATTTCAGAATCACTGCTTACGGCAGATGTAATAACAGTTGATCCGGATATAACAACCATCACTATCGAATTTGCTGCCCTCCATTTTGCAAGCCCCGCAAAAAATCAGTATCGCTACAAGCTCGAAGGGTTTGATAATTTGTGGAGATATGGTGGTACATCAGGAAGTACAACATATACCAACCTTCCTCCCGGCGAATATACCTTCAGACTGATGGCTTCCAACAGGGATGGTTTCTGGAGCGACGGCCTGGATCAGATAAAAATTATTACGGTTCTGCCCCCATGGTGGCGAACCTGGTGGGCTTATACCATCTACTTTATTCTGTTTGCGCTCGGTGTTTTTGTGGTTGACAGAGTTCAGCGCCGGCGGCTTATTCTACGTGAACGGGAAAAAACCAGGGAGCGAGAGCTGGCACAGGCCAAAGAAATTGAATCAGCGTATCACGAGCTTGAAAGCACCCATCTCAAACTTGAGAAAGCCCATGAAAATCTCAAGAAAACCCAGGAACAGCTTGTACAACAGGAAAAGCTTGCATCGCTTGGCCAGCTAACAGCGGGAATTGCGCATGAAATCAAAAACCCGCTAAACTTTGTAAACAATTTCTCTGAAGTAAGCATTGAGCTGGTTGATGAAGCACGAACAGAAGTAAAGAACATAGCCGCTCCTGCCGCATCAACGAATAAAGATCAGAATGGGCAATACCCGGAACTTGTGCTTGAAATTCTTGATGATCTGGAGGCGAACCTCAAAAAGATCTTTGAACATGGCTCCCGGGCAGACAAAATTGTAAAATCGATGTTGATGCACAGCCGGGGCAGCGGTAACGAAATGGTTTCGGATAATATTAACAGGGTACTTAAAGAGGCTGTGAACCTTGTTTTTCATGGGATGAAAGCATCAAGCAATCCCATTGATATAGACATAGAGTTCAATTTTGATGAGAAGATTGTACCTGTAAAAATGATAACCGAAGACATCAGCCGGGTGATCCTGAATCTTACCAATAATGCATTCGATGCAATGCGAGAAAAATCGAAAACCCAAGACGGCGAAAGCGGCTACAAACCAAAATTAACCGTTCGCACACGGCAGAAACGGGATCAGGTGCTTTTTGAAATTGAAGATAACGGACCGGGAATTCCAGCTGAGATTAAGAACAAGATTTTGCAGCCCTTTTTTACCACCAAAAAAGGCACGGAGGGAACCGGACTTGGGCTTAGTATTACGAATGATATTATCAAAATGCACCGGGGATCACTTCAGATTATTTCTGAGGATGGAAAAACGATATTCTCTATTGAATTGCCCGTAAAATGATGATGATCCAGAATTCGATATAGCTAAAATAAAACGAATTTTGGATTACTAAAATGCCCCAAAATATCCTGTAAACTGGTTCCTTGTTGGCTCCCAGCCGATTGAAAATCCGATATCAATTGCCATATTACTCAATCGAAATCGCGACCGGATGCCAATTCCGTAAACCGAACGCGATGCCGCAAGCAGATCGCTGCTGTTCAAATCCGTAACCGTTTGCGAAAACATCACAAGATAAACCCCCGACAGGTACACGGGGATCAGCAACCCGCCATCATCAGGAAAGAACAGGGGAATGGTGTATCTGTTTGATAAAATCCCCACATTATTAGCACCCAGTAAGGGTATCTCAGAAAAGCTGTCTGAATATTGCGATATCACATTGAACACAGGAACCGCGGTTTGTGAGTAGACTTGTGCCGAAGTTCTAAGCGACTGGTTCCACCTTGAAAGAGGAGACGCGTATGTGATGACACCCGCCCTGAACCCTTTTCTCTGGCTTAAATTTCCAACGGTGTTCAGCGGACCCGCATCGATGTTGATGCTATCGCTGTTTAACCCGTAGCGCCCTTCTGCAAAGAGCACTAGCCCGCTATTTGGCTGAAAGTCGCGTATGAACTGCCGCACCCTGTAATTAAACACCGACCGAAGCCCTATGGTGTGCCGTGTTCCAAATTCCGAAACCGGTGTAGATTCCCGAAACGGATCCACAAAGCGTATTTGTGAGATGAAGTATTGAGGCTCAATCAGAATGGAAGAGAAACGAACATTGCTTTGGAGCCTGTAACGAACCGGCACTTTTAATGATGCGCCGCGCGATTGCTGCATCAGGGTAATAAACTGATCATTCGCAGATTCATCTTCGCTTTCTACCCTAAAAGCTGCCAGCGCCGGACTGTTAAATGCTTCGAGCTGAAACCCGGGGAAAAACCGTTTGTTGGTATAGGTAATATTTCCCCACACACGGTCGGCGTAGTGATTCACATCCATCGTATACGATTGACGACTCATCACATCCACACTTTCGAAATTAACCCCAATCTGATCAAAACCGCCAATCCTGTCGATATCTGGCGCCCAAAAACGGGGTTTCAGCCAGCCTAAACCGGTTTTAAATGGTTCCGGCTCCCATTCATCATGCGAAAAATCAAGCTGCCTGTTCATCAGAGGCCTCTCCATCGCACGGGCAATTTCACTGTTCATACTCCATTCCGCTTCCGGAATATGCCGGCGATTTGCAGTATCGGTTTCCATCAGGTGAACCCTGTGTTCGTTTACATCCTGCTGAACAAAGGCAATGGTTTTTGCATCGGGTGAGTAGGCCGGCTCATAGGCATTATGCAGACTGAAGGTGAGTTGTGAAATTGAATTTTCCGGAACATTAAATTCATAGATATTCATTGTGCCGGAATGATCGCTTACAAATAGCAGCTTTTCCTCGGTTGGATGCCAGGTGATATCGTACACTGATCCGCTTTCAAAAACAACGGTAGGAGAGCTTTCAAAAAGCCGTTCTGTTGTTTCAAGATCATCAAACCATAGCGCCTGCACACTTTTCACTCTCCCGATAACTGCTGCCTGACCTTTCCTGTGCGGGTTTACGGCTACCTGAACTACTGATGAGTTTTCCGGTTTCGAATATTGGTTTATGATTGAATTGGTTCGACTATCAATAGCCACAAGTTCCATCTCATTCGCAACCGTTTGCATGGCATAGATTTTATCTCCATCAACTTCAGGGGAAAAGAGACGGGCATTTTCTGAGAGACGCTCAGACCGGCCGGTTTCAATGTAGAATCTGTTCAGATCTGCAATAAAGAGATTATCGTATCGGGCGTCTGCGTAATAGCGGGAATAGGTTATGGTTTGTTGATCAGAATCAACATGGTAGATATAATCTGAGGTGATGGTTACTTCGTGAAGCAGTTCAGGCCGGTTCTTCTCAACCTGATATGTATAAAAACCTGATGTTCTGTTGCACGCTCTGTTAAAGAACAAAACTGTTTCTGCATCGAGCCACTGCGGCCGGTTTTGCCTGAGGCACGATCCGGAAAAAGGTATTACGACAGGGAAATTATTAAGATCTCCTTCAATCTTCTCAACCCTGCTTTTTTTCGCAGCATTTTTCTCTTCACTGAAAATATCATACAACTGATTTGGCCAGAGGCCGGTGCTTCTTCGCAGTGCTGTTCCGAATCCCAAAAATGGCCACTTGTAATGAAAATCGATCGCTTTTTTTATGGTTTCGTCCCCGTACGAATTCAGCAGCCAGTTGGTAAACTCATACCCGCCTATATAGTGGCGATCGAACGGCGGGGTGAAATCTGTTACCTGCAGCAGCTGCCCCATCGACCACTCCCTGCGGGTATCAAGATGAGCATTGAACTGATTCCTGAAAAACGGATGGTTTCCCCGCCCTGCACCCGGAATGGTTCCATGGCTTTCATGATGAACGGCAATCCCCTCAAACACACCAAGAGGTGCGGCACTGTGTATCGAGCGGCGTACATCCGGCGAAAACAGACCCATTATTCGCGTGAAAGAAAATGGATTTACATTGAAATGAAGCGCATGGACAAGTTCGTGCGGCACTACCAGCTCAAGCCAGTCACCCGAGCGGGGGTTCATTGTTTTCCCCACAATGGGGGAAAGTTCTATTTCTGAACGAAAATTTAGTGGCGACACAAATCCGTTTGAAAGGTCGTTTTCCGGGTTGATGATAAATGGAAATCTCCGAAGCTCTCCACCGATCAGTTCCTGGATATCCGGGTAATCACTTTCCAGGATTGCCAGTGTTCGAAAAGCTTCATCCTGATATCGCTCAGGGTAGATCACCCGGAAACGCTCCGTGTTGATCTCCATCCAGTTTTGGCCGGGAGCTCTGTACTGCGTTGAATATAACTGAGCAAGAGCTGCATCAGCAAAGCAGAATAGAAAAACCAGGAGTAAAATTGAGTGTTTTTGCATGGAATCAGATCAAACAAAGAATATCCAATAAAGGTAGATAAGAGCAAATATTGTAAGAAAAATAATTCCTGAAATGCTCAGCCAGTACAACCACGCTTTCGGCCTCATCAATTCCTCCACTTCGGGCTGATGGATTAATTTATGGTTCATAAATGCCAAAACCGGTGCGGTTAAGAAGGATAGCGTGGTTGCGAGATCAATTAAAAAGCGAAAACGATCGCCCAGAATCAGCAAAAGCAGCAGCGTACCGGCACTAACTCCAACAAGTAAATAGGCATAGAGCGATGATTTCTCTGTGATATCTTCGGGTGATTTTTTTTGAGTGCGTATGATATGCGTGAGCACTCTGGGGTAGGTATCTGTTACCGTAAGTGTAGTGCTGAACATTGTTGTGAACGCGCATATTACGATGATCATGTAAGCCCACTCTCCCAATGAACTTGTGTAGAGTTCAATTAGCTGATTTGAAAAGCCGGCAGCACTCGTTGCAAACTCCTGCCCCGATCCGTACATCACAAAAGCGCCAAGTGTTAAAAAGCTCAATGCGATCACAGCGGCGCCAATATAGCCAAGGTTAAAATCAAACAGAACCTCGTTCAGCTTTGGTTTGATGCCGGTCTGTTTCATGCGTTCTACCGTCCAGATAGATTGCCATGCCGAGGCATCAATCGGTATGGGCATCCAGCCCATCAAAGCAATCAGAAATGCCACACCCGAAACGGTCCACACTTCCGGTGCAATAATATCGGGTTTGGGCTGATAACCCACATTTACAAATGCCAATACCATGGCCGTAATGGTTGAAAAAGCTAAAATAGTCATCAATATTTTTATGGCCACATCAAGAAGTGCATAGGTGTTTCTTACCAGGTATAGAACCGAGAGTGTCAGGATGATTGCGCTCCATAACAGAATTGGCAGATCTATACCTGTAAGATTGGTGGCCAGGCTGGCGGTTACCATCGTTACAGCTGCATGAACGGCAAACATGGTTGAGACCGTAAAAAGAATAAAAATCCAGATGGCAAACCGGCTCATTTTGGCATACCCTGCTATCATATTATTGCCGGTTGCAAGGGCATATCTTGGCCCGAACTCAAGAAATGGGTATTTAAAAAAGTTGGCCAGCACTACTGCCCATACGAGTGCAAAACCAAACTCTGCACCCGCCCTGGTCGACTGTACAAGGTGAGAAACGCCAATTGCCGCGGCTGCCATTATGAGGCCCGGGCCAAGGCTGTTCCTAATTCCCCGGAGTGTTAATTTACTCATGAGCTTTTAAAGCTTTGATAATAATCGTTGTAGATTGATGATATACAAAAATTTACTTCTTCATCCGAATTCCAATCTTCTGATAAAATCGGAACCTTTAAAGGTATATTTTCTTTATTTTTTATAGAAGCACATTATAACATTAAGAAACAGGATTGAATAGGTATGGTAAGCGAAAAAACAATTCATGAACTCATCGAAAAAAATAGTGATGTCTCAGTAACCATAACCCTGCCAACACATAAAAAAGGAGAAGAATCAAAACAAGATCCCATCCGTTTTAAAAACCTGCTGTCAGAAGCTGCTGAAAAAATAAATGAAATCAACTCTAAAAATGGCTTTGCAGATAATCTGCTGAAAAATGCCAGACAACTGCTCGACAAACCTCTCTTTTGGTCGCATTTGGATAAAGGGCTTGCCGTTTATATCTCAACCGACCGTTTTGATATTTATAAACTTCCGTATGAAATAGAAGAACAGGTGTTTGTGAACAACCATTTTATGATAACACCACTTCTGCCAATGACAAGTATGGACGGGTCGTTTTCGGTTCTAGCTGTGAGCCGCCAGAACATTCGATTGCTGCGATGCACCCGTAATGAAGTTCAGGATATTACACCGGCAGATATTCCGCTCTCTGTTGAAGACTATCTTGAGATTGATCCGGAAAAACAGCTTCAGTTTCACTCCGGTTCCAGAGGCCAGAAGGCGGTCTATTTCGGGCATGGAGCCAATGATGAGGATAAACTGATTATTGTTGAAAGTTTCTATCGTGAAATTGAAAATGAGATAACCAAGGTTCTGAAGCTGAATGACGACCCGCTGATTCTTACCGGGCTTACAGAGAACATAGCCACTTACAAAAAGGTAAATTCTTACAACCGAACTCTGGATGAAGTGGTTAAACGAAATCCGGATGAGCTCAAGGATAAAGAGCTTAAAGATAAAGGGTGGGAAATTATTCAAAAGTTCTTCCTCGGTGATATGTATAAATCACTCGAAAATCTGAAAAAAGCGACTAATGATAAGGTTTCAAATAACCTGGCTGAAATTGTAGAAGCTACAGTAATGGGTAAATCTCAAACCATTTTCATCTCAAAGGGAGAGAAAAAATGGGGCTTCTACGATGAGGAAAATCATACCGTGCAGTACAGCACAAATCCAAACGGTAAAGATGTTGAGCTTCTGAACTGGCTATCCATCACAGCTTTCAAAACCGGCAGCAAGGTTTATATGCTGCCCAAGGAAGAGATGCCTATTCGGTCAACCGTTGCCGCTGAATATCGCTTCTAAACAAAATCACTTAAACTGACCCATGAGCCGGCATCCTACCTCTCCGAGGTGTTTGCCGGTTTTTTACGATGTATGATCCCACTTTCCTTATCAGGCTGGTAAATGCACGCATGCCTTACGGGCGCTTCAAAGGAAGATTTATAACAGAGCTTCCTGTTTTTTATCTTGAATGGATACACAGAAAAGGGTATCCCTCCGGCAGTTTAGGGCAATATCTTGCAACCATGCACGAAGTAAAAATCAACGGACTTGAACATATTCTTAAACCAATTATACGGGATGAACGGCTAAAATAAGCCCATACTCACCCGAACGAAACTACACTAACAAAACTGACTTATGCTTGTACTTGTAATTAACTGCGGCAGCTCATCCGTGAAATATAACCTCATAGAAACCGAACAGGAGAGTGAAGTTTGCCGAGGTATCGTGGAGAGAATCGGTGCGGTAACATCCATCATAAAACATGAACCGGCCAACGATACAAAAACCAAACTCACAAAATTTGTAGCGAATCACAGTGATGCCCTGCAGGAGATTATGAACTATCTGCTGGATGAGAGTAATGAATTCATCAAATCTCCTGATGATATTAAAGCCGTTGGCCACAGGGTTGTTCATGGGGGCGAAATGTTTAAAGATTCCGTTCTGATTGATGATGTTGTGAAAGATGCCATTGAACAGGCGTTTGATCTTGCACCACTCCATAATCCACCAAACCTGAAAGGTATACAGGCAGCTGAAGAGCGCCTGCCAAATATTCCGCATGTGGCCGTTTTTGATACAGCCTTTCACCACTCTTTACCGCCGCACGCTTATCTGTACGGAATTCCAAACCGGTTATACAGGCGCCATAAGATCAGACGTTACGGTTTCCACGGAACATCTCACTACTATGTCAGCCGTCAGTTCTACAAGCTAACGGATATTCCTAAAAACGATACGAAAGTGATCACCTGCCACCTGGGCAACGGCGCGTCCATTGCAGCTATACGTGGTGGCGATTCCGTTGATACATCCATGGGCTTCACCCCGCTTTCCGGAATGGTAATGGGTACCCGCAGTGGAGATCTCGATCCATCCATCCTTTTCTATATCATTGAAAAAGAAGAGCTTCAGCTCAATAGTTTACACTCCATGCTCAACAGGCATAGCGGATTGCTCGGTCTCAGCGGATATGCAAGTGATATGAGAGATCTGATTTCTGAAGCCAACAATGGAGACCGGCGCTGTCAGCAGGCCATTGATGTATTTTGTTACAACATCAAAAAATATGTGGGCTCGTACATGGCTACTCTAAATGGTTGCGATGCCATACTCTTTACTGCCGGAATTGGTGAGAACTCTGCTTACATCAGAGCCAAAGGCCTGGAAAACCTTGAGGGAATTGGAATTGAGTTAGATAAGGAGCGAAACGAAAATGTTAAACCCGGTGAGATTACAAAAATAAGTACCGACAGCTCTTCCACGGAAATTTATGTAGTACCAACAAATGAAGAGCTTGTAATAGCAATCGATGCGGCTAAGATTGCATCCGCCAGTAATCAAAGCCCCTGGGTTTAGGGAAACTGTACTCAATAAAAAAACCCCGAACGAGTCTCTCGCCGGGGTTTCTTTTAAAATTCTGTTTTCGAATTGAGATTAGTCTTCTATCTCAAAATCTTCTTGCTGAGGAACGGCACTTTCAGTTTGTGAAGGTGCTGTAAAATCCATCTGCTCTATTGGCTCGCCGCCAAAGCCACTCTGCTGAATGGTGCTTTGTGTTGCACCTCCTCTGTCGATGGCAAAGTTAGCCAGTACACTTAAACTCAGGAAAAGGGTAGCCAGTATTGCCGTAGTTTTGGATAACAGATCGGCTGTTCTGCGAGCTCCCATGGATGCACCACCTGCCATACCTGCCGCCAAACCACCGGAAAGTCCCTCTTTTTGTCCGGGCTGTAAGAGCACTACTACAATTAACAAAATGCAGATTAGTGTAATGAATGAAATAATAATTCCGTAAAGCATAATTTTTTTGATCTATCGATTTATTGCAAAGAGAGTAAAAATATCACTATTTCAACTTTAAAAAAAGTAGTAAGATTATAACGGTCTACTCTCTGATTATTGCACCCCATTTCTCTGTTTCTTTTACTTCGGAATAGGCTGAATGAGTTTAGGGTCGTTATTTTTCAGGTCGTTTACTTTTTTACTCACCTTTAACACAGACAAATCTGTTAACATGTAGAGATCTTTTGAACGTGTAATAAGTTCTTCCGTGTTAAGATTATCTCCCACCCAGCCTTCTGATAGAGAACGATCTAACAGAAGCGGCATCTGCTCCGTCATGGGTTGTATTAAGGTGTTCGAATCTGATGTTACCAGTGTTACCGTATCATACTCGTAATCATAAAATCCCGCGACAGACATCACACTATCATTCAGCATGCGCACGAAAAATGGTTGCTTGTTGGGGTCGTCTTTTTTCCAGATGTAAAAGCCGCTCATAGGTACTGCACATCTCCTGGTTTTCTTGGTTTTTAAAAAGCTTTTCAGATCATCTTTATAGATTGAAAGATCTTTACGATCAGATTCACTTGTTTCACCCCATCGTACTCGTTTTATTTCCAGTTCATTCGTTTCGTTATTTTTTAGAATCACGGGTAGTTGATTTCCCGGAGCGATGTTATAGGATGGCTCAAAGATCACCTCTTTTTTGGTTTTCAAGCTGTAATAGTCTTCAACCACTTCTTTGCCTGCAAAAAATGCTACTCTGTTAACCATAAATAAAACTGTAAATTGGTTTTGTTTGCTCTTTACTGCTCATCAAACGTACTGTATCAACAAGTTTGAAGTGTTCTCAATTTCACTTCATAAATGTTTATATGCTAAAATATACCACTTATACCATGAAATCCATCTTTTACAATTCTGATGAGCAGCGCATCCGGGCTTTTTGGAGGATTTCACTTGTAACGGTATTCATTTTTACACTTTTTACTTTTTGGGTATTTC
>JAFIES010000024.1 GCA_020832415.1 Balneolaceae bacterium | reverse complement strand
TCGGAAATTGCCAGTTTGATCAGTGCCCGTAATCAAATTGGTCAAAATACGGTTTTGGGTCTTGCTACAGGGTCAACCCCGGTAAAAGTGTATAGAGAACTTGTAAGGATGCATAAAGAAGAGGGTTTGAGTTTCAAGAGGGTAATCACTTTCAATCTTGATGAATACTATCCCATGCAGCCTGAGGAACTTCAGAGTTATGTGAGGTTTATGAATGAGTATCTGTTCGACCATATCGACATTCCCAGAGTGAATATCAACATACCCGATGGCACTCTTGACAGGGAAGATGTTTATGAATACTGCATGCAGTATGAGCAAAAAATTGATGAAGCCGGAGGGCTGGATATTCAGCTTTTGGGGATTGGCAGAACGGGGCATGTGGGATTTAATGAGCCCGGTTCGTTAAAAAAAACCCGAACCCGTCTTGTAACACTTGATGAATTAACACGAGCAGATGCTGCCGCAGCATTTTTCGGTGAAGAGCAGGTACCACGACGTGCAATTACTATGGGAGTTGGCACGATTCTCAAATCCAAGAAAATTTATTTGATGGCCTGGGGCGAAGCGAAAGCCGAAATCATCAAAAAAACAGTAGAAGGTGAGATTACAGATCAAATTCCGGCTACATTTTTGCAGGAACATGAAAATACTGTTTTTATTCTGGATGAAGCTGCTTCGTCGGAATTAACCCGGAGGAAAACTCCTTGGCTTGTTGGCCCTGTTAAGTGGGATGATAAATCGATCCGCAAAGCGGTTACATGGTTAAGTTTGTTGATTGGTAAACCTGTACTTAAGCTTACGGATAAGGATTACAATCACAATGGAATGAGTGATATTGTAACCGATCATGGACCGGCATATAATGTAAATATCAGGGTGTTCAATCAGATACAGCATACCATCACAGGCTGGCCCGGTGGAAAACCCAATGCAGATGACACAAACCGGCCTGAGCGAGCACACCCATTTCCGAAGAAAGTTCTCATTTTTTCTCCTCATCCGGATGATGACGTTATTTCCATGGGTGGTACAATGATGAGACTTGCCGAGCATGGGCATGAAGTTCATGTAGCCTACCAAACGTCAGGAAATTTATCGGTATATGATGATGAAGCTTTGCGATATGCAGATTTAGTTTCACTTCATAGTGATCAGCCAAAAGAGCAGAAGTTATTTGAGATTCTGATGGAATCAGTAGATAAAAAAGATCCCGGGGGAATCGATTCAGATCTGATGCTGAGAATTAAAACGAATATCAGGCAGGCCGAAGCGCGTGCAGCATGCCGGTATTCGGGGATTGCCGATGAACACATTCATTTTCTGAATATGCCGTTTTACGAAACCGGAAGGGCCCAAAAGAATGATCTCGAAGAGGAGGACTTTAAACTGATTGAAGATCTGATTTTAAAAATTAAACCTCACCAGATTTATGCCGCAGGGGATCTTTCTGATCCGCACGGAACGCACAGAATTTGTTGGGATGCTATCAGAAAAACATTGTACAAGTTCAAAAATGATTCATGGGCAAAAGATTGTAATGTTTGGCTTTACAGAGGGGTTTGGCAGGATTGGGATGTGAGTGATATCGATATGGCGGTTCCATTAAGTCCGGGAGAACGTCTGAAAAAACGCAGGGCAATTTTCAAACATGCATCACAAAAAGATCAGCCTAAATTTCCGGGCAGTATGAGCCGTGAGTTTTGGATGATTGTAGATGAGCGCACCATTCAAACCGCTAATGTTTACGATAAACTGGGCCTGGCAGAGTACGACTCGATTGAAGGGTTTACAAAATGGGAAAGCAGTAATTAATGATTTTATAATATTGTCAATTAACCCAGGCCGGTATTACACCTGGTTCAATACCAAATACATAGGCAAACAGGGTGTAGCACGCCAGAGTTAATAGTATAGATACAATAATATTTAGCATTAATCCCGCTTTGGCCATCTGAGGTATGGAAACTTTTCCGCTTCCATAGATAATGGCATTGGGTGGAGTTGCCACTGGTAGCATAAATGCACAGCTTGCAGCAATTGCAGCCGGAATAACGAAGAAAAGAGGATCCTGGCCGATACCTATTGCCGTGGATGCGAGTATTGGAAGAAATGCTGCGGCCGTTGCTGTATTACTTGTGATCTCAGTAAGAAATACAACAATTGATATAACAAGAAACAATAAGAGGGCAAGTGGCAGTGCTTCGAGACCGCTAACAGTCTCACCAATCCAGATTGCCAGACCGGATGATGTAATCGCCATTGCAAGGCTTAAACCGCCTCCAAACAGAATGAGTATACCCCAAGGGAGTTCTTTCAAATCTTTCCATATCAAGATATTTTTTCCTTCTTTTAACCCATTTGGCAGCAAAAAAAGTATAACACCGGCAGTAATGGCAATACCGGCATCTGAAAGTCCCGGAAGATAATCGGATAAGAGCGGACGCGTCATCCACAGCAAAGCCGTAGTCCCAAAAACGATGGCAACCCGAAATTCCGGTGCAGTCATCTTTCCCAAATCTTCAAGTTGAGAACTTATTACAGACCGGCCACCGGGAAGTTCTTTTAGCTTGATTGGATAAATCACACGACTTAAAAGCAGGAACATTACAGGCAGCATTATCAGTACAAGAGGTAATCCAACAAGCATCCATTCTGCAAAGCCAATTTCAACGTTGAAATTCTCAAGCATAAATGCAGCCATCAATGCATTGGGTGGGGTTCCTATCAAAGTACCAATACCACCAATGTTGCAGGCATATGCAATTGCCAGTACCAGTACAATTTCAAAATTTGTTACAGGAACGGGTTCTCCGCTTCGGTTTTTGTTAACTATTTGGAGCACAGAAATAGCAATAGGCAGCATCATTAAAGCGGTTGCTGTATTACTAACCCACATGCTTAGAAATGCACTCGCTATGATAAATCCAATGATGATAGATGAGGGTTTTACACCCACAAAATTCACAATATTGAGTGCAATGCGTTTGTGCAGATTCCATGATTGCATGGCGATTGCAATGATAAATCCACCCATAAAAAGAAATATCAGTGGATTTGCGTATGGAGCCGTTGTATCACCAATGGGAGCAACCTGAAGAATGGGGAAAAGAACAATTGGTAACAGTGCAGTTGCTGCTATGGGGATTGCTTCCGTGATCCACCAGACTGCCATTAAAACCGCAACGGCAGCTGTTTTCCAGGCTACATCATTCATTCCTTCGGGCGAGGGAAGGAATAACATCAAAACGAAGAGTACGATCCCTGCATACAAACCGACTCTGGGCAGGCTTAACAATCGCTGAAGCATCAATTCATATTTTTAATTGGTTTCACTTGACAAAAACTGAGGAACTCCGGTGAGCTGCTTCAGAAAATTTAGATCAGAAACTGGTTGAATCAAAAATGGCTTTCATCATATTTTTGTAACGTGGTGTAAGTGCAACAGAGCGCCTCTGCATCATCCGTTCCATCGCTTCAATCGCTTTTTCAAAATGGTAGGGTACAATTTCGTTGCCACTTACCCAACTGAATGAGGGTACAAATTTTGGCGGATATTTATCGGAAAAGAGATTACAGCAGACCCCGCAAAGAGTTCCGGTGCTTAGCATAGAATTAATACCGGTTTTGCTGTGATCACCCATGATAGTGCCAATAAACTGCTGCCCTGTATCAACCACTTTATTGGAGTTCCAATTCGCAACCTTTACGGTGCTGTAGTTATTCTTCAGGTTAGAAGTGTTTGTATCTGCTCCAAGATTGCACCACTGGCCAAAAACGGAGTTGCCAGCATATCCATCGTGAGATTTATTGGAGTAGGAGTGAAAAATAACATTGGCAATTTCCCCGCCCACCTTACATACCGGCCCAATGGTGGTCTCTTCATAAATCTTAGCCCCCATTTTTACCACGGAACCTTCACAAATAGCTGAAGGACCCCGAACAACTGAGTTTGCCATGATGATGGCATTTTTTCCAACATAGATAGGGCCTTTTTCGGCCAGAAGTATTGCGCCGGGTTCAATTTTTGCACCATCTTCAATAAAAATGTTATTTGGATTGATTAATCTCGAATCAGGAAAAGCTTTTGAATCAGTAATTGGTTTAAGGCCCAACATCTCAATATCCCATTTGATTTGTTGTCCATTTTCCTGAAATAACTCCCAGCTGTAATCAATGGATTGTAAATCCGCGCTGGTTGAAAATGTTTTGATTTGCCCGGAATCAATTTCCCTCTTCAGCCAGTTTTTGTGAATTTCCGGGCTTACTTTCGCCATAATAAGCTGATTATTCGAAGTTATACCTTCGTTTACAGATAAATCTTTTACCTGTTTGATAAGATATGAGTTGGGAAGAAACCTTGGATTGATCCAAAGCATACCATCATGATTGTCAGTGGCTTTAACTTCATGAAATACTCCTTTCAAATGCTCTCTAAGTTTGCCGCCAATTTGATGTGAATACATTCCGAGAGCGGCTGCCCATTTCTCCCCAAGTGTCAGTATCCCAAGTCTGAGGTCGAAAACGGGCCTGGTAAGTGTTAAGGGGTGGAAGTTTTCGAGAAAGTCATCTTCAAAAAAGCAGCAGGAAGTTTTCATCTTTGTGAATTGATTCTTTTTTTCTGATTGTATGTTGTTAAATTATTACTACTTCTGAACCGGGATTTTAGTACTATCAAATATGCCGGAAACTTAATGAAGGTTCAAAATTATAACTGCATTAAATTACTCAATTTAAACAAATAGTGTCAGCGTAAAGATTATGTGTGGAATAGTAGGCTATATAGGAGACAGAAATGCATCAGAGATATTAATAAAAGGTTTAAAACGGCTTGAATACAGGGGGTACGATTCTGCCGGAGTAGCCCTGATTAATGGTTCATTGCAAATGAAAAAGTGTAAAGGCAAGGTCGATCAGCTTTCAAAACTGCTTGAGGAGAATAATCTCAGTGGAAGTATGGGGATAGGGCATACGCGGTGGGCCACACATGGTGAACCCAATGATGTGAATTCGCATCCGCATGTAAGCGAGGATGGTAAAATTGCCATCGTACATAATGGAATTATTGAAAACTATTCAACGCTAAAAAAACAGTTGATTGATCGGGGCAAAACTTTTCAGAGCCAAACCGATACTGAGGTGCTAGTGCTCTTACTTGAGGAGATCTATAACAAATCAAAAGATGTATCATTTGAGGAGGCGATCCAGTTAACCCTCAAGCAGATTGTAGGTACGTATGGCCTTGCAATAATTCATACAGAAAGCCCCGAAAAAATCTTTATCGCAAGGAAAGGCTCTCCATTGCTTTTGGGAATAGGTGATAACGAGATGTTTATCGCTTCTGATGCTTCTCCAATTGTTGAATTTACTAATAAAGTGATCTATCTGGATGATGGAGAAATGGCTTCTATTACCAGAAATAATTACAAAGTGAAGACGATTGATGATGTGGTTCTGACAAAAGAGGTGCATGAACTTGCCATCAGTCTTGAGGAGATTGAAAAAGCAGGGTACCCGCATTTTATGCTAAAAGAGATTTTTGAACAGCCCCGATCCATTGCTGACTGTATGCGTGGCCGTGTAGTAAAAGAGACAAATTCAATTCAGCTTGGCGGTATTGAAGATGTAATGGATGAACTTGTGCATGCCCGCAGAATTGTAATAGCAGCGTGCGGAACCAGCTGGCACTCCGGGTTGGTTGGCGAATATCTCTTTGAAGAACTTGCAAAGTTACCGGTTGAGGTAGAGTATGCATCTGAGTTTCGCTATCGGGACCCTCTAATTGGAAGAGGAGATGTACTGCTTGTGATCTCACAAAGCGGTGAAACAGCTGATACACTTGCGGCTATGAAGGAAGCTAAAAATCGAGGTGCTTTAGTACTGGGAATTTGTAATGTGGTTGGTTCAACAATTTCAAGAGATACAGATGCAGGTGTGTTTACCCATGCAGGCCCCGAAATTGGAGTGGCTTCAACAAAAGCATTTACAGCCCAGGTAGTAGTTCTTACTATGATGGCTCTTGCGGTAGGAAAGCGAAAAGGCGTTCTGAGTGATGAAGAGATGAAAATGTATATTGAAGAGCTTCTTAAGATTCCATCAAAAGTTGAATATATTTTAGAGCATACCGACGAACCCATTCAGAAAATGGCAAGTCTGTTTACCTATGCTCCGAATTTCCTTTATCTGGGACGAAGCTACAATTTTCCAGTTGCTCTTGAAGGGGCTCTAAAACTCAAAGAGATCTCTTATATCCACGCCGAGGGTTATCCTGCCGCAGAGATGAAGCATGGCCCTATAGCGCTGATCGACGAGATGATGCCTGTACTTGTTATAGCCGCTACTGAGCACACCAATGACAAAATGATATCAAATATTGAAGAGGTGAAAGCGCGTAAAGGAAGGATTATTTCAATCATGAACGATGCAAACAGCGATGTGAAAGATATTTCTGATTTCCACATTTCTATTCCCACAACGAAAGATTGTTTTTCACCGTTGTTAACAGTGATACCGCTGCAACTTCTCTCATATTATATAGCCGTGAACAGGGGTTGTAATGTAGACCAGCCCAGAAATCTTGCAAAAAGTGTTACAGTTGAATAATCTGCTAACCCAAATTCGATGAAAATCGGTATTAACAATATGGTTTGTCCCCGATGCATCGATGCTGTAGAAGGCATCTTTAAGGAGATGAACCTGCCTGCCAGTCATATCGAACTTGGCAGGGTTGAGCTTGAAAACAAATTGAAAGCAGATGAAATAGAAGAACTCAGATCCCGGCTGGATAAAAGCGGATTTGAGCTGATATTTGATCGGGAAACGGAACTGGTTAATCTCGTAAAATCGGCCATGATCCGGTATCTTAATCATCTCGAAAGCACCTCAAATCCGTTAAAACCATCTGCATTTGTAACAGAGAATACAAACTACAACTACTCGTATCTTAGTAAGGTATTTTCAGATCAGCAGGGAAGAACCATTGAGAGCTATCTGATTGAATTGAAGATTGAACGTGTTAAGGAACTACTCAGTTTTAATACATTCACGCTAAGTGAAATTGCCTGGAAACTTAAATACAGCAGTGTTCAATACTTATCCAATCAATTTAAAAAAGTTACAGGCCAAACAGTTTCTCAATATCTCGCTTTAAAGAAGAACCAGCGGAAACACCTCGATACAATATAACCAAAAGTTTTACACATTTGGTTGCCAATCCCGTGATGGGTTCCATTTCTGATCCATGTACTTTATGATGAAATCAAAGTTAGATCATCATGAAAAAAACATACATAATTACAGGCATGCACTGCGCGGGATGCACAAACAGTGTAAAGAAAGTTATCGAAAAAATTGATGGAGTTTCATCTGCTGATGTTCAGCTAACAACTGAAAAAGCCGTGGTGGAATTCTCTGGTAATGGAGTTGATGACATAACGATAGAAGAGGCCGTTGAACGGGCAGGCTTTAGCGTGGAAAAACCAAAGAAGAAAACTGTAACATTCCTTGTTGGCGGAATGCACTGTACAGGTTGTTCGTCTTCCGTTGAAAAAACAATTCAATCTATAGATGGGGTCTCTTCGGCAAACGTAAATCTTGCTACGGAAACCGCTGTTGTTGAGCTTGATGATCACTCTTTGTCAGAAGAAGAGATCATCAAACGGGTAGAAGTAACCGGATATTCCTTAAAAAAAAAATCCGCGAATGAACCCAACCGATTAGAAGAGAAGCGTAAACGGGATTCTGAGAAATTTGAATCTGCCCGAAAAAAAATGGTTCAGAGCTGGGTGGTTACCATCCCGTTAATGGTATGGATGTTTGTTGACATGGTGTTGGGAATCCATCTTACCTCACATCTTGTGATGGAAATTGCCATGACCGCCGGTGCCGCATATGTTATTGCTGGCCCTGGCTATACTACTATTCTCAGTGCCATCCGCTCTTCAAGGGTTCTCTCTCCAAATATGGATGTGTTGATAGCCATCGGAACGGTTGCCTCTCTCATTACAGGGTTTGTTGCACTGGGACATGAATTGGGATTGATTGAATCACCTTTCTATAGTTTTGCCGGAATTGCTGCTATGATCATGGCCTTTCATCTTACCGGGCGATACATCGAAACGAAAGCAAGAGGAAGTGCATCGGATGCCATCACCAAGCTGCTGACTCTCGAAGCAAAAAGTGCCAGAGTTATCATCAATGGAAAAGAGGAGGAGATTGACATCAAAAATCTAAACGTTAATGATGTTATGATTATTCGCCCAGGTGAAAAAGTTCCGGCAGATGGCACCGTTGTTGATGGAAAAGGCTCCATAGATGAAGCAATGATTACCGGAGAATCGATGCCGGTTGTAAAAGAGAAAGGAGATCAGGTTGTTGGCGGTACCATAAATACAGAGGGTACAATCAGGGTGCAGGTTAAAGAAATTGGTGAAAATTCATTCTTGAACCGGATTATTGCCATGGTTGAGGAGGCGCAGGGTTCTAAAGTACCTATACAAGAGTTTGCAGATAAAGTAACTGCGGTTTTTGTGCCGGTAATTCTTCTTTTATCACTGTTTACATTCCTTATGTGGTGGTTTTTTGGTGATTCACTTCAGCCGTTATTAACAATGGCCGAGCCTTACATTCCGTGGATTATTACGGATTTGAACACACTTAGCCAGGCATTTTTTGCTTCATTGGCAGTGCTTGTGATTGCATGTCCTTGTGCTTTAGGGCTTGCCACACCCACAGCATTAATGGTAGGCACCGGTATGGGAGCAGAAAATGGGATATTAATCAGAAAAGGAGAGGCAATACAGAGGCTCCAGGAAGTAACAACATTTGTATTTGATAAAACCGGCACCCTTACCAAAGGCGAACCGGAAGTTACCGAGTGGATACACCTTGGAAAATCAGAAGCAGAAGATGAGGTCAAAAGAGTTGCTTCGTCAGTTGAAAATCTTTCTGAACACCCAATCAGCAAAGCTATCACTAACTATGTTGGAGCTGATGAACTATATGAGACGGATGAGTTTACCTCCTATACTGGAATGGGTGTTACAGGTAAGGCTAATGGCAGGAATCTTACGGCCGGTAATAGGGCATTAATGAACCATTTGGGGCATCATATATCAGATGAAGCGCAAGAGAGGGCAGGCAAACTGTCGGGCAAAGGATATACAACAATTTTTATTGCGATAGATGATGATGTAGTTGCAATTGCAGCCATATCGGATAGTTTAAAACCCCAGTCAAAAGAGATGATTACAAAAATTCATCAGATGGCTTATAAATCGGTAATGTTAACGGGAGATCAGGAAGAGGTGGCTAAACAAATTGCAGATGAGATTGGAATAAAAAAAGTTTTTGCAGGAATTAAACCGGATGAGAAGGCGAATATCATAAAAAAACTGCAAAATGATGGTGAAATTGTTGCCATGGTGGGGGATGGCGTAAATGATGCACCCGCTCTTACTCAGGCAGATGTTGGCATAGCTTTGGGAACAGGGACCGATATTGCAATTGAATCCGGATCAATTATCCTGGTTGATGGGAATCCTGAAGTTATTATTCGGGCTGTAAATCTCAGCAGACAGACATTCAAAAAGATAAAACAGAATCTCTTTTGGGCATTTTTCTACAATGTTGTAATGATTCCCGTTGCGGTAATAGGCTGGATGCATCCGGTTCTGGCTGAGGCTGCGATGGCAATGAGTTCGATCAATGTGGTTGGTAATTCAAAACGACTTACCAACAAAAAAATCTAAAATGTGGATAACCTTTGCTCGATTTAACAGTAATTATTCAACTGTAAACAAAAATCGATTATTTTTAGAATAAATTGAGCATCTTTGTAAAAAAATAACTATCATCAGGATAACTAACAGAATGTGGATAACTGAAGTAAACTGTTAGCAAATACATCTACAGATAACAGATCCATTCTACAGCTTGTTTCTCGATGAAAAATTGGAAAACGGTTCTTTTTAAAGTTGCTCTTATCGTTGTAATTATTATCGTTGCTTTTACAGGATAGAAGCAAAATAATCACAGTAATTTAAACTGTTTTTATTACCATTTGCACATGCGGAATTCCGTCAATGTGATAGCTGTCGCTTACCTTTTCAAAACCTAAAGATGTATAAAAGTTTAGCAGATACTCCTGGGCCTCTATTCGTATCGACTTAACGCCTTTCTCTTCCAAAATTTCGATTGATTTTTTTACAAGATCTCGCCCAAGCATTTTGCCGCGGTAGGTAGCATCAACTATAATTCTGCCGATGGAGTATTCATCAAACTTAATCCCCGGCGGTACAAGCCTTGAATAAGCCACTAATTTCTCAACATCAAACAGCATTACATGTTCCGAATCGAAATCAATAGTGTCGATATCTTCGTAAATGCATTCTTGCTCAATGATAAACACATCTTGCCGAAGCTTTAATAGTTTATAAACTTCAAAGGGTGAAAGAGCGCTAAAATCAGAAATGTGTTTCCATTTCATGGTAACCTTCAGAAAAAATTTGCGTAATAATAGTAAATTTGAACAAACGAATATGGGATGTTAAAAATACTTCTTATCAATAGCATAGTAATATTTTTAGGTGCCTACCTGCTTGAGGGCGTGAAAGTAAAAAGTTTTTTAACCGCTGTTGGTGTTGCCATTCTGCTTGCCATTTTAAATACACTTGTTAAACCGTTTATACTCATCTTAACTCTTCCGTTAACAATTCTTACACTCGGCCTCTTTATTCTTGTAATCAATGCCTGGATATTAATGATCATTGACAAATTAATCGATGGTTTTAGCATAAAAGGTTTTTGGTGGGCTGTTCTTTACAGTATCTTTATCTCAATAGCTAACGCTGTAATGCTAAAACTTTTCTGAGAAGAGTAGAGGTATCCCGCCGGCGATAGTTATATAATCCTATTTATTAATTCAGCTACTGCTGCGCATTTATGCAGTATACCCGGCTAATAAAATATTTCTGATCTGTATGGTCTCGAAAATTGTAGAAGTTAAAAACGAAGCGGGTTTACATGCCCGTCCTGCCTCAGTACTTGTTAAAGCAGCATCAAGATATAAGTCAGATTTTACCATAAAAATGTATGGATACAGTGTAAATGGTAAAAGTATACTTGGTGTGATGACGCTCGCTGCTGAGTATGGTGCAGAAATGGAGCTGATTTTTGATGGTGATGATGAGGAAGAAGCACTAAAAACTGTAGTGGAGTTGTTTGAGAATAAGTTTAACAATCAGCAGTTATGAAAGAACTTCAGCCAAAAGTCTTATCGGGTCGTCCGGCTGCACAAGGGATAGGTATTGGCAAAATTTGGATACTTGCCGATGACAATAAACCTGTACACCCGGAAAAGATCAGGAATAAAGAGGTCCGGGCTCATCTTGAAAAATATCAGAATGCAAAAAAGATTGTAACAGATGAGTACGAAAAGATTAAACAGCTTCCGGATGATTTTGATCTCGGTGAAATAATAGAGGCTCAGATTCAAACACTGAACGATCCTGAAGTTGAAAAACTGATCACAAAAAAAATAGAGAAAGAACTCAGTTCAGTTGAGTATGCAATTTTCAGTACCTATAACGATTACATTCAGTTGCTTGAGGCGGCAGATGCGAAATGGGCAAATGAACGCACCATCGATATTGTATCCGTACGTGATGATTTAATACAGGCTACAAAAGAAAAAAAGCGAATCTTTGATGTACAGGCAGGGGAAATAGTTTTTGCAAATGATATATCCCCAACAGCCATGGTTAAGCTAAGCCACATAAACATTGGTGGCATCGTGATGGAAAAGGGCGGATTTACCTCGCATGCGGTAATTCTTTCGCAATCTCTTGGCATACCTTGTGTAATCAATGCGCATTGGGATCGTTACAATATCACCAGGGGGAATCGCGCAATTATTGATGGTTCAACAGGGCAGGTAATTCTACGGCCCACCCGCCGCCAAATCGATGAGTATGAAAAGAGGAGAGAGGATGAAATTGGCCGGTTTCAAAAAGCACTTGAATGGTCACAAAAGCCGGATAAAACAAAGTGTGGATCAGAATTTAAGTTAAGGGCAAATGTTGAATTCCTGGAAGAACTTCCAAAATTAGGCAGCCACGGAGCCACTGGGATAGGATTATTAAGAACGGAGACCATTCTATTTGAAACGGACGATTTTGAAGTTGAGGATCAGATCGATTTTTATAATAACGTGGTTGAATCGGTTAATAACGATTCAGTAACAATCAGGTTATTTGATGCAGGTGGTGATAAGCTGATTGAAGGATCCGAAGGTGAATCCAATCCTTTTTTAGGTTGGCGTGGTATAAGAATGCTTCTGGATAAGCAAAATCTGCTTAAACGTCAGCTTGAAGCTATCTACAGAGTTGGAGGTATTCACCCAGGCCGTATTAAAATTCTGATACCAATGATTTCACGCATTGAAGAGATCCGCACAGTAAAAAAATTCTGCAGTGAAGTTCAAAAAAGTCTTGAATTATCCGGTATTGCGTATGATAAAAACATACCAATTGGAATAATGGTAGAAGTACCCAGTATCGCCTTGATGGCTGCAGAAGCTGCAAAAGAGGCCGATTTTTTCAGCCTTGGCACCAACGACCTGACTCAGTACACATTGGCAGTTGACAGGGGAAATGAGAAAATTGCTCATCTGTTTGACAGCTTTCATCCTGCGGTTTGGAAATTAATCAAAATGACTAAAGATGCTGCTGATGATGCCGGAATTCCTGTTGCTGTTTGTGGTGAAATGGCCGGCATGCCAGAAGCAGCGGCCTGCCTGCTTGGAATGGGAATAAATGATTTAAGCATGAACTCAAGCTCAATTCCAAGGGTTAAAGCCGTTTTATGCAAAAATAATCTCACTGACATGAGATTTTTATCTGAAAAAATATTAATGGCTAAAGAACTGCTTGAAGTTCATGCACTTCTTGATGAGTGGAGGTTCTATTAAAACGTGTTTTCTCATATAGTTTAGACTATTTCAAAGAATGTCTAATTCAAAAAAACATAATTAATAAGGGTGTAAGCACTTTTATTTGTCTTAAGCTAAACTGGAAAACGCTACCAAGAGAAATAAAATTAATTTATTCTGTAAAAAGATTAATAAAATTAGGTAATAATATTTAATTGCTAATATTAATATGTTAAAAATATTTATTATCGAAATATAATTAAGTAACTTTACTTGTCCTTAATTATTCACAAACCATTTAGTACAATGCTACAAAAATCATTCACACCAAAAAGAACAGTTTGCAAAGTAACTTTTGCTATTCCAAAAGAGTGGGCAGACAAAAAAGTACAACTCGTTGGAGATTTCAACGATTGGGATCTTAATGCAGATAAACTGGAAAAGAAGAAAGACAAATGGGAAGTTACCATGCGCCTGAAACCTGAAAGTAAATATCGTTTCCGCTATCTTATAGATGGTGAAAAATGGCAAAACGATGATGCTGCTGATGACTATATTCCAAATGAATTCGGAACGGAAGATAGCGTCGTTGAAGTAGGAAAATAAAATATGGCCAGAGGCTTTAATGTAGAAAGGTATCACGACAGATTATCTACGTCTTGGATTGGTACCGATTTTAACTACATTGAGCAAACTGCTTCTACCAACTCACTGGTAAAGACAATTCCATCAGACAAATTGGTGCATGGAGCTGTATTTCTGGCTGATGTACAAAAAAATGGAAGGGGGCAGTATGAACGTATATGGGAAGCTGCCCCTTTTTCGAATCTCACCTTTACGTTGCTTTTTAAACCTCCCGGAAGCAACAGACTGCCTCTGCTAAGCCTTTCAATTGCTGTTGCTATTTCGAAAACATTGGAAAAGTTTCTCGATGAACCGGTACAGGTAAAATGGCCAAATGATATTATTTGCAAAGGCAAAAAGCTGGGTGGAATTCTCACGGAAACATCATTCTGTGGATCTGTTTTAGAGCGATTGCTTGTTGGAGTAGGGTTAAATGTGAATCAAACCGTGTTCAGTAGAACCATAGACAAGAAAACCACTTCGATGAAATCGATAGCCAATAAAACATTCTCGCGTGAGGAGTTGTTAGCGGCAATTCTGAATGAAACAGAGCAATCCTACTATAGATGGCATAAATTTGATCAACATCATCTGAGAGAAATCAATAACAGACTTATCGGGTATGGAGAGTGGGTAAACATCACAATCTATAATGAGATTCAGCCCGGATTATTTAAATTTATCGGTTTGAATGATAAAGGTGAATTATTGATGTTGAATGAGCAGATGGATGTCAATAAATTCTCTTATGAGCAGATACGAATTATCCCCGGTAGTTATAAAATTTCAGAAAGAGATCGAGAAGTTTCTGCCTGAAAATCCAAGTGTTATTCTTGGTGTGAGTGGTGGCCCGGATTCTATGGCGCTTCTCTATCTCTTGAACAGAGCTGGAATTGATACTTTTGTAGTTCACTGTAACTATGGGCTGAGGGGAGATGCATCGGATAAAGATCAAAAGCTTGTAGAGGATATCTGTAAGCTCTGGAATTTTGAATGCCTTTCTGTTCGTCTTGATTATGAAGATTCGGAAGGGGAAAACTTTCAAAATTGGGCAAGAGAACGCCGTTACGAAGTTTTTTTTGATATGAAAAAGGATCAGGATGCAGACTTTGTTGTTACGGCGCATCATCAGGATGATCAAATAGAAACGATTTTTCAACGAATTCTAAGAGGTTCCGGGCTTTCCGGCTGGAGCGGAATGAAGGTTATTGAGGATGAACTCTTCAGGCCGCTGCTTTCGGTCTCAAAGAAAGAGATTATGGAATTTGTTCAGCAGTTTAACATCCCTTACAGAATTGACAGTACCAATGAGGAGAGTACTTATGCCAGAAATTTTTTACGGAATAACTGGTTTCCTGAGTTAAACAATACGTTTCCGGGCTGGCGAAAGAATATTTTGGAAGTTTCTGCCAGGGCTAATGAATTCAGGCATCTTGTAGATTTAGCCGCTGAAAATATTATTCTAACAGATGGAAAAATTCATCGCAAAAGATTTCTCAGCAAACCAGAGCCAGTCCAGCGGGTAATATTTCATCATGCCATTGAAAAGTATTATAAAAATTCACAGATCTCAGGTGATTTCTTAAAAAACATTGGTAAGCTCTCTCAATTACAAACCGGGGCTAAACTATCTGTTTCTGCAAATCTGGAAGTTCTTAGAGACAGGGACTATTTTGTTTTTATTACTCCTAATGTTCAAAAATCTGGAAATAGAATAATAATATCTGAAGATGAGATAACAACCGGATTAACATACATGTTTTTTAACCTTTATCAGGAGAATTTTAGCAATCTCTTTGAACCAACAGAGCTTAAAATAGACATCGATTCCATTATTTTCCCCATAACGGTAAGAGATTGGAAAAGTGGAGATAAGATTCGTCCACTCGGAATGAAGGGCTCACAGCTGATTTCAGACCACCTGACAAACAGGAAAGTCTCTACAGCATCAAAAAATAATGTAAAAGTGATAGAATCTTTTGATGGAACTATTTGTGCCGTTATCTTTCCGCCCAATTCCGGTGTCGAGCAGATAGGAACCATTTCTGAAGCATCCCGATGCACGGAAGCAACATCGAAATCATTAACCATTAGTTATAAGTAATTTTCCTATGGATTTGTATCAGCCGGATGTAGTGAATGTAAATGGAGAGGAGTTCAGAGTTTATTTAACTCATGAAGAGATACAGCAACGTATCAAGCAGCTGGGTTTAATTATTAGTAAGGATTACAAGGGTAAGCGCCCTATTTTTATTGGGGTTCTGAATGGAGCATACATTTTTCTAGCCGATTTGATGCGATACGTTACAGTGCCTTGCGAGGTAGACTTTCTGAAACTTAGCAGCTATGGAGATGAGAAAGTATCTTCAGGTCAGGTACAGGATCTGAAAGAGATTGATGCAAACGTAAAAGAACGCCATGTAATTTTGGTTGAAGATATTATTGATACAGGCCTCTCTATGAAATATCTGGTTGATAAGCTCAAGAAAAAGAATCCCGCTTCTCTTGCTGTTATTACGATGCTGCATAAATCTGAAGCAACCAGTCACGATGTTCAAATAGATTATACAGGTTTCAAAATCCCGAACTTGTTTGTGTTGGGGTATGGTTTGGATTACGCGCAAGAGGGAAGAAATTTAGCTCAAATTTATATTCCATCGGACAAGAATAAATGAATTCGATCTTGCAAAGGCAGTTAAAAGGTTGGTATATTATAAGTCTTGAAATTTTTGATAGGAGAGGTGGCTGAGTGGCTGAAAGCGCTCCCCTGCTAAGGGAGTATACCCCCAAAAGGGTATCGAGGGTTCGAATCCCTCTCTCTCCGCAATAAGCGTGATTTGTTCTTCAAATCACGCTTTTTTTTTACCATTTTCATAAGAAAAGAAAGAGAGGTTTTAAATTATGTTAATAATTGATGTTGTTCCCGCTGTTTGGCTGCCGATATTTATTTTCCTGGCCCGAATACTTGATGTAAGTATCGGCACACTGCGAATTATGTTTGTGTCGAAAGGACTGCGAGGAAAGGCTACGATTCTTGGATTTATCGAAGTACTTATATGGATTATTGTAGTTGCTCAAATCTTTCAGAATCTGGATAACTGGCTCAATTACATCGCGTATGCCGGTGGATTTGCTACTGGTACATTCATTGGTATGTACATCGAAGAGCAGATGAAGATGGGTATACAGATTTTTCGAATTATAGTAAATCAGGAGAGTGAACTCTCTGAAAAGTTAAAAGAGGCGAACTTCAGAATTACAGAAGTTGATGGAATGGGCAAATATGGTCCGGTTAAAGTTATTTTCTCCGTTGCTAAACGAAAACGATGGCAAGAACTTTCAACTATTATAAACCAGTATGCCCCTAATGCATTCTATTCAGTTGAAGATGTAAAGCATGTAACTCAAATGGATGAAGAAGCACAACCACAAAAAATGGATCTCATCACGAAAATGCTAAAGTTGAAAAAAGGAATTTAAACTTAACATTATTCTGTGTTCTCTGTGGACTCTGTAATTAGTTTTAACTTTTGCATTGTCAATGGTTTTTCAATAAATCTTTCTACAATTTCATACTCTTCAGAACGCTTTTGGTCTTTTGGATCGATAGAGGAAGTAAAGATATAAACCTTGACTTTCTTAGGTAGATTTAGTTTTTCAAGCTCATTTAAAAAATCCCAACCATCCATTAAAGGCATATTTAAATCAAGAAAAACAAGATCTGGAATGGTAGCGGAATCAGAGATATTTTCTTTAAAGAAATTGATCGCATCCCTGCCATTTTTAAAATTAGAAACCTCTTCAGTGAAGCCTGCTACTTTCATGATTTTCTTTGCAACAATTACAAAGATTTCATCATCATCAATTATGCATGTTTTACTTGTGTTCATCATGTGGTAAATAAATTTTAAAGATTGAGCCTTTGCCAACTTCACTTTCTACGTCGATTTTTCCCCCCATTGCCTCAATTTGATTTTTCGTAATGAACAAACCGATTCCTCTTGAATCCGGATGTTCATGAAATGTTTTGTACATCCCGAAAATTTTGTCCCTGTTTTTTTCCAGGTCTATTCCAAGCCCGTTATCTTTCACACATAATACGAGGTAATTTTGCTCTTTTTCAATATAGAAAATAACATGGCTTTCGCGTTCGTCTGAACAGTATTTAATGCCATTTGTAAGAACATTCATTAGAATACTTTCCAGATACGATTCAACACCCCTAATTACTGTATCTCTCGGCACTTTGTTTT
>JAFIES010000009.1 GCA_020832415.1 Balneolaceae bacterium | reverse complement strand
CAGTAGTGTCCGGTTAAGCAATTTGCAATTTCTTTTAACTAATTACCGGTCAATGAGTTAAGTGCTGTTAAAATTTTTATCGATTTGAACTTGTAGTTTGCCAGTGTTCACTGAGTTCAATTGTCTTAATCATATACATTTTTATGAACACTGGCCGGATTATTTTTTCTCAACTTATGGATATTGTTCCCAAATACGAATTTCAAAAAATCGTTAACTACCACAAAGGAGATTACCGAGTACGGCAATTCAAATGCTGGGATCAATTCCTGTGTATGTGCTTTGGGCAACTCACCTTTCGTAACAGCCTTCGGGATCTGACCTCTACCCTTAACGCACTCGGAACTCGCCGTTATCACATGGGCATCAAACAAAGCGTGCCACTGAGTACACTCTCGGATGCCAATGCTTCGCGACCATGGGAAATATATCAGGAATTGGCTATGATATTGATCACTCATGCACAAAAACTGTATGGCAAAGATGAAGTGACCGAATCGATTAGAATCCTGGACTCCTCGACCATCGACCTGTGCCTGTCGCTGTTCCGGTGGGCAGAGTTCAGGGAACACAAAGCCGCCATTAAACTTCACACAATGATGGACTTGCAGGGCGCTATCCCCACTTTTATCCATATTTCCGATGGCAAAATGCATGATGTGAACATCCTGGATATGATCCCGATTCTCGCAGGAAGCATCTACATTCTGGATCGGGGATACCTGGACTTCGAGCGGTTGCATCACCTGCACAGCCAGGGCGGTCGCTTTGTCATCCGGGCCAGAAAGAATCTGCAGTATTATCGAAAATCTTCCTCGCCGGTCGACTTCTCGACCGGGTTGCAATGTGATCAAATCATCCGGTTGACAGGCAGTAAGACCAAACATCGTTACCCGGAATCCCTGCGACGTGTTCGCTTGATTGACAAGGAGAACAATCAGGATATCGTTCTGTTGACCAACATAACCAAATGCGATGCCCAACAGATTACCGACTATTACAAAAGCCGCTGGCAGATCGAGTTGTTCTTCAAATGGATCAAACAGAACCTGCGAATCAAAGCATTCTACGGGCAAAGCATCAATGCTGTCAAAACACAAATATGGACCGCTATCTGTACTTATTTGATCATGATAATTTGCCATAAAATCAACCATTTTAACGTTACTTTACACACGATGATGCAAGTTCTGAGTGTAGCCATATTGGAGCGTATGACGCTTAAACAGCTATTTTCCGAACAATCACTCACACAGATAGAGACCCTTGATCGCAACCAGTTGGGACTCTTTGACTTTTAACCGGACACTACTGATCTCATTTAAATTGATATTATAATAGATTGTATTTTGAACAGTCAGAAATTTGACTAATTTTAAAAAGAATACCTGTATTGCAACATTTTTTTATTAAACTGTAAAAAGTGCAAGATTTACTTTGAATTTT
Organism: Balneolaceae bacterium; assembly: GCA_020832415.1. Classification (GTDB taxonomy): domain Bacteria; phylum Bacteroidota; class Rhodothermia; order Balneolales; family Balneolaceae; genus Rhodohalobacter. Next base: position 6,819 of record JAFIES010000009.1, on the reverse strand, counting down.
ATAATAGTTATCAGCTGAATATCAATTATTCTATCAATAGTAATACAGTTAGAGTTAACAGAGAGAAAAACATTTGGAAGACAGGTATTGAGCACCTGTTTTCCTCTTGTTCTTTAACAACAAGAGTAAGCAGTTCATCTAATTTGCTGTATTCGCATTCACCCTATCTTGTAAAGCTCTTTTATCCTTTTCTTTTTCTTCAATATAACCGGTTTTATCTGTCCCTAAACTAATGCAACCCCGTCAGGCAGTAATGAAGATCTTCTAAATCGTATCTCTCTCCTTTTTTGAATATTAAATAGTGCTGAAGCAAAATGTATACCCCTGCTAAACTAGTTGTTTAGAAATTAGATATTGTCGGGGTTTTTACTTTGGAAAATTGTAATGAAAAATTATTTCACGATTATGAATGTAAAGCTTTGATAATACTAGCCTTTCTTCAGATTCTATGATTCTTATATCCAACTAGGTATGATTCTAAGGCTCTGTTAGCTCATATTTATAACAGTTACTTATGTAACAGCATCTGATCATGAACTGCTTATCATATTTTCAATTGTGCGCATTATGTGTATCAAAATTAATCGAGAGTGAAGTTAGTATATGAACATTCAAAAAAATTGTAATCCATTAACAGCCATCGGATTAATATTCCTCGTGTCACTGATGAGCAGCTGCAGTGATAAGCTGGTGGGAGTAGAAGGCTTTTGTCCTTTAGTTGAATCAACATCTCCTATAAATCTGGAAACAGAAGTAGCCGGGAATAAAGTAGTAACAGTAACATTTGAAGAAAAAATAAATCCGGCCACAATGATTCCGGCTGCATTCATTTTGACCACAGTAGTTGCAGATACTTCTGCCGGAGCACCTCTAAGTCAGACTGTGGAAGTAAACGGTACAATGACATACAGTAATGACACCAATACAATGACTTTTACACCGAGTGCCCCACTTGGTTCAAACACAGTTTATACCGGTAGGGTGAAAAACACAATTGAAGACCCAATGGGTAACAGAATGCTTGAAGACTATGTCTGGTCTTTCACAACTGAAACCCAGAGTGCTTTCACATTGAATGTTGCAGCCGAAAATGGATCAGTGGAAAAAGATCCGGATCAACAAAGTTATGAAGATGGAACCGAGGTTGTGCTCACTGCAACACCTGCTGAAGGGTATCAATTCACATCATGGAGTGGTGATGCTTCGGGTTCTGATAATCCTCTGACCGTAACGATGGACAGTAATAAAAGCATCACAGCCAATTTCACGGCCATTACTGCTGGTACCTACACGTTAAATATAACAGCCAGTAACGGGTCGGTTGAAAAAGATCCGGATCAACAGAGTTATGAGGCGGGTTCTCAGGTAGTTCTTACTGCTATACCTGCTGATGGTTATGTATTCTCATCATGGAGCGGAGATGCTTCGGGATCAAACAATCCCCTGACCGTAACCATGGACAGTAATAAAAATATCACAGCCAATTTCACCGCCATTGATGCCGATACCTTCACATTGAGTGTGACAGCTGAAAACGGATCAGTAAATATAGACCCGGATCAGCAAAGCTATGATGATGGTGACGAGGTTTTACTTACATCCACAGCGTACGATTGTTATGAATTCACTTCATGGAGCGGCGATGCTTCGGGTTCAGACAATCCACTGACCGTTATCATGGAGAGTAATAAAAATATCACAGCCAATTTCACCGCCACAGATGCTGATGCTGATACCTTCACACTAAATGTGACGGCTGAAAACGGATCAGTAAATATAGACCCGGATCAGCAGAGCTATGATGATGGTGACGAGGTTGTACTTACAGCAACACCTGACGATGGTTATGAATTCTCATCATGGAGCGGTGATGCTTCGGGTTCAGACAATCCACTGACCGTGATCATGGATGATGACAAAGAGATCACAGCTAATTTCTCGGCTGATGAAGTGGTTCCCCCATCAGTAAATCTGGGTGATGCTTCCCGTTTCGGAGCGTTTGGTGGAAATGCCGGAGTTACAAATCAGGGTATAAATACGGTTATCAACGGTAGTATAGGTACCACTGCTGCATCTACGTTAATCACCGGATTCCATGATGAATTAACAGGAGATATATATACCGAAACAACATTGAATGTTGGTGCAGTAACCAATGGGATTTTCACAGCCCCGCCTGCACCGGGAACAGCAACTTCTCAGCAGATTGCAGAAGATGCACTGGCAGATGCCACAGCAGCACGAAATAGCATTTCTCCGGGCTCATTACCAGGCGGAATAGATCTTGGTACCGATGAGCTGGGCGGATTAACACTCGAGCCCGGTGTTTATAAATCTGCTAGCGGATCGTATGCTATCAGTGATGTTGATCTTACACTCGATGCCCAGGGTGATGCCAATGCAACATGGATCTTCCAGGTTGAGTCTTCATTAACCGTGGGTACACCAACCGGACCAAGAAATATCATCATGACCAACGGTGCTTTACCGGAGAATGTATTCTGGTATGTAGGCAGCGCGGCAACAATAAACGGAGCCGGAGGCGGCACAATGGTGGGAACCATACTTAGTGATGCCGGAGTCACTTTCTCCACAGCTGGTAATGTTGAGCAAACGGTACTGAATGGCAGGGCGATTTCGCTTACTGCATCTGTAACCATGGTCAATACAACCATTAACGTACCAGAGTAGGTGAATGAAATGGAAGTGCATTCAAACAATAATGCTTTTGAATTTACCGGCTTGAACAATTTTAAAAAATCTGAAAAAATGAATAAGAAAAATAAATCAATCATTAACAGAGGGACCCATACTTTGCGGCCTCTCGGTAACCTGATGAAATACCTGCTGATCAGTGCTATAATAGTCATTGGGTTTCAATCGCCCATACAGGCACAGGAAGTTCAGTATGAAACTCCCTCCTGGAGATTTGGGATAGCTGGTGCTGCTGATGCAAACTTCTTTCAGGGAACAACACAGCAATTAACATCAAGCCTGATGGCACCTCAGGCCTTTGGTCATGGAAATGGAATAGGCCTGTTTTTAGCACCTTCGATTGAATATCATCGACCGCAGTCCCTGTTCGGATTTATGATACAGGCCGGATACGACAGCCGAAGAGGCACTTTTGACCAGGTGATGACCCCTTGTGATTGTCCGGCTGATTTGTCAACCGAATTGAGTTACATAACCATTGAACCCAGCATCAGACTGGCACCCTTCAGATCCAACTTCTATCTGTTTGCAGGTCCGCGATTGGCATTTGGACTGGACAAATCCTTCGAGTACGATCAGCAAGTAAATCCTGATTTTCCGAATTCGTCACAACCAAATAATGTAACCGGTGATTTCAGTGAGATCGAAAAAACACAGATCTCCATGCAAATAGGAACAGGATTGGATATTCCGATCAATTCGACTTCCAGCCGCACCCAGTATATGATCTCTCCGTTTATCTCGTATCACCCATATGTGGGCCAGACTCCCCGCTCTATTGAAACGTGGAACATAACCACAATTCGGGCCGGTGTGAACCTCAAATTTGGAAGGGGACAACGTATAGAGTCGTATCAACCGGTACCTGTGGCTGCAGTTGAGCCTTTACCTACAGTAAATTTTACGGTTAATTCTCCGGAAAATGCACCGGCTGAGCGTGTTTTTATCGAATCATTTCCGATTCGTAATTATCTGTTCTTTGAGCCCGGATCAACATCCATTCCAAATAGATACACGTTGCTAACCAGAACTCAGGCAACGGATTTCAAGGATAATCAGATAGCTCAACTAAATCTGGCTTCATCTTCCAGCCGACCGGCCGGCCAAATGACCGTTTATTACAACATTCTGAATATTTTGGGTGATCGAATGGTGAAAAATCCGTCGACCTCAATTACCCTTATAGGTTCATCAGAACGTGGCGTTCAGGACGCTACAGCAAAAGCAGAAACTGTAAAAACGTATTTGGTCGACATTTTTGGGATTACTGCTTCCAGAATACAAACAGAAGGCACCACGAGGCCGAATCCGGCGTCATTGCAACGTCAAACCGGAGATGAACTGGCACTGCTTCGTCAGGAAGACAGCAGGGTTACTATTGAAAGTAGTTCACCGGCATTGATGGCCGCCTATATTACAGGGCCTGATACAGCCCGTTCTGTTACAAGCCGTTCTGCACAGGAAGCTCCTGCAGACAGCTATGTAACCTTCAATGTAGATAACGCATCCGGGATATTCAGTTCATGGAGACTTGAATTAGATGACGAAACCGGCAACACTCAAAACTTTGGTCCTTATACTGAAGCAAGAGTAAGCGTGCCCGGCAGCTCAATTCTCGGTGATCGCAAAAGCGGCTCCTACAACGTAACAATGATTGGGGAGATCAGGGATGGCAGAACAATAAGTAGAGAATCATCGATAGAAGTAGTTCGATGGGAGCCTGCAACGATGGAATATGGCACCAGGTACAGTGTTATTTATGAGTTTGATAATTCAACAGCGTCGTCCGTTGAAGAACGCTTCCTGATTGATGTTGTAGCGCCATCCATTCCAGTCGGAGCAACGGTACGCATTCATGGTTTTACCGATACGATTGGTACAGCCAATCATAACCTGCGGTTGTCTCAAGCCAGAGCACGTAATACAAGAAGCATCATAGAACGTGGTTTAGCCAGTATAAGCCGAACTGATGTGAAGTTTGAAATTGAAGGCTTTGGAGAGAGTTCCACACGTTCACCTTTTGGAAACACTCATCCGGAAGAACGGTTCTACAACAGAACAGTATTAGTTGAGATCATTCCCGCAAATTAAATCAAGGCCGGTGTAAACCGGAATTAATAGTTGTTCAATTAAATAGACAGGCTTAAAAGGCCTGTCTTTTTTTTTGCTATAGTTTTTGAAATGATTATTGCCGGCTGCCATATGGTGAAATAACTTCCAGAAATCCAATAATCATCTACAACTGCAAGTCGCTTTGCCGATCGAGCTGTGAAATAGAAATCAGGCTACTCCCCATTGATGATGACATGTACAAATAACATTTTATCTATAGATACCAAACAGGTAACAAAAGAGAGGTTCAGCAATGGAGATCAAAGGAAAAGTATTTGTAGTTACTGGAGCGGGTAATGGTATTGGCCGTGAACTGGCTTTACAGCTGCTCAAGAATAATGCCCGGGTTGCAGGAGTCGATCTGGATGAACAGGCCCTGTTCGAAACCCGGAAATTGGCCGGCAATCGTAAAGACGAGTTCCTGCCTGTAAAAATGGACATCACTGACAGGGAAATGGCCAATCAATTGCCGGATAGAATCATAAAGCACTTTGGCAGTGTGGATGGCTTAATCAACAATGCCGGTATTATTCAAAAATTTGTGCCCGTGAACGAGCTGCCACTCGAAGATGCCGACAGAGTGTTTCGTGTGAACTTCAATGGTACACTCTATGTAACGAAAGCATTTCTGCCGGTATTTCTGAAACGGCCCGAGGCGCATATCATTAACATTAGCAGTATGGGAGGTTTTCTTCCTGTACCGGGGCAAACTCTGTACGGTGCCTCGAAAGCAGCCGTAAAACTCTTTACGGAAGGTCTTTACGCTGAACTAAAGGATACCAATGTTCGGGTAACCATTGTGTTTCCAGGAGCTGTTGCCACCAATATCAGTGCAAACTCCGGTCTCAAAATACCGGAATCTGATGTCGAATCTGATTTCAAACCTATGCCGGCCGATAAGGCCGCTGCAAAAATAATTTCAGGAATCGAAAAGAACTCCTTTCGAATACTGGTCGGCTCAGATGCCCGCATGCTCGATAAACTCTACAGAATTGCGCCAAAATTTGCCACAAATTTTATCACTAAAAAGATGAAGAGCTTGTTAGAAAACTGAAATCAGGTAGTTTCAAGACTCTTTAAAACCTCTTTGATTCCGGTCTCATAAGTTGTGGGCTTTATACCAAAACATTTTTCAAACTTTTCACTGCTGAACACGTAATCCCGGTCGTATTGATAGAGCATCTCTTTGGATTCTCTCATCAGCGGCATAAACAGCCCCATTACAGCCACAACAGACTTCGTTGCAACACGATATTTTGGTTTTACACCCATCTCTGCGGCAATTTTCTCAACCCACTCTTTACCTGTTGGCGGATTGGGTGCAGTGGGCAGATGCCACACTTCGCCATAGGCATCCGGGGTATTTCCAAGCAGTGCTGTTGCTTTTCCGGCATCAGGAGTATAGGTAAACGAGTGTTTGAAGGTATCGCTGCCAAGCCAGTTTGCCTTACCGCCTTGTTTAAGTGGTTTAAATACCCCTTCAACCAAAAATGAGCTCTGTTTTTTTAGCACCGGACCATAGAAATCGGCCGATCTTGCAATCAACGCCTGTAAGCCCTTTTGACTTACCGCATCCCGGATCATCTGCGCTATTTCAGCACGAACTACACCTTTTTTACTTGGCGGGTTGATCTTGTGGTCTTCCTTCATTGGATTGAGATTACCGGAGTCGTACATGTAGACATTATCAAAAAATACCAGTTTGGCTTGATGAATCAGGCACGCCTCTATCACATTTCGCATAACAACCGGCCACTGTTCCTGCCAAACACGGATGTTGTATTCCAACCCTGCCGTGAGGTAAACAACATCAGACCCTGAAACAGCCAGGATTACTTCATCCGATTTCAGCAGATCTGCGGCAAACAATTCATCTCTCTCATTTACTTTCTCCGGATTGCGGCTAACCAGCCTGATTCGATCCGAATATGCAATCAACTCCTTTGCCAGTTCAACACCAATTGCTCCGCCCGAACCAAGTATTGTTTGCAT
>JAFIES010000006.1 GCA_020832415.1 Balneolaceae bacterium | reverse complement strand
CGAGCGGGTAAGAATCGGACTGCCGGGATAAACTCCCCTTTCCGCGCCTAACACTTGGGAGATGCTCCTGAGATGTTCAACGCCAAGCTTAGTGACCCGGCCTGGAACCCCCATCCGCCCTTAACCCGGGAACGAGGTGTTCCTGAGGTTCAGATATAAGTCTGGTTACAGAAAACCGAACACAGCACAGGTCGGAAGGATCCCTGCCGAGCTGGTCAACTATAGCATAAATGTATCATCCAAAAAACTTCGGGAATGACGAATTTGCCATAGATCAGGGCGACTAAAAACTCAAAAATGAGGTAAAGTCGTCATGGGAAAAGTATATCCTTGACTTTCTTTTTTATAAAAGAAACGCAAAGGATAGATAGTTCATACATTCATAGGGTCTTTAAAAAATAACCGCCTCTTGTTTATATCAGGCACAAGAGATTTTCAGACCCTGAAAGGGTCAAAAACCATAGCCCGGGGCAGCGCCGCGGGAAAAATGTATCATCAATTAAACCATCGGCATATTCATCAGTCAAAGGAAAACTATAGATCCGATGGTTGGTCGCAATTACCGGATCAACGCATCCTCTGTATAGTACCATCAATCATCCCTCGATTTTGTTCAGGTACGTTGACCATATATGTTGCCTCGGGATCATTATGTTTCGTTTCACACCCATAGGGCGCTGCCCTATGCTGTGTTAGTTGACTCTTTCAGAGTCTACCTTGAAAAAAATATGTTCTATCACCCATTCTTCAGACAAAAAAGTGAGCTATTTCCCAAGTACAGCATCCACAATGGCTACGGCTTCCTGCTGTATTTGCTTCAGATGATCTTCTCCTTTAAAACTCTCCGTGTAGATTTTGTAGATATCTTCCGTGCCCGATGGGCGCGCGGCAAACCAGCCATTTTCAGTCTCCACTTTAAGCCCGCCAATGGCGGCATCATTTCCCGGTGCCCGGGTCAGCTTTTTGAGAATAGGCTCACCTGCCAGTTCATTTGCCATAACCTGATCGGGTGATAAATTCTTCAGTACCTCTTTTTCATCCGGTGAAGCCGGGGCATCAAGCCGTTCATACACAGGACTTCCAAAGCGCTCTTCAAGCTCTTCATAATGCTCAGAAGGGCTTTTGCCGGTTTTAGCCATAATTTCGGCAGAGAGCAGGTTCAGAATAATCCCGTCTTTATCGGTTGACCATACCGTGCCGTCTTTTCTCAGAAACGAAGCTCCTGCACTCTCTTCACCGCCAAATCCGTATGAACCATCCAGCAGCCCATCCACAAACCACTTGAAACCCACCGGCACCTCGGCCAGTTTTCGGTTGATCGATTTGGCTACGCGGTCAATCATACTGCTCGAAACCAGTGTTTTGCCCACAGCAGCATCAGCACTCCATCCCGGGCGGTTTTGAAACAGGTACTGAATCGCAACGGCAAGATAATGGTTGGGATTCATCAGACCGGTTTTCGTTACAATTCCATGCCGGTCGAAATCGGTATCGTTTCCGAACGCAATATCATACTTATCTTTGAGATCAATCAGGCTTGCCATCGCATAGGGAGAGGAGCAATCCATTCGGATTTTGCCATCCTTATCCACTGTCATAAAGCTGAAGGTCTGATCCACCCGCGGATTTACCACCTCCAGGTTCAGCCCATATGTTTCAGCAATAGGCTCCCAATAGGCGATGCCCGATCCGCCCATGGGATCCGCACCAATTTTCAGGCCCGATTCGCGGATTACGTCAAGATCAACCACATTGATCAGATCATCCGTAAAAGGTTTTATATAATCGTACTTTTTGGATAATGGCTTTTTGATTGCCGCTTCAAACGGAATGCGTTTAACGCCGCTCAGCTCTTTTTTCAAGTAATTGTTGGCGTTGTTTTGAATCTCTTTAGTGATTTCTGTGCTTGCAGGCCCGCCATTTGTAGCGTTGTACTTGAACCCGCCATCCGACGGTGGATTGTGTGAAGGCGTGATGACCACTCCATCGGCCAGTCCGGATGTGCGCCCACTGTTCCAGGTTAGAATGGCATGCGATACAGCAGGGGTAGGTGTGTATCCAAATCCATCCTGATAGCGAACTTCAATACCGTTCGCAACAAAAACCTCAAATGCTGAAATCATGGCCGGCTCAGAAAGGGCGTGGGTATCAATGCCTAAGTAAAGAGGACCTTTAATTCCATTCTTTTCACGGTAATCAGCCACAGCCTGGCTGATGGCGAGGATATGATCTTCATTAAATGTGTTGTTGAGAGACGTTCCGCGGTGCCCCGAAGTGCCAAACGAAATTGCATGAAGCGGATTTTCGGGATCCGGCGTGAGGCTGTAGTACTTAGAAACAAGCCTTGGAATATTTTCAAGAATGGTATGGGGTGCTTTTTTTCCTGCAAGATCGTGAGTTGCCACTATTGTGCCTCCGTTTATCGTCGGTTTGATTTTCCATCAATATATTAAGCAACTCGAACAATGTGTAGTTTCAGGAAAAAATGTTGGTTGAGAATAATTTTGCTGCCCTTGCCAATACAAGTTCTCCGGATAATTCAAATCTTTTATACTTTTAACGTATTGAGACAGGGCCACGGAATAGAAAACTGAGGGGCTTAACACAGTTTAAGCATTTTTGTTTTAAGCTCAATAAAAAACTAATCTCAAAATTTGTATCCTCAGCAGAGAATAACATTGTGAAGAATTTCTCGGCATTGAATCTGATGATTCCGGTAATAAAAATAAGTATTTAATTTGTCTGCTGGTGATCTCTTACATTCGGGTTCGGATTTACACCACCGCTATTTTGATTTCTGTGGTCCCGCCTGACAGTACCGCTATTTTCGGCCTGTTCTTTACGATGATCCCGTACCCGTGGCCCGCTGTCCCGGTCACGATGATCCCTTCTTTCATCACTTCGGTGATCTCGTACAGGTCTGCGCTGATCGTCACGATCTGTACTGCTGATAACCGGTGGATTCGATCTCTTGCTGTAGCGTTGTACAAAAAATCCCCTCCAGATAGAGTCGTTTTTTCCCGCATCCGAACGTTTAATCCTGAATCGGTTATATCCCGGTGTATTCGAGGTAACTGAAAGGTTCTGAACAGGCCCTGAAGGATCTCCCGGCACATCTTCACCACCACCGGAACTTCGATGCGTAAACGGAATAAGTTTCAATTCGCCAGAAAAGCTTCCGCTTGGCGGACAGTTGGGATCATATACGTAGAGAGTTGTTTTTCCAGAGGTATCTTCATGATATCCGTAACAGACCACCTGGTGATTGTCATTGCCAATGTCCTTGACTCTGCTCGCCCCAACAAGACCGAGTACTACCGGGTTACCTTTATCAATCGATTCTTTGGCGATTGGAATTTCATTCTCAAGTGTTTTGGGAACAATGGTATTACTACTTCTTCGGGTCCATCTGTAAAACCTCCAGCTATCTCTATACTTAAAGCTGTCTAACTGTCTCTTTAAAAGGTAGTTTCTTAGTGTTGCGTTTGCTGAAGTTACATCAGGCGTTGGGCGATTCGAATGATAATAATCGAGGGCAGAGAATGCCATTCCCCCACAGAGCCCGTTTGTTTCTACTTCAAACTTACTACCTATCCACGGAATACTGCTTAAACCGAAGACTCTGACCTGATTTTTAAATGTATTTTCAAATCTGAATGCATGCTTTGCGGGTTCAAAGGTTGTTCTTTTCATGATTTACTCCTTGATTTTATGTAGGTTAAATAAATGTTGATAATCAATACTTTACTCCTCTAGCCACTACAAACTCACCGGGAATTTTATAGCCTTCACCACTCCTGAATTCAGAGATTGAGTAAAGATATTCACGATGAACTTGATCCTTTGTCTCGTCATTGAACTTTCGGTAAGCCAGGGCAACCGGACCGCCTGAAAATGCGGCCATCAGTGCATGATTTTCGTTTTTAAAAATCAGTGTATGATGGAATCGAATCACTTCTGTTTCCCCAAAACCGGCTGTTTTAAACGATTTTTCCAGTGTATTACCCGTTCCCTGCTGGAAGAACATCGGACATACATCCGAGGCCACCTTTTTATCCACAATGGGGAAAATATCGGCCCATCCACAGTTTTTCCGTTCACCCCAAATAGCTACTGCGGCTCGTCCACCCGGCTTTAAAACCCGGTGCATCTCCTGCAACCCTTTCACGGGAAAGGGAAAATACATCAGCCCGAGAGCACAAATAGCTGCATCAAAACTGTTCTCTTCAAAATCCAGATCTTCCGCATCCATCTGTTTAAATATTACATTGTCGGCTCCTCGTTTTTCTTGTCGCTGCTGAGCCAGTTGGATCATCTGATCGGAAAGATCTGTGGCCATAACCTCTCCACCGGGGTTAACAGCTTCAGCCGCGCGAAATGTAACAAGCCCCGTACCGCAAGATGTTTCCAATACCATTTCTCCCGGTTTCAGGTCTGCCATCTCCAGCAGCTTATCCTGAGCCGGTTTCAGTTGTGCTTTCCATGAGTTATCGTAATATTTTGCGGCCTTATCCCAGCCGTAGCGCTGAACGCGCCGTTGTAGTCTTGGTTCCATTTTTAATTAGTATTTGATTTTTGGTCATCGGTCGTTTTTCACTTTTTTAAGAGATTATTCAGGACCTGGCAGAGTTTCGCTCCCATGCTTTTTGGGAGTGAATCCTGCAAGAGTCCGGTTTGAAGAATGACGTTGATTTAAATTTGGTCTATTTAAACCAGACGCTTTCAGGTTCTTCCGAACGCTGACAGGTCTTCTACCTTTTCGCTTGCGCGGGAATCGTTTCACTTCGTGTTCAGAAAATGAGCGCTCGGTGCACTTTTCACTAAATTCACCTCTCGCTCCACCTTAACCGGATTCACAAAATCTGCAAGCAGGGGGCTGTGTTTGTCAGCTTCTTCAATCACCTTCATGATCTCCTCTTCCGGAGCCGGGCTGTCGATATGTACTCTGTATCTCAGGGCTTTATAACCGGGTTCAATTCCATCCAATCCGTAGGCGCCGCGGGCATCCACATCAGCCTCAACATCTACTTCGATGCTATAAACAGGTACATCCAAAACCGCTGCCCACTTCACATATCCAATGGCAAGGCAGCTCCCCAGCGCACCTCGCTGCAAAACACTTGGCCCCGGCCCGGCATCTTTTCCGCCCTCCATTTCCCCAACATCAGCTGTGAACGTCCACTGTTTATGCTCAACATCGCAGGTGGTTCCGTCACGAACCCGTACTTTTGTGGTGGTTGTATACTGCCCTTTTTCCGGTTTGATGGTTAACAGTTTTTTTACCCGTTTGTGGGAATCTTTAAGATTTTTAGTGCCTGACATCATTGTGATTATGTCTTCAATTTGTTGTAATTGATCTTGAGTACTTTAACTTTTTTCGAAAATGAATTTTCATTCATTCCACAGGAATAGCATCTACGGGCTCCTCAAAAGCAATAAACAGTATACACGGCTCTTCCGAAATACAGGTAGCGGTGTGAGACAATTCAGCCGGGCCATAGGCATATGTTCCGGCGTGCATCACAACTGGATCCTGACCTTCATACTCTACTTGAAATTCACCTGAAATCAGTACCATTCGTTCGGCTGATGTGTGAATATGTTTAGGTGCTGTTGTACTCCCTTGCAATTTGAAGAATACATCCGCATTTGGCTCAACAGGATTTCCCTGAAGCACAGCAAGCCTACAGTCAGCAGGCATGAAATCCGGACAAGCAACCCATTCTAATCCTTCATCATCAGGATTCCAGATAAAAGCCTTTTCTGCACCATCTGTGCCCTGTGCAAATAGAGTTATTGGGATTAATGTAAAAATGAACAATATAACTGTGGGTAATATTTGATTGTTTTTCATTGTTTTAAAAATGATTTCTTTAGGTTTAGTGATTGATTGTGACTTCTGGTTTTATTCTTTCTGAAACAGTTATCTCTTTAATGATTGCTGCATAACTCTTTATGAATTATCTGATCAAGTGTAAAATTAATGCGTATACAGACTCAGTAACTGTTTCAAAAATTTAACAGCCTCTTCCCTTTTAGGGTACTGCTCACTATATATAGCCGTAAAAATGCGTTTATCGCATCATTCCATAGATCCCGGATAAGATTCATTCAACACATCTGATTTTGTGATAAGGTCTTGTAATATCAGATGACTGTTAAATCATCATCTGTTTAACTGGATGTCAATAGCGATTACAGGCTCATCACCCTCAACCCATGCATCATGGCCGGGTGGTATCATCCCGAGATCACCAGGGCCATACTCTTCTGTTCGCCCATCATCCATTTTAATCACAAAACGGCCTGACAGCACAATCCATGCCGGGTGTTCGAACTCGCAGGTGTCGGTACCAAGAATTTCAGGCAGGGAATCTGTCCAGCGCCAACCTGGCTCACATTTCATTCTGTGTATGGTTAATTCTCCCAATTGAACACTCTCTAAAATTGCACCCGGCAGCTCAGTTTTTTCATCCGGTTCATTAAAACTCTTTGTGATAAGATTGTTTACTGTAGTTTTTTCCATTTTCAGGGACTCTTTAAGTGTTTAAGGTTCTGAAATCAATCCTTTCAATACTGTTATTTGTTAGTATCCTTACAATTACTTAAGCCGAAAAAAAGCGAGAACTCTATCATTTTTACCCCTTATTTAATTAGCCAGCATGATGACACTGAAGTATTTTGATAGGCCACAGTTCCCACCTGTAAATCCGATTAAAGATTAGGTATATAATGGTGGTTAGAGTTTTAAATGAAGAAGAGTGGATTATCTCAAGTATTTGAGGTAGATCGCAAACAATTGCTTAGTCTCTCCGGGATGCAGAGAAACCCATCGAGCGTCTTTTGGAGCCCCGGCGGGATAGATGACAAAGCGAACCACTCCGTTACTATCCAGTTCGGTTATGTAGAAATGATACCCGGCCAGAATTCCTCTTTCCCACGGCCAGAGGGGATCTGTTGTGTTTCGTTGAGTGTCAAAACGTCCATCACCCCATATAATTCTGACCGGTACATTTTCGGATAAATCAGGGGGCTCAGGCATTTCTTCGCTGTTATAAATCTGGATCAAAGCAGAGAGATCTGGTACCGGAATGTGCTGCTGAGCCCGGTAGAGGCCTTGTATTCTTTCAGCCGGCACTTCCAGAGTGTGGCCCGGCATTTTGATTCGAAACGCATCAAGCCCATCAAAGAGAGCGCCAGCCAGTGTAACCGTGTGGTTGACTGACTGCCAGTCGTGAATGATTTGTGGGATACGTGCCGGATCATCCGGGATTGATTCGTCTCCTTTCCATCGAAGAATCAGGGTATTTTCATACAGGTCTGCTTCGAGGTTTTCTGGGCGAAAGGCCTGTTCAAGGCTCTCAAAAAGCAGTTCGAGGTCGCCTTCAGTAGGAAGATTGCTCAGGCCGGTACCTGTATAGTTAATTCGAATTCGATCCGATGTGCGGTTGGTTTCGGGATCGGGCCAGTTCAGGGCTGCCAGCTCTTTGCCGCCGTGTGTGATGCGAAGTGCCAGGTTGTCTGTGTCTTTACGGCCGGTAAGGCGTGATGCCTGGGCAGCAATCGCCCGGATGCGTTGTAGCATCCGGATGTTTGGCTCTTCATATGATGGGTCTAACACTACCTCCATATGCAGTACCGACTGTTCAAGCTGATATTCAATTCCGCTCTCACCGTCCGGGAGCAGCCGTTCCACATGTCGAAGTGAATAATCCATTGGAACCTGTTCAATATGTTCGCGGGCAATTTCCTGTCCGGCCAGCCCAATCAGACTCGCAACAACAGCAACAAGCAGCCGAATGAGAAAGGTACGGCGATTACCGGGTTTCCAGCTTTCGCCGGACGATCGATATAGGCTTGCAAACAATACAGCCGGTACCCAAAAAAAGAGGGTTTTAAAAATATTGAGCCCTAAACCCGTCTCGAAGCCGTATGCGCCAATTGTTATCCGAAACCAGAAAATACCGGTGAGAAGGGCACCACCAAGACAAATAAATATGAGAGATCCGACCGGAAATTCATCAACTATTTCCGTTCTGCCCGCAAAGATCAGTTGCACGAGTACGAGCAGTAATGTGGCCACGACAAAACTATCCAGCAGATAATCGCGCAAAAAAGCCGGTTCAGACAGCAACATCAGTGCAATCAAACCGCAAAACAGTAAGGACGGGTAGAGGTATTGTTTCATCTTTAAATCTGGACCATGATGAGAAAGTCTTCTTCAATCTGTTGATTTTTTTGAAGTTAAATCCATCAAAACTGCCATTTACACATTCTTACCTGCCCTGTGCGTTCATCTCAAGTGTATATACCGAATTACTTGCTGTGATGAACAGTGTGCGCCGATCCGGGCCAATAAAAGTGACATTCCCGGTCCAGCCCTGTGGAACGGGAATATGCTCGATTTGCTCGCCTTCTTTGTTAAAGACGGTTACTCCGCTTCCGGTCAAATACACATTTCCCTGATCGTCAATCGTCATGCCATCAGATCCCATTTCGGCAAAAAGCTGCTTGTTGGAAAGTGTGCCATCTTCATTTATCGTGTATGAGTATGTTTTACTGTCGCCTATATCTGCCACATAGAGCGTTTTTCCGTCGGGTGTGCCGATAATTCCGTTAGGTTTCACGAATTCATCTTCCACGATTAGAATCTCTTGATGATCGGGAGTCAGATAATAAACCCGTTCCTCCTCGATCTCTTTTTCAGTTCTTTCCCAGTAATCCCGCTGGTAATAGGGATCGGTGAAGTAGATGCCCCCCTTCGGATCTACCCATAGATCATTTGGCCCGTTCAACTGTTTGCCGTTAAACTCATTTACAAGAATCGTGACTTCTTTACTATCGGTGGAAATACTCCAGATTTCACCATTCAGATCGGCACATGTCAACAGGTTTCCATCATGATCAAAATACATGCCGTTGGAACGTCCGGTTTCATCCATAAAAAGTGTCAACTCACCATCAACGCTGTATTTCCAGATATGATCATTAGGCTGATCTGTAAAATAGACGTTCCCGTCCGCATCAGTAGCAGGGCCCTCGGTAAAGGAAAACTGATCTGAAATCAGTGTCAGTTCTGCACCATCAGCGATAATATTGCTATTCTGAGCAATCAAGGGATGATCCATAAAAAATGGGATGATAATTACGGCTAAAAACAATGTATAGAGGCGACTTGGCAGAATGTTGATTTTCATGGGTGTTAGATATTGGGATTGATAATGTTTGCAGTTGTTAGTTAAATGGTAATATTTCAGGAAAAAACCGAATCTTTATAAGACTGATTTTTAGAGGGCTTTGCAAAACCTTGGGTTTACGTCATTCTGAACTCGATTCACTCCTCTGTTATCCCACGGAGCGCAGCGGAGTGAAATCCCCAAATGCTTTAGAACCCATAAAACGGAGATCCTGAATCGAGTTCAGGATGACCGATACGGTTTTGCAAAGCCCTCTTTTATTCAATTTTCTTAAAAATGTCGATTGCGTCAATTATTTACCTCCAATGATTTCAATGTGTCCATTCTTTCCGGGTGTAAATTTGCATTTTTTATTCATTATAAAATTAGCGGGTAACCCTCGCTGGCATCTTTCTCCTACCCCGTACTTCCCAGTCCGCTGCTAATTGCGTTTAGAACCAGAAGCATATCCGGAAGCATGGCATCGGCTTCTTTTTCTTTTCCATTGCTTTTGAGTTTTCGCCAGGTTTTTAACTGTTCAATCTGAAGCTGATGCATCGGCTTGAGCTGTTTTGACCTCAGCTCTATCATTTCATACATTCGAGGTCTGCGTTCTCTGAGGCCGTGGCCATACAGAAGTTCCAGCATGTTTCGTGTTCTCTCAAATTCACCGATAATTTTGTTGTAAAATCGATCGCGTATTTCTTTGTCTTTGACCATCTCTGACCACTGCTTCATGATCTCTGTGTCGGCAAGAGCTATGGCCGAGGAAGCGTTGGTGATGACATATCGAAACGGCATAAAATTGATAGCGTTTTTACTCAATATGCTAAACTCTTCGGGATTCTCTTTTTGTAGTTTTTCGAGAGCACTGCCAACCCCGTACCAGCCCGTAAGGAAGCAGCGGCTTTGATTCCAGCTAAAAACCCAGGGAATGGCCCTTAGATCTTCAAAAGTACGTTTTCCTGTGCGCCTTGCCGGGCGCGATCCAATCCGGCTCGACTCAATGATATCAATGGGAGTTGCCTGTGCAAAATACTGTACAAAACCGTCTGATTTTACAAGGCTCTGATAGCTTTCAAGGCTGTATTCATATAACTGGCCAACAATATTCTCCAGCTTTTCCCTGCTTGTTGTTAAACCGGATGAGGCATTATTATTCGAATCACCCCGCTTTTCTGCAACAATATTTGTCTTGTCGAACACACCCAGTGTAAGCCCGGTTGTGCCGGCCTGCAGCAGTTCAAGATTGTAGAGCGCCGTTACAGGGTTGGCATATTTATTCGAAATCACCTCTCCCTGCTCTGTAAGCCTCATGTCTCCTTCTATCGTTTCCGGCGGCAATGCTGCAATAAACCTGTGTGTGGGTCCGGCTCCCCGGCTGATTGTACCGCCCCTGCCGTGGAAAAACTGTATTCTCATACCGTGTTTCTCAGCAACTTTGTGCAGGGCTTTCTGTGCAATATTTAAACTCCAGAGGCTTGCCAGTATACCGCCATCTTTGTTGCTGTCGCTGTAGCCAACCATTACCTGTTGCGAATTATCACCGCCATGATATTTTTTTCGGTACTCTACACTTTGCTGTGTAATTGGGTGGCTTAAAAAGCGATCCAGAATTTCCGGGCCTTTTTCAAGATCTCCAATCGTTTCGAGCAGAGGCACAACCGGCAGCTCACATACCATTTTACCTTCTTTCTTTTTCAAAAGTCCGGCCTCTCTGCAAAGAACGTACACTACCAGCAGGTCCGACAGGCTTCGGGTCATGCTTACAATCAGTGATCCAATACCCCTGCTTCCATAGCGCTGAATATATTTAAATAGTACCCGGTAACTGGCAAGCACGGCATCTGCCTCTGTACCCAGCCCATGCCTGTGGCGCACAAACGGACGTGATGTATTCAGTTCAGCATTAAGAAAATCCAGCCTCTTTTCTTCGGGCCATTCGGGGAAATTCTCACCATCTTCCAAGCCTGATTCCATCAACAATTGAGAAAGGGCAATGTCATGAAACCGGCTGTTTTGCCGAATGTCGAGTGCAGCAAGGTGGAACCCGAAAGCTTCAATTTTTCGTGCTACCGGCTCAACATCAAGCCTGCTGATTAAATGAGCATCGATCTCATTTAACGATTGCGTGAAAATATCGAGATCATCCAGAACCTCTTCTGCCGACTGATAATGATGTACCGGATCGGGTTCGGCCACAGGCTCCCCGTTTTCGTCAAGCGGAATCATCTGTTGCATCAGGTTCAGGTACTGCCTCCACGGCTCATCGGGATTCCTGTTGAGTGCGGCTGCAGAATCCTTAGCCCGTGCGGAGAGGTTTTCCATCTGTTTATTCAGCCTGGCAGGTACATCAACCTCAAAAGAGGAAACACTTACTTTTTGAGCAAGACTATTCAGGCCGGATTTAAGAAGAAGAAGTGCATTTTTCCGAAGTTTAAGCAGAGTGTTGTGAGTAACTTCTGTTGTTACAAACGGGTGGCCATCTCTGTCTCCCCCTACCCAATTGCCAAAACTTACTTTCGGCAGCTGCTTTCGATTTGCAATAAGGGCAGTATCAAATCCGGCTTCTTGCCATGCACCTCGCAATCTTTGGTCGAGCATTGGCAGTACATTAGGGAAAACGTTATTCAGATAATGGATCACGTTTCGGAGCTCATCCTCAATGGATGGTTTTTGCAAAAAAACCTGCCCGGTTGTCCAAAGACGCTGCATTGCAGCCTTAATTTCATCTTTGATCTGCTCCATCTCCTTTTCAGTCCACATTTTGTTTTCCCGTTTTACCATCAGAAGGTAAATCTCCCTGAGCTGATCGATAACTGTGGAGCGTTTCGACTCGGTGGGGTGGGCGGTCAATACAGGTTCAATCCGTACAGAAGTGAGATTTTCAGCAATTTCATATCCCGTAAAACCGGCTGATTTTAAATCGTTCAGGGTTCTTCCCCACAAGCCGGATATCCGTTCCAGGCCGTGTTCATCTTCCAGTTTTCGGCGTAGCTGAACTGCTGCGTTCTCCTCAACAATAGTCATAAACTGAAAACTCAGTGTAAACGCTTTGCTTAATTTTTCAGATTTTTTAAATGATTTGAGACTCTTTTTACCATCCAGCAGGTCGGCTATCTCATGATCACCTGATTCGTGAAGCATATGAATGAAACAGCTTTGCAGATAGGTGAGATCTTCTCTTATTTTTTGAAGCTCAAGGCTGTCATCCGTAGTGCTGAAATACATATTTCTTTCCTCTTTTATTTAATAATTGATGAATTCACTTGATTTGAGAAATCTATTTAGTTGCTTTTGAAAACATGAACGCTCAACGTAGATATATCAGAATTATATACTATATAATAATAAATAATAGAAGTTTGCAGAAACCGAATGCTATCAGTAAGTAAAAAAATGATTTGTAATTATTTTTTGAATGAATAGGCAAAATGAAAACATCCGGGATGAGGTAGTTTTTATTTTAGAAGTATTGTGTACACACAACAAATTGAATAGTTGAAATCAGACTGAGTTGTATCATTCAACCCTTCGATTATCTTATCGGCATAAAGCCGCAAGACAGACCGACTCAAGCTGAATCTGGTCTCCGTCATCATCAAAAACAGGATCTCTTTGCCTGAGCTCTCCTACTATCATAAACCCATGAGATTGCAGGACGGATTTCCACTCATCAATACTGTAAAGGTTGAACCCGAACTTTGTGAAAGGAAATTGCAGCATGCTATCCAGGGTTCTCATACCGGTATAGAATATTCCGCCGGGCTTAAGTACGCGCTGAATCTCTTTCAGGTGATCAGCCGGATCATCCCAGAAATAGATCACCATGTTGCAGAACACGGTATGGAATGAGCTGTCATCAAAAGGCAGTTGACTGCTGTTGCCCGTGTGCAGTTTTAGGCGGCCTGCCTCAACGTTATTTTTATTGATGCTTTTTGCCAGTTCTGTCATCTCCGATGAGTAATCGATACCGGTAATATTCAGGCCATTAGCTTTAGCCAGCAGCGCAGAAAAGTGACTTCCACTTCCAAAGCCTATTTCCAGAATGGAATCGTGGTCCCTGAATGTCATTGAATGATTCACCAGGTCATAAAGCGGGTGGTTGGCTTCTGCCATCTTTTCGGCAATAGTGCTGGCAAATTCACCGGATGGTTTTCGCAGTTGTTGAGCGATGAATTTGAGGTCTGTCATTGTACAATTTTAAAAATGAATTTAATAGTGTGTTGCCTTCTTTACTATTTATAGCCGAAATAAATCAGATAATTTATCAAATAGGAGATCCAGGCTTAGAATCATTCAAACCTGAATAATTATTTGCAGATAGATATTCTCTGCAATTGCGGTTCCGTCAGTAGCGGTGTTGTATCGTTCAAAGACTTCTCTTAAATCATTGAGCAGGTTTACTTTTTGATCGCCCTCTATCTTTTCAAGGGTTGTTAACGTAGGCCCAAACCAGGTGCTGAAGATCTCCACTGCATGATCGATGGACCGGTAGTACTGCTGTGCCGTTCGCTTTTTGGTAACGATGGATGTGGCACTATCACCGAAGAGCTCCTTCAACCCCTGTTCAGTTCCCCATCTGAGCGGCGAATGTATACCGGGTGGTGGCGGGTTATAGTTGGCGTGGGCTGCAAAAAAGTCTTTGCTCCAGCCTTCAGGTGCCGGGCCGGCAAGCCCGATGATCCCCCCGGGCTTGCAAACCCTTACCAGTTCAGCCGCAGCCTTCTCCTGGTCGGGGGCAAATTGTACGCCATACACTGAGAGAATACAGTCAAAATAGCCGTCAGGAAATGGCATCTTCTGTGCATCACCCACAATAAATTCAATTTTCTGGCCATTTGCTTCAGCCCTCAGACGGGCGCGGTCAATCAGTGAGGGGACATAATCAAGGCCGGTTACCTCGCAAAAACGGCGTTCAGCTACAAGTGCCGCGGTGCCGCTTCCACACGCCACGTCCAGCACGCGCTGCCGGGGCTTCGGGTCCACCTCACTTACCAGCCTTTCCGACATCTCCCAGTTCAGCCTGGCAATCTGGTTAAAATCGCCTGAGGACCACACTTTTTTCTGATTGTCTGTAATTATTTTGAAGTCGTTCATTTTTGTTCACTTTTTTAAACTGAAGTGAGCTGTCAGATCCAGAGCGTTGAACAGATCCGCAATGTCTCAATCAGACATTGCGGATCTTTCTCTTTGTTTAGCGTTCCACCGGATGGCGGTTTCTGACAGTGTTACGGGCTTGAGTGATGAACACCTCAAGGGGCCCGAGGTAAAGCAGCCGGCAGCGCTTGAAGGTTCATCTATGGTTTCGGGTTCAGGCAGTAACCCTTTCGGGCAGGCCGATGGCGTGTTCGCTCAACACCGGGAAGTAGTGCTGTGTGCTCGCCTCACTTAGTTTGCTTTCGAGATAATCACTCAGCCTCTCAATGGAGGGAGCTTCATAAAGACACACCGCCTTGCTCATGTCGGTTGAGGGATAAAACTGGTGCACATGAAGGTCATCCGGCAACGGAAATACATCTTCGGCACATTTCTGGAATTTTTCAGGGTCATGGATATCGTGTTCTATGGCTATGTACATATGGGTCACCTTTGGTTTTATTCAAGCGAGTTGTCAGGTCCAGAGCGTTAAGCAGATCCGCAATGCCTCAATCAGATATTGCGGATCTTTTTTTAGGTCTTAGAATCGCATTTTTATTCAATGAACTCTGACAGGATCCCGGGAAAAGCACCCATGAACGCTTGAGAGTTAGATTGTAGCGATCTGACAGCGTCGCGGTTTTGTTCGATGAACGCTTCAAGGATCCCGGGAAAAAACACCCGGCAACGCTTGAAGGTTCAACAGCAAACTAAACCATGCAGATGAACCGTGCTTTGCTTAGCCGTTCAAACTTTTTGCTCAGACGTTTTTTTATGCCGAAGCGGTGCTTCTCCGAACTTTTCTTTATATGCCCGGCTGAAGTGAGATAAATTCTTGAATCCGCAGTCGAGAACCACTTCGGTGACCGATTTACCGGTTTGATCGAGCAAATACCTTCCAAAATCCAGCCGCTTTTGAGTGAGCCAGCGGCCCGGTGTGGTGTTGTAAACCTTTCTGAATTCTCTTTTGAAGGCGGATAAACTGCGCCCGCTTAGCCGGGCATACTCTTCCAGGCTCATCGGGTAGTTGAAATTGGATTCCATCACCGACTGAAGTGACGGGCGGGTGCGTTTGCATAGACCGCTAAAATAGTGAGCAACTTTACTGTTACCAGATCCGGAAGCAATTACCAGGATCAGCTCCCTGAATTTCATTTCAGCCAGTTTATTATTTGAATTGTCTGCATTTGTAATGTAGGAGAGAAATGAAAGAAAATAGGCTTTCAGCATTTCATTCGTCTGAACGCGAATGATTGGCGGCAAGCTCCCGTCATGATTGTCAGAACTGAGTGCGACCCGATTTTCCAGCAGAGTATCCCTGATAAATTCATCCGGCACAAACATAAAAAGTGAGCAAAACTCATCATCAAAATACTGGTAGATGGAGTGAGCTCCTTTTTTTACAAAAATACAATCACCCTCTCTGGCGAGAACTTCACCATCCCTTGAAGACCATTTCTTTTTTCCTTTAATCACATACACAAAATAATTGTGATGTGTCCACATATCGTAGCGGGTTTCGCTCAGCGGACACTTGTATTCGGCAAAGAGCAGATCATTAACCACCAGCCGTTTACTGGCCGGAAGGTTTTTCATAAAGTCATATACATTGAGCATATCTGTGATTTAGGATAAATAAACCCTGAACGCACACATCAATCAGTATTAACCTGGGTTCGATTAATAATATGTCGATTGAGGCTCTGAAAGTCCCCTCCTTTCCAAGGAGGGCTCATTTTTTGAACGCGAAGCGCTCATTTTCTGAACACGCAATGAAACGCAATAACCAACATTTTAGAATCGAACTCAGGTTATTAGTTCAATAATCTAATGTGAGTTCGAATTAAGGATTTAGAAAAAAAGCCTTCCCCATCCGCCTCAAGTGGATGGGGTCAGGCCTGCCAAATTCAAAGAATTTATATCGAATTCACGCTAACCTATAACCGGGCAAGAACTTCCTCAACACCTTTCAGCGCATTCCGGCGATTCGGAGTTCGCTCAAGGGATTTTTCATAAGCTGCCCGGGCCTCTTCGACCCTGCCTTCCTTATAGAGTATTTCAGCATGGAGTTCCCGAACCGGAAAAACTTCACCGGGTGTAATCGGGTGTTTATCCATCGATTCTTCCAAATCCGCTGCTTCACTCAAAAGTGCAAGTGCTTCTTCGGCTTCACCCTGCTCGTAGAGAATCAAACCGTTTATCGCTTTTGCGAGGGCTTCTGTCATGTAGGCCCAGTACACATTGCCATCTTCTCTCATCGTTTCAACAGCCTGTTCAATTCGCTCACGCTCATACTCAGCCTGTTCCAGGTTTCCTGTACGGGCAGCACCCAAACCCCTGGCGTAGTAAAACAGGGCAGTTGCTCCGGGATAGAGATCCCAGTCAATGGCTGCGGGATGATAAGGCTCAAGCTCTGCAGCTTCCTCCCACATCTGCTGTTCCAGGTAATATCGAGCCTGCGGGGCAGCAATACCATAGGCGGTGGCAAAATGGGGCTGGCCTGCTTCAATTGCACGAACCCGCTCCAAAGTTTCACTTGCTTTTTCATACTCTTCGCGCTGCAGGTAGGCATACATCATATAATCGAGCGCATGCGGATAATGGAGAGATGCCATACCATTAAATGGATTTTGCAGAGCCGCTTCTGCTGAGCGCTCATTCCAGTCTGCCGTATCTTCCCAATAACCGAGGCGTACAAAAATGTGGCTCGGCATGTGCAGGGCGTGGGGTGTATCGGGTGCAAGCTGATCGTATTCCCGGGCTACCTCTTCAGCCTTGTGGGCCAGTTCTGAGCTGTCGTACGCATGGATCAGGTAGTGAAACAGGCCGGGATGTTCAGGGTACTCATCGAGAAACTCTTCCATAAGCGCCCCTGCTCTGAGTTCACGGTCAAATTCACGCTCCTGGTGGGGTGAAAAGTGTGTCATGGCGTACGATATTTCGGCCAGGGCGTAAAATGCGGCAACCTCCACATCCTCAGGATAACTCTCTCTCTGTTCGGTGAGAGAATTCAGCCAGGAGTAGAGCCTTGCCTGATGGTCGGATGGACGATCGGCAGCCGGTGGGTCAGGATCGGTAAAAAAGGCTTCAGCTGTTGAGATCAGGTCTGATTCGAACTGAACATCCGTACCGATGGCACGTGCCTGTTGCAGGGCAGCTTTTCCGCGCTCCATATCCGAATCGCTGGTTGGGGCCCATAGCGGTTGGAAGCTGGTCATGGCAATCCCCCAGTGGGCCATGGCACAATTCGGATCGGACTCTGCTGCTGCTTCAAAACGAGGTTGTGCTTGTGAGTACATCATATGATGAAGATGCCCAAGGCCTGTTGCAAACTCAGCCTGTGCCTCTTCGTTACATGATATGGTTAATTCCACAACGCCATGTTCATGATCCGGCTCATGGGCTGTATTGTGTCGATCACATTGAGTGATCAACCCTGCAAATAATAACAGCATTGTAATATTGAAAAATGATTGAACTATTTTACCCTTGTTCATAATGATTAAAGTTTAAAATTTATAGTTATCAGTTCTTTTATCCTTCACCTGAAACCGGTTCAAGAATGTAGGCCACCTCAAATATTTTGTTGACCGGAAATTTACTTTTTTCAGCATGTTCATGGATCAGGTCTTCATTTTCGGCCAGGTAAACACAGTGTGTTCTGTTTTCACTGATATATGAGTGAACCCATTGGATATCGGTACCAATTTCTTTCAGCGCCCTGATTGATTGCAACGCGGCTGCCTGCCGGTCTCTGTCATTTAATTTGTCAACTCCCGGCACTTCTCTTTCAATTACATATTTAGGCATAATTCCTCATTTTGATTTTCAGTTGTTTGATGACCTTGCAAATCACCGGTTCCTTCCGTGTAATTATTTTGACAGATTGATATCTGTATGTTATGTTGAATTATTAGATGTTCCAGGGAAGGTGAGTTACTTCCCTCATTATAGTAAAGCCGAAAAAACCGCTCTAGATTATCATAGTTATTTCATTTTTTGGGCTTTCCGTAAGCTGGAGTAGGTTGAGAGGGATTATGCGAGGTGATAAAATCACAACACTTCTAAAAAAACATGCATCTGGTGATGGTGATGCCATGGGAGAGCTTATGCCCCTTGTTTACCATGAAATGCAGAAAATGGCACATGGCCGCTTGAAAAATGAAAAGGCCGGTCATCCCATGAATACAACCGACCTGGTTCATGAGGCTTATCTAAAATTGGTTGAGTTTGACAGGATTGATTGGCAGAACCGCTATCATTTCTATGGAATTGCCTCAACCGTAATGAGAAATATTCTTGTGGATTTTGCAGTACAACAAAAAGCTCAAAAACGTGGCGGAGATTTACAAAAAGTAACTCTGGACGAACCGATTCAGGCATCAAAAGTTAACCTTCATGATATTGTTACAATCCACCATCTGTTAAAGAAGCTTGAAAAAATTGATGAGCGCCAGGTTAAGGTTGTTGAGTGTCGGTTTTTTGGAGGCTTAACGATTGAAGAAACAGCAAAAGCTCTCGATATCTCCACCCCAACCGTAAGCCGTGACTGGAGTATGGCAAGAGCCTGGCTGAATCGTGAACTAAGCTATGGCGTGTGAAAAACCAGTGGCAACATATCAAATCCATATTCTCTGAAGCTCTGACGCTGCCCAAAGATAAACGTGAAGAGTTCATCGAAATCGCAAGCGGGGGGAATAAAGAGGTAATCCGGGAGGTGAGATCTCTGCTGGTAGCACACGATTCACCAAGTTTACTGGATGAAGATATCGGCCATATTAAAGAACCTGTTTTTAAATCATTAAACGCTGAGAATCTGAGCCACGAATTGCCGGGTAAATATCAAATTATAAAACGCCTTGGAGAGGGGGGTATGGGTACGGTTTTTCTTGCAGAACGGGCTGATGGAGAATTTGAACAACAGGCCGCTCTGAAAATCATCAACAGCCCATTTGCCACACAATGGCAAATTGACCGTTTCAGAACGGAACGCCAGATACTTGCTTCGCTGAAACATCCCAACATTGCCCGCCTGCTGGATGGCGGAGTTACCGGCAACGGCCTTCCATACTATGTGATGGATTATGTAGAGGGAAAGCCCATAGACCAATTTTGCCAAGACAATAAACTCAACCTTAAAGAACGGTTAAATCTTTTTTTAGAAGTATGCAAGGCTGTGGAATATGCACATCAAAATTTGATTGTTCACAGAGATATCAAGCCATCAAATATTCTCGTAACGGCAGATGGCAACGTAAAACTGCTCGATTTTGGAATCGCAAAAATAGTTAAGGACGATATCTCTGCTACCCGGCCTGACGTTAACCGTGAAGGCCTGATACCTTTAACTCCAGCCTATGCAAGCCCCGAACAGATAAAAGGTGACCCGATTACCACCCACACTGATGTGTACCAACTCGGAGTTTTGCTCTATCAGCTTTTGTCAGGTTCTATTCCTATTCAAACAGCTGGTAAAACCCCGGGTGAAATTGAATACCAGATCTGCGAAACCGCACCTGAACTACCGAGCAAAGCAGCTGATTATTCCTCAGGATCAGAATCAGATTCACCAGCTCAAAAGGTTTCTCATAGGCTAAAGGGCGATTTGGATACTATTGTGATAATGGCATTGAGAAAAGAGCCTGAAATGCGATACTCATCAGTTGCCCAGCTGGCTGATGATATTCAGAATTATCTCGAAAGCCGTCCGGTTTTTGCTCATCCGCAATCCCTGTCGTACAGGGTCCGCAAGCTTGTAAAACGCAGGCCATTCGAAACAGCGGCTATTCTTATTTTCGCACTTATTTTGTGCGGTTATGCTTTCACCATCACCTGGCATTCCCAAAAAACCGGCCAGGCGCTGCAGCAGGCACAGCTTGAGGCTGAAAAATCGGAGCAGGTAGTCAGCTTTTTAATGGGAATGTTCGAAGCCGGCGACCCCTATGAAAGCCTGGGTGATACCGTAACTGCAAATGTATTGCTGGAGCGGGGAATCGGGCAGGCATCGCAGCTGGATGATCAACCGGAAATTCAGGCCCAGATGTTTGATATTGTGGGGCGTGTTTATCGTGAACTGGGAGAATATGACCGTGCCTACCCAATCCTGCAAACAGCCCTGGACCTGAGAAATGAACTTAACCAGCATGAAGAGGTTGAGCTGGCCAACACGTTCTATAATCTGGGTACAGTGATGCATCATCTTGGAAATTATCGGGAATCAGACAATTATTTTAACCGAGCATTAGAAATTTACCGTCAGCATCCCGGACTGGAGAGCAGGGAGTATGCCGGCAGTCTTTTTACGAATGCCATGATGTTGAATGTTCGCAGGGATTTCGAAACGGCTGAACAGTTGCACAGGGAAGCCCTTGATATGCGATTAAACCTGGTGGGAGAAGATCACCCGGAGGTTGCCGCAAGTTATTATGGGTTGAGCAGTTCCATTTCTCCGCTAGGCAGAATTGATGAAGCTAAAGAGCTGCTGATTCATGCACTTGAGATTTACCAGAAAACATACGGAGAGTTTCACCCCTCAACCGCTGAAACCCGGGTACAACTTGCGAGAGTTCAGCTTCAGTCGGGCGAATACACGGTTGCCGAGGCCAATCTCAGGCGTGCCCTTGAAATCAGACTTCAGGTTTTTGGCGAAAATCATATTGAAACCGGTATGAGCCGAAAAGCTCTTGCTGATTTTCTTGCTGATCGTGGATACTTCATTGCAGCTGAAGAAATCTACCTGGATTTGATAAAGATGATTGAAACCAAATTTGAAAATTCTCACCCGCTAAAAAGGCCGGTTTTGCAGGCTCTTGGAAGAATGCACCTGAACAATGGCAAACCGGAAAAAGCAGAACCCCACCTTGAAGAGACGTATCAGTTAATCAGTTCTGTCTTAAACCCGCAGCATCCACGTGTGCTCTCTGCCCGGCTCGATTATGCTATTTGTAATCTGCAGCTCAACCAATTTGATCTTGCAGAAGAGTTGTTAACTACCAATTTTGAAATTGTTTCAGATTCAGACAGTGAGAACTTACGTATCATAAAAACAGAGACCCTCAAAGCTCTTATCGAATTGAATGAATACAATGGGAATTCATCTGCAGCAGAGTCTTTCAGTGAGCTACTTTCGGAGTTTCAAAATTCTGACAAATAATTCGTGCCTGATACAATGAACTATTTTTTCTCGTCGTTGATGAGTGAATAAATTTTAAAATGACGTACTTTTTCAGTCTGATTTAATATGCCGTTAACCAACCATCTTAGAATATGAAAAAAATAGTACTGCCTTTGGCTCTATTACTTTTTGCCGGTTGCAAACAACAGGAGGTTTTAGAAGTGAACATATCATCAAACCAACAGTTAAATGAACAGCCGGTTACAAATGAAACAGCCACCCTCAAGCCTTATCCCGAAACCCGAAAAGGTGATGTTGTGGATACCTATTTCGGTACTGACGTGGCCGATCCTTACCGCTGGCTGGAGGATGATCTTTCTGATGAAACCGCAGCATGGGTGCGGGCACAGAATGAAGTGACGTTTGATTATCTGGACCAGATTCCGTTTCGTGACCAGATCAAAGAGCGGCTCACTGAACACTGGAACTACGAGAGAGTAAGTTCTCCGACGAAACATGGAGATTTTTACTATTTCAGCCGTAATGACGGCCTTCAGAATCACTCCGTAATTTTAAGAACTAAAGAGCTTGATGGTGAACCTGAAGTGTTTCTCGATCCAAATACATTTTCTGAGGATGGCACCACATCCCTGGCAAGCCTGAGCTTTACCAAAGATGGAAGTATGGCAGCCTATGCCATTTCCGAGGGAGGGTCCGACTGGCGAAAAATCATTGTGATTGATACAGAAAGCCTTGAAGCGATTGGCGATACTTTAACTGATATCAAGTTTTCGGGCATTTCCTGGTATAAGAATGAAGGGTTTTATTACAGCAGTTATGAGGCGCCGGATGGCAGCCAGTTATCGGCCATGACCGATCTCCATAAACTCTATTTCCATCGGGTTGGTACACCACAAAGCGATGATCAGCTGGTTTTTGGTGGTGAGGAGACACCCAGAAGATATGTTGGCGGCGGGGTATCTGAAGATCAGCGATTTTTGATCATCTCAGCTGCGGTAAGCACTACGGGGAATGAGTTATATCTGAAAGATCTAACCCGCGAGGGAAGCGGAATTATTCCGGTTGTTGATAATTTCGACAATACCCACAATGTGATCGATACAGATGAAAATTACATCTACATCCACACAAACAAAAATGCCCGTAATTACCGGCTTGTAAAGGCTCCTGTTGCAGATACATCCCAGGAAAACTGGGAAGATGTAATCCCTGAAACTGATCATGTATTGAGTGTGAGCTCCGCCGGCGGATATTTCTTTGCCAACTACCTGGTTGATGTTCAAACTGAAATCAGGCAATTTGATTATTCAGGAAATGAGATCCGAGAAGTTGAACTACCGGCTATCGGCACTGCAGGAGGTTTCTCAGCGCGTAAAGATGACACCCATCTCTACTACACGTTCACGTCGTTCACATATCCATCTACCATCTTCCGGTACGATATACAAAACGGAATATCCGAGCTATACTGGACCCCGGAGATGGATTTCAATCCCGAGGATTATGTTACTGAACAGGTGTTTTATGAGAGTAAAGACGGTACGCGTGTACCTATGTTCATCACCTACAAAAAGGGATTGGAGATGGATGGCAGCAACCCAACCTATCTCTATGCGTATGGCGGTTTCAATGTGAGTTTGAGGCCAAGCTTTAGTGTGACCCGGCTGATTCTCCTCGAAAATGGCGGAATCTACGCCCAGCCAAATATACGCGGCGGCGGGGAATATGGACGTGAATGGCATCTTGCCGGAACCAAACTCAACAAACAGAATGTATTTGATGATTTTATTGCTGCCGGCGAATTTCTGGTTGAGAACGGATACACTTCACACGATAAAATAGCCATCTCCGGCGGATCAAACGGTGGGTTACTGGTGGGTGCTGTAATGAATCAGCGGCCGGACCTTGCAGCCGTGGCATTTCCTGCTGTAGGAGTGCTGGACATGCTTCGTTATCACACCTTCACGGCAGGAGCGGGGTGGGCATTTGATTACGGAACGTCTGAAGAGAGTGAAGAGATGTTTCAATATCTGCTGGGATATTCACCGGTTCATAATGTAACGGCAGGAACCGTATATCCATCCACGATGATTACCACTGCCGATCATGATGACCGCGTTGTACCGGCTCACTCATTTAAATTTGCAGCTGAATTACAGGATAAACATGCCGGTGAAAACCCTGTACTCATTCGCATTGAGACCCGGGCCGGGCATGGTGCCGGAAGATCCACAGAATCTGTAATTAATGAGTGGGCTGATAAGTACGCATTCATGTGGTTCAACATGGGGCTCAATCCATTTCAATGACCTTTCCATACAGAGCCCGATAGGCTTGAATCTATCGGGCTATTTCTATTTTTTGCCCTTCTTTACTCTTTCTTTTTCTCTAAATAACGTGAGTTCGATCTAACAATTAAAGGAATCGTCAGTTAGAGCGCAGTCCCGACGCTTTTCAGGAGGGACGAAGTCGAAAACTCATATATCGCTACGCGTGCAAAAAATGAGCGACTTCTCCCGATTGAACTGCATCGGGATGCGCTCAATATGACGGGTTCAGTCATATTATTCGTTTTTATATCAAACTCTCGTTAAATAGATACTTGTTTCTCAATGATTTAATTAGCCCATATTTGGTAATTCATTGCCTTAAATGTGTTTAGAGGGAACTTTATCCGACAATCCCTGTTTATAGTACTGTAAATATTTATTTAAACTATATATACAATATTATGAGCGACTTAAGAATTAAGGGGAATTGGAATGAACTAAAGGGAAAGCTGAAGCAAAAATATGGTGATCTGACTGACGATGACCTTACATATACAGAAGGGAAAGAAGATGAGTTTTTAGGCAAGCTTCAAAAAAGCCTGGGAAAAACCAAAGATGAAATAGAATCCGATATCAAAAATCTCTTGGATTAATACTACTCACCAACAATAAACCTGTCTAATCTAAAATACAATCAACATGAAATATTCAACATTTATATTGGCTATCATTTTTATGGCCGGAACACTTTTTTTGGTACAATGCGGAGAAAGTTCCGACGATACTGCAGCTGAGCAATTTGAAGAAGAGCGCAGTGAATTGGTAAGCAATCTTGAATCTCTCCGGGATGATCTGGATGAGCAGATTGAAGAAATCGGCTCGCGAATTGAAGCTGCCGGGGACGAAGCAGATGAAAGTCTCACGAATGCATACGATGAGCTGCGTGGTGAACGATCAGATCTCGACCGAGCAATTGATGATGTGCAAAGAGCCTCTGAAGATACCTGGTCCAGCGTTAAATCAGGTGCCGAAGATACATACGATTCAATTGCCTCGACTTTGGATGACTGGGTGAATGAGCTGGAAGATCTCTTCTAGTGAGGGATCATCTTAGAACAGGCCGGATTACAACTATTTCCGGCCACAAATCATAATAAACAGGAGACAAAATGAGATCTTTACTTTATTTGATAGCTGTTATCATGGTAATAGGATGGTTGATAGGTGTTGTTGGCTATTCTCTCGGCGGCTTGATTCACATATTAATTGTAATTGCCGTTGTATCTATTTTGCTGGATTTAATAAGAGGGCGCAGGCCGGTTTAGCAGGCTTATACATAGAGCAAACACGATAGTGGCGCACAAGTTCAATACTTGTTGCGCCATTTTTATTTTGGCAGATACACCCGAAAAACAGAACCCTTGCCTACCTCACTCTCTGCTTCAATTTTTCCATTCATCGATTCAATCTGATTTTTTGTGATGAACAAACCAATACCCCTTGCATCCTCATTACCATGAAACGTGCTGTACATGCCAAACAGCTTTGCACCATATTTTTCAAGATCAATTCCAAGGCCGTTATCCTGCACGGTGATTAATTTATAAACTCCGGAGTTGGATGTTGATATATTAATTACTGGCTTTCGATCCGATGAGCGGTACTTGATCGCGTTACTGATTAAATTATGAAAGATGCTTTCCATGTAAGCAGGTACGGCAATTACGGACTCATCTTCGTTTATATCAACATTAATTTTTGCATCTGCAGTTCTCGCAATGGCGTTTAAATTTCCCAGAGCAATATCAAAAGAGTCTTTAATTTTTATCGGTTTTGCTGCCTCACTTGTTTTTACATTGGATTCAACCACATCATTAAGATTCTTCACCGTATCGCTAAGGTTTTCTGATGCAGATAACAGCATATCGATAAACTGTTTTATCTCTTCCGGATTTTTTTCCGTTTTCAGTAAATCCATAATCATTGTAAAATTAGCAGCATGACCTTTAAGATTGTGCGATACAATGTGTGCAAAATTCAACAGTCGTTCATTTTGGTCTTTGTTCAATTCAAGAAGCATTTTTAACTCATCTTCTCTTCGTTTTAGCTCTGTTATGTCACTTGCAATACCGAGGTAACCGATTAGCTCTTTCTCAGCATTTCTAATCTCTGTTATGGTAAGCTGAACCGGGAGTTTGCTTCTGTCTTTCCGTACAAAGGTATACTCTGATGTATCAAACTTCTTTTTTCTGGCAAAATGTGTCAGAATTTCGAAATCAGTAAATTTTTCAACTTCTTCACCAAGCTCTTTTACCCTTTTTTTGATCTCTTTCTTCAGATGAAATTTAACCGGGGTGTACACTCCAATAGCTTCATCAGATTTGTAACCCAGCAGATTTTCTGCACCTTTGTTAAAAGACGTGATCACACCGTTTCTATCGGTTCCTAAAATAGCTACCCGGGTACTTGCGGCCAGAATACTTTCTAACTTTTCTAAAGCTTTATTCAGCTCTTTCTGTGCGGATTTTTCACGGGTGATGTCTGTAATCTGAGAAATGAAATAGTAGCTATTCTCTGTTTCATCTTTGATCATCGACGCGGCAAGGTGTGCCCAAATCACGTCGCCATTTTTATGGAAATACCGCTTATCCATTGTGTAGTAGTCCCGCTTGCCGCTAATCAGCTCTGTTATCAATAAATTGTTTTCAGTCAGATCATCCGGATGTGAGAGCTCTCTGAATGTTAATTTCTTTAACTCCTCATTCGTGTAACCAAGAATCTCTTCGTATGCTTTATTAACATGCATGTAGGTTCCATCCATCGATATGATGGCCATTCCATTTGCTGAGTATTCAAATGTTTTTCTGAACTGCTCTTCACTTTTTTTCAGTTTTAGTTCAGCTTTTTTCCTCTCTGTTATGTCTATAGTTATTCCAACAATTGCATCAACATGGCCATTTCGATCAAGCAGTGGTATTTTAGAAACAAGTGCCCAACGGCCATGCCCCATGTCGTTTTCTAAACCCCTCAGGCTTACCCCTTCATTCAGTACCTTGAGATCTTCATCTAAATAATTTTTAGCGATTTTGTCATCATAAATATCTTCGTCTGTTTTGCCCAATACTTCATCTTCATTTTTGAATCCCGAGTACTCTACTTCAGCTTTGTTGGCAAGTATTTTTCTCCGGTCTTTGTCCTTCATGTAAATATTCACCGGTACATTATCAATGATTGTTCGAAGCAGGTTCCTCTCTTCTGCACGTTTTAATTTTGATTCTACCTCGTTGGTTGAATCAAATACTACACCTATAAGTTTGCAGATATTTTGATTAGTATCTGAAAAGACGTTTCCCTTTTCATTAATCCATCTTACAGAACCATCTTTGTGATTAATCCTGTAATCAATCTGCCAACTTTCTTTTCGATCTATTGCACTATGTACAACTGATAAAACTTCATCCAGATCATCGTCATAAATCAGGTTTTTAATATTTATTTCACCCTTTTCAGAGAATTCATACGCTTTATAGCCGGTTATCTCGTAGATATACGAAGACATATATTCCAGCTCAAACACTTTATCTTCCCCTTTTTTGGTAACTGTGTATTGATAGGTTGCTCCCGGAATATTTTCCACGAGCATTTCAAACCGGTTGCGGCTTTCCTTAAGGGCTAATTCAGCTACTTTTTGATCATTTATATCCTGAATGGATCCATACAAACGCACACAAACGTCATTAAAAAATTCCGCATGACCCATAGCACGAACCCATATAACCCGATTCTTGGCCGTTTTTATCTGTAGTTCAGCATCATACGATATACCATCACTTAACGCTTTTTCTACCAATTCTCTGATTTTAACACTGCTTTCACCCTCAGTATAAAAATCTATAGCACTGTTTATATCCGGCTGATAATCTCTTTCTACTTCGTGAATTTTCTTTGTCGTATCACTCCAGTGCACATCATTACTTTCAACATCCAATTCCCAATAACCTATATTAGCAGCAGCATTACACTTTTCCAGAAACCTCTCTTTTCGAACCTCCTCGCTGATATCAGTATGCGTGCCCAGCATGCGTACCGGTTTTCCATCTTCATTTCGAATAGCCAAACCCTTACAACGAATCCAGACTGTATGGCCATCTTTATGTTTGTATCGAAGCACTTCATCAAAAACAGAGTCCGGGTTTTCAAGATGGGTGGCAATAGCTTTCTCTGTTCTTTGTAAATCATCTCTGTTTACAATCTCTTTCCAGGCTGATATTTTGTGGGGTTTTTCTGCCGGATTGTACCCAAATGTTGTCCAAAAAGTCTCACTCATCCATTCATTTTCGGGATTTTCCAAATCCCAGTACCACACTCCATCGAGCGAAACATTTTGGATGAAATCCAATATTTTTCCGCCTTTCTGAACCAAATTGTAAAGTTCTTTTTGTAAATAATTCATTTTAATCTCTCAAATCTTAGTAGCTGGAAACAAAGTATTAAATAAATATAACATATTTTCAGATACAAATATCCTAAACAGGTTCTGATCGCTTGTAAAAATCTTTAACTCATTGCACCTTAATGAAATATAACCGTTTCAATACTTCACTGTTCCGATCTGCACAATTTGAGTATTTACAGGCAATGATTTGTTTATATAAGACTTTACTAAACTATCTTTTGTTCCAAATTGGTGTTGGAAACCTTGGCTGATGTGTAGCAACATCATCCGGCCAAACAATCACTTTTTCTCCATCCTGCCACTGTATAAACAGGCCTTTGTTTGCGATTTGATATCCTCTTTCATCTACGGCATAATCACCAAAAATGGTTTGGGTTTCCATGTTTAGTAAAACTTCTCGTAATGCATCAGAGTCGAGTGTGCCCGCGGTTTCAATGGCTTTAGCAAACAGTACACAACTACCGTAACCACCGGCTGCATGGAAACTGGGCTCCACACCAAACCTTGCCTGATACGCTTCTGTAAATTCCGGTATACCGGGGTTTTGTAAACTCGGTTCCCAGGCCGACAACCCATATGCGTATTCGGCAAGCTCGCCCAGTTCGTCCCTGAACTGAACCACAGCGCCCGATGTACCAAACATTTTCACATTTACATCCATCTCTTTCATCTGCCGCACCACTGTAATAAAATCATTTAATGATGATGCAGCCATTCCCACAACTTCAATGTCTGAATTCTTTATTACTTCAAGAATGGGTAAAAAATCGTCCCTGCCCGATCGATACGTATATGTGAGGTTTACTTCCATTCCCCGATCTCTTGCAAGATCAACAGCACCCATTCCCGCAGCTTTTGGAAAGAGGGCATCTTCCATTATTATTGCTACTGATTTTAGATCGTTATCATCAGCCATATCAATCAAACCGGCCAAAAAAAGTTCGGCCGGAGGTAACATCATAAAGAGATACTTTCTTCCCTGCTCCCAAATAGATGTTGTAGCTGCAAGGGGAGAGATCTGTACCATTTTATGGCGTTCGGTTACCGGGGCAACTGCTTCTGTAAGGGTTGATCCGTATGGGCCCATGATAGCATCAACATTATCATCTGTAATCAGTTTTTCATACAGATCAATCACCCTGTCACTGTTCGATTCATCATCATAAATCAAAAACTCTATGTTTCGGCCAAGCACACCCCCATCTCGGTTAATTTGCTCCTCACAAAGCAAATAACCATTTTTTGCCGCTATTCCCTGTGTAGAGTAAGCACCTGATTGAGACATGGTTGCCCCAATTCGAATGGGATCATCTGCGATGGTTGAATGAATTAAAAAAAATGAGCTTATCGAAATGAATAGAATTGTCGAATATTTGTAGATCGATGGTCTGGTCTTTTTCATAGTTGAAAACAGTAGTGTCCAATTGTTAGTCAAAGAGTACCAATTGGTTACGGTTATGGGTCTCTAATTGTGTGAGTGTTTTGTCAGAAAATAGCTGTTTAAGCGTCATACGCTCTAATATGGCTACACTTAATACTTGCATCATCGTGTGTAAACTAACGTTAAATTGATTGGTTTTATGGCATATTATCATGATCAAATAGGTACAAATGGCAGTCCATATTTGTGTTTTTACGGCATTGATACTTTGCCCATAGAATGCTTTGATTCTCAGATTTTGTTTGATCCATTTGAAGAACAATTCGATCTGCCAGCGACTCTTGTAATAGTCGGCGATCTGGCTGGCATCACAATGGGTAATGTTGGTCAACAGAACAATATTCTGATCATTCTCCTGGTCAATCAAACGAACACGTCGCAACGACTCCGGGTAATGATGCTTGGTCTGATTCCCTGTCAGGCGGATTATCTGATCACATTGCAAGCCACTCGTGGAGTCGACGGGTGTGGAAGATTTTCGATAGAACCGCAGATTTTTCTTGGCTCTAATGACAAAGCGACCGCCCTGAAGGTGCAGGTGATACAGCCGTTCGAAATCCAGGTATCCCCGATCCATGATGTAGATACTGCCTGCCAAAATAGGGATCATATCCAAAATGTTTACATCATGGGTCTTGCCATCGGAAATATGGATAAAAGTGGGGATAGAGCCCTGCAAATCCATCACCGTATGAAGTTTGATGGCGGCCTTTTGCTGTCGAAACTCGGCCCATGGAAACAGCGACAGACACAAATCAATGGTCGAAGAGTCCAGGATTTTAATCGACTCGGTTATCTCATCCTTGCCATACAGATGTTGAGCTTGGTCGATCAATACCATGGCCAAATCCTGATAGATTTGCCAAGGACGATGCGCATTGGCATAGGAGAGAGTGCTCAGGGGAACGTTGGTTTTAATACCCATGTGATAACGCCGGGATCCGAGAGCACTCAGGGTGGAGGTCAAATCCCGCAGACTATCTCGAAAGGTGAGTTGTCCAAAGCACATACAAAGCAGTTGATCCCGGCACGTGAATTTTTGTGCACGGTAATCACCTTTGTGATGATCAACAATTTTTCGAAATTCGTATTTAGGAATAACATCCATAAGTTGTGAAAATATGATTCGGCCAGTGTACATGATTACGTATATCGATCAAAAATTAAACATCGCAGACACTGGTAAGCTACGAGTTGAAGTCGATAAAAAATTTAACAGTACTTATTTATATGTACCACAATGATTTACAAGAAATTAAAATTGTCTTAATTGGACACTACTGAGTTGAAAAGGTTAATTTTCCTTATAAATAGTGGTTTTTGGAATATGATTCATTCAAAATTTCTTCCATTCTAAATCAGTATAAAATAACCGCGCTCTCATAGCAAAATTGAGAGTGTTTTATTTTTTCTGAAAACTAAAAAATACCCGTGGACCAATGAATGTCCAGAATGGAATGAGTACCCATAAGTTTCCGGTGAGTATGTTGTACTGCTGAATGATATCGCTCAAGGTTTGGCCTGTGAGGAAAAGGCCCATAGATGTTTCAAACACGAGTGTTAAAAACAGCCATATTGTTCCAATTTTCCAAGCCTGTTTTGATGACTTTATTGGCCATCTCAATGTTAGAAAACGAAACCATACTGCAAATAACAGAATCAGAGTAATAGTAGATATTTGATGAGCAGCCTGTTCACTTATCATCGGCCCAT
This sequence comes from Balneolaceae bacterium, assembly GCA_020832415.1. Lineage (GTDB taxonomy): Bacteria > Bacteroidota > Rhodothermia > Balneolales > Balneolaceae > Rhodohalobacter. Next base: position 13,377 of record JAFIES010000006.1, on the reverse strand, counting down.
AGATAAAATCCCGAATTGAGCCGTTTATTATGGCAAGCACCATCATACCAAACCATGCAAATGTATATTTGGTGAGCATACTTTTTTAATCGATTACTTAGAGTGGCTTATCAATATCAATGCAGTACCTGTTTCGCCTGCCAGTTTTTGGGTTACACTGCCAAATGCACGGCTATTCGGTCCCGCTTTACCCAGGCCCATTACCACCAGATCAAAATCGTGGGTTAACTCAGTTAATTTTTCCGGTACATTGGCTTCCGGAATCACCATGGTTGAGGAGTTACCCGGAATGATGCGTCCGGCAAACCTCTTCAGATCGATCTCTATTCTGGCCAGTTTTTTTGCCGGTGTATTTTCGGGCACCATCTGAACAAAAGTAATTTCGGGCTGAGTGGTTCTCCATAAACTACCAAGTACCCTCGCCCTCAACGCATCATGTTCGCCGGTTCCGCCAACAGGAACCAGTATTCTCTTCGCATCTTTTATGTTCCAGCCGCTGTATGGTGTTCTGAATACTACCACATCACAGTGAACTTCAGCTACCAGTTTCTCAAGATTTTCTGCTGTTTGAGTGTCGGTTAAGTAACTGAGCCCAAGAAGCAAACTTCGGCATCGGTGAACCTTCACAACCCGTGCAATTTCACCCCAGCGTTCATCCGCTATGGTTGCAAGCGCATCGGGACGTAAACCGGAATCGAACGAAGCGGAGAGTGCTTTACGCATAGCGTTTTGGGAATTTTCCAGTTTCAGCTCGGTAGTATCACGATCTTCATCCGGTGTAACGATGGAAAGAAGCAGTACTCTTCCTACCTGCGGGGGTGCAAGCGCATTGGCCACAAAAACCATAGAATCTGCATTGGCCGGATTGGCAATTGGTACCAATACCAGCGGGCTGAGTCCTCTTAAGCGAACAAGATCCGGGTTGAGCGCTTCATTGGATGCATCAATAACCCTGGCTCTCTGTACAAAGAAAATGACAAACAGAAAGCTGCCTAAAATAAGCCAGATAAGTGCAATAATGCCTGCCGATGGAACAGCAACAGCCTGGAACATCGCCAAACCAACACATGCGGAAATGCCAATAATGGGAAGTGCCGGATAAAGTGGCACACGGAATGTAATCGTCTGCTTGAAGCTCCGCTTTCTCATCAGCATGTTTACGCCCTGGGCAAGTGCAAAGGTAATTAAAAAGATAAGACTGGATGCTGCGCCGGCGGCAGCAACATCAGGAAGAAGAAAAATGAGCAGGGCCACTATACCACCGGTTATGTAGATGGCTATAACCGGTGTTCCAAATTTTTCATGAAGAACCGAGAGCTGGTGGGATAGTGTACGGTCGAGCGACATTGCAAGGGCAATTCGCGATGCAGCAAAAACATTTGCCTGTAAAGCTGATAACATCGAAAAAATACCGGCCACCATTACAAGCCAGAAACCAAACGAACCCAGGTAGTTTTGTGCTGCAATAGCTACCACGGTTTCCGGATAGGCTGAGCTTACTTCCGTGATAGATTCACCCGGATTCATTCCCACTGTAGATATAACAAACAGGAGAGGAATGTAAATAGTAAGTCCAATGGCAAGGGTTGCCATCATCGCTTTAGGAATGGTTTTTTCGGGTGATTTAATTTCACCTGATGCTGCAGCAATCAGATCGAACCCCTGAAGAGCAATAAATGTGTACCCCATGGCAGCAATCAAACCGGAAAAACCACCGGCGAAGAATGGATCCAGACTTTCCCGGACATGGGATACCGGTGTGGTTACAAAAGCTGCCAGTCCGCCGGCTATCAAAACAGCAAAAACAGCAACTTTTCCGATGTTTATGAATGATCCGCCTCCGCCCGAAGACCGGGTAAGCTGAAATACATAATAACCAAGTGCACACAAGGCAAGAAGAGTTGTAAACCAGGCGCTGCTTATACTTTCAGAAAGTGATGGCAAAACCTGCTGCAATGAAAATGCTGCAAATGCACCAAACCCAAGTGCATAAAGTACGGCTGCTACAATGGATGCAAACCAAACCACCCACCCTACACCAAAGGCAACATTTAATGAGAGGGCTTTCTTTGCAAATGTGTATGTACCGCCCGATTGTGGGTGAGCCGCTGCCATTTCAGCAAAACTGAGAGCTATAATCAGGGCGATTACACCATTTAGAGCAAACGCCAGAATAGCGGATGGCCCGGAAACAGAAAATGCCACACCTGCCAGAGCCAGAATACCACCACCAACCATAGCCCCAACGCCAATACCGGTAGCACCGGTTAATCCAATTGTTCGGCTTTGAGAGGCTGGCGATTCCATTGCTTAATCTACCAGATCAAGTAGCTCTTCGGGTACATCAATTTCCATACGGAGAAGGGTAGAGGCATGGGTTTTTCCCTGGGCATCCAGTTTTAACGATACTGTACCGCCACCGCCAAGGCTCTCATTCAGGATGAAATTTAGGGCACCAATGTTTGGCATTTCATACCGCTCAACATCTCCCTTACAGATATGCTTCATGTGTTCTTTCACACGGGTTTCCGTAAGGGTTTCCCTCAAAAATGGATAAATTTTCGGATGCCGTGCAATGATGCCTACATTGCTTCCATTTCCTTTATCTCCGCTGCGGCCGTGAGCAATTTTTAAAAGATGAACTTTTTTCATAGTAACGTGTTCTTTTTTCGAAAGATGAGAAGCCAACAATCAAAACGCAAAAACTAATCGGTTAAGTAGTAAACTATTGTTGATACAACCCTCACATTTTTGATGTGTGGATTGTTGTTGTCGCGGTCAGATATAGTAAACTGCCCCTGCGATGCTGTTTTAATTTTACCCAGCTTACTATCTGAATCTTCCGCAAATTTCTCGGCTACTTTTCGTGCCTCGATGGTTGCGGCTTCTATCATTTCAGGTTTTATATCATTCAGGCGGGTAAACATATATTCTGTTCGAAACTGGTAATCATCACCCGAAATAATAACTCCCCGCCGTCCAAGATCACCTACATTTCTCATCACACCACGAACGTGCTCTACATTGTTTGAATAAACAGTAATTGCCTGTGATGCCACATATCGAAACTGTGCACTTCCATCGCCACCCCATCGCTGCGCCTGGCGGTCGGTTACTACGGGTACATCAATGGATATTTCATCTTCATTGATTCCATTTTCTGCCAGGAAAGAAGTAATAATAGCGGCGTTTTCATCAAGCTGGGTGTAGATCTCTTCACGATTATTGCTTGCAAGAGTAAACTGCAGCGGCCAGATTACCACATCAGCCATGTGTTCCTGCTCGGCAAGGCCTCTCACGGTTACCGTTCTCTCATAATCTTTGAATGTTTTTACTGAACTGTTTATGAAAACGCCAAGCAGAATTAAACCTGCAAGTAAACCGATCCCAATGCTAATTAGACCACCCTGATTGTTTTTCTCCATTTCATCACCTTGTTGATTTGTTGTTTAAATTTTGAGCCTGATATCTCTGCTTTGTTTCTCTCTATACTTCATTAATGTGAGTTCGATCAAAAAACTTTTGTTTCAAGCCGAAGGTCTTCAACCTCATCAGCCATTTCTACCCTGAAACGGACAATCCCAATAATTTGTCCCTCTTCGGTTATTACATCAACGCGCCAATCTCCCTCTCTGATATTGCGTTTGAATGTAAATCCACGATATCCCGCATCCCTGCCTCCGGTAATTTCATAACCAATCTGATCTACGGTTTGCCAGCGCCCGGTTTCCGGATTTTTCCATCGCCATCGGTGGGCAACTGCTTTACGAAGATCCGTTGGGGCAAATATTGATGTGTATACATAAACATTGGTTTCCGGCTCCTGAATGTACGTGAGATCATTCTGTCTCCAGAATTTATACCACACCTCCTGCTGATAGGTGACTTCGTAATCTCCGTTTAATTTTTGAATATTATGAGCAACTATACCTGTATCAAGTGCCAGGGGAACAGGGGGAATCAAATTTAAAAAATAAAATGTGTTGATCATCAGATAGAGCCCTGCAATAATACCCAGTGTTTTTTTCTTGCTGATCTCTTTTCGGGTGGATGGACTGGAGCGATAAATGTAAACAATTAATGCTGTTGTGATCGTGAGACTGACGAAACCGGAAATTAAAAAGATGAACGTGTTCATCTGCCTTATGAGCACAGGTATAAAAAATGTGAAGAAGGTGAAATTCATAAAGAAATATGCACTGAACTGAAGGTATTTATTTGAAATACGCTTCTTCAAAAGTTCATTGGCAAACAGAAGTACCACCAAAATGATAAAAAAGGAGAGTGTTTTGGTGAGCGAAACGCTTCTTGAAAAATAGATTACATAAGCACTGCATAAACCACCAAGAAAAAACTGAATAGCAAGAGGAAGGAATTTTTCATACTTCTCAAAAAATGTCTCTTTCCACTTACCATCATCAGCAACATTATAGAGATACAGGCATGTGGTAAGCGATGCCATATAGGTACTAAGTATTACTCTGTCGTATAGGCGATCTATTCTGCCCAGTGTAAGTGTGTCCCAGATAAAGCCGGTCATAAAAAAGATAACGGGTAGATATTTTTTACGTAACCGGAGGTAAGCCCGAAGGCGTATCAGCATGTAGTGTTATATTATATTGTTAATCTGAGTTCGATTGTTAAGTGTGGATTATTGCGTGCCCCTCCGGTGTAAGGAGGGGTCAGGGGAGGTAGCCTTAGGATCTTGAGTTTATGACTTTGTTAATTCTATGATTAAACCACCCCTAAATTCGCTAACGCGTTCAAAAAATGAGCCCTCCTTGGAAAGGGGGGGACTTTCATCGATACTATTCGACATATTTTGAATCGAACTTAGGTTATTAATCAACTTTTCCAATAATTGTTGATTCTTCTCCCAATTCTGTACATAACTTTTGTACCGTATTGACAGTATCTTTGGAAACAACAGCTATCATACCAATTCCAAGATTAAATGTTGCCTGCATATCATCTTCGGGTACATTTCCTGTTTTTTGGATCAGTTTGAATATTGCAGGCCGTTCCCAGCTGTTCCAATCAACAGAGAGTTTACATCCATCCGGTAAAATTCGTTTTGTATTTCCCTCAATACCACCACCGGTTATATGAGAAAATCCATTTACTCCATCTATTTCTCTCAATTTCTTTATCAATGGCAGATATGATTTATGAACCTGCAGAAGTTCCTCTCCAACGCTGTTTTCAAGTTCATCGGGCCTGTCATCAATATCAAATTCACTAAAGAGTACCTTTCGTGCCAGTGAGTATCCGTTTGTGTGCAGTCCTGTACTTTTGAAACCAAGAAGGAGATCACCTTTTTTTATGTTTTCACCGGTAATTAATTTGTCACGGTCAACCACTCCAACAACGGTTCCTGCCAGATCGAACTCTCCCTGTTTGTAGATATCGGGCATTTCAGCGGTTTCGCCGCCAATTAAGGCTACACCATTCTCTTTGCAAGCTTTGGCAAATCCTTTAATAACATCATACCCTGTCTTTTGCTCCAGTTTACCTGTTGAAAAATAGTCCAGAAAGAAAAGCGGATCTGCGCCACAAACAGCAATATCATTCACACAATGATTTACCAGATCCTGGCCCACGGTATCATAAACACCTGCTTTGAATGCCACTATCAGTTTGGTTCCAACGCCATCTACGCTGCTAACCAGAACAGGATTTTTCAAGCCGGAGAAGTTTGCAGAAAAGAGCCCTCCAAATCCGCCAATATTGCTTAACACATTTGCATTATGTGTCTCTTTAACCACATCTTTTATAGAGTTAACCAGTTCTTCTCCCGCTTTTATATCAACACCGGAATCTTTGTATGTAATTTTTTTTTCTGACACTGTATGTCTCTTTTGCTGTTAAAAGTATCTGTTAAGAAATTGTATTGTAAAACGAACGGTTTGAAATATAGAAAGAATGAGACTTCACATTTTGACAAAATGAAGGGGGTTATCCACAGGAGTTAACGAAAAGTATTGGATTGTAAATTTTGTAGTATAGTAGTAGAACAGTGTTAAGAAGTGTATAACTTTTTTATCAGGATGAACTTTATAACTTATGTGTAATTGTTAATAATTTTGTGAATAACCTGTTTAGTAATATCAATATGTTATAGAGTCAATTGATTAGTAATTAACATTCCATATTAGTTGCACCTATAAATAGAAATTAAACCGTCCACATAAAAAGTTATTCTTTTTGAGTGTGGATAATTGGTTTTAATTGTTAATCAATGTGGATAGATTTACTGAAATCAGATTTATTTTTGTTACCAACAACTTAAACCATCTTTATCCACATAGTTTCCCACATATGAGAATAGTTATTCAGCGAGTAAGCAGAGCGTCTGTAACCATAAATGGAGAAGTATCCGGAAAAATTAAGAGAGGATTATTGCTGCTTGTGGGGATTCACGAAACGGACACGAAAGAACAAGCTGACTGGTGTTGCTCAAAAATCCCAAAACTCAGAATTTTTGAGGATGATGATGGTAAAATGAACCGATCTGTAAAAGATATTGATGGAGGATTGTTGGTTGTTTCTCAATTCACACTTTACGGGAATTCAAAAAAAGGAACGCGGCCCAGTTTTATTGAGGCAGCACGGCCTGAAGTTGCTGAACCCTTGTACGAATATATGATTGAGAAACTAAAGAAAGAGAATAACTTAAAAGTTGAATCCGGTGAGTTTGGGGCGATGATGGATGTTGAACTTGTTAATGATGGGCCCGTTACCCTTATATTGGAGAAGTAATGTCAGTGCTTTTTATATTTATTGATGGTGTGGGGATTGGAGAAAATTCAACCCTGAATCCATTAGCTTCAGAAAATCTTCACTCATTTTCCTATTTCACGAGCTGTATGGGTGTACATATAGAGTGCGAAGAAGTAAAGAAAAATGGCATTTTGTTTAAAAAAACAGATGCCAATCTTGATGTTGAAGGGTTACCACAAAGCGGCACCGGACAAACATCACTGTTTACAGGCATCAATGCTTCAAAAAAAATAGGGAAACATTTCGGGCCGTTTCCTCACTCAAAAATTAAACCGCTTCTCAGGAAAAAGAGTGTCTTTCATAAAGCTATCGAAATGGGAAAAAGTGCACATTTTCTAAATGCATATCCCGATATTTTTTTTGAAAAATCAGAAAAAAGAGATCGTTGGAGCTGTACCACACTGATGACTAAATCAGCGAACCTGCGCCTGAACAGACTTCAGGATGTTTTGGAGGAGAGAGCAATCACCGCTGAAATTGTTCAATCGGCCTGGAGGAGCATGCTTAATCTTGATGTGCCATCTATCGATCCGGAGGATGCAGCAGAAAGAGCCCTGAATGCCCTGAACGCTTACGATCTGGTTCTATATGAATATTACCTCACAGATAAGGCAGGCCATGCTCAGGACAGAGAAATGGCTGATAAAGTTCTGATGGTGTTAGACCGTTTCCTGATGCAGATCATAAAAAATAAAAAACCGGATGATACGCTTGTGATATGCAGCGATCACGGAAATATCGAAGATCTGTCAACAAAAACTCATACCCGGAATCCGGTACCTCTCTTTGTAGCAGGAGATACGGAACCATTCTCAGAAGCGAAAAGCATTCTGGATGTAACCCCGGGAATTCTCAGAGTTTTAGAAAAGAGTTAAGAAAGAGCAGATGTAATTCGCTCAAAAATCTCTTCAATTGTGCCGACACCATCAATCTCTTTCACTACATCCTTATTCTTGTAGTGATTAAGAACAGGCTCCGTTTCATCACGATAAACCTGCAGGCGGGTCTTAATTTTCTCCGGTGTATCGTCTGATCGTCCCTGACCACGGCTTAAAATGCGATCGATCAATTCCTGTTCGGGCACATTCAGGGTGATGAAAGTATCAATATTTTCACCATTTGCCTGAAGATAGGTATCCAATTCTTCAGCCTGTTTTACAGTTCTTGGAAAACCATCAAAAATAACACCACTCTTGTACTTCTCTTTTTTAAGCTCATCTGTAACAAGCTCAACAACGGTTTCATCAGGAACCAGTTTACCGGCATCGAGAATTAAGGTTACTTTTTTTCCAAGTTCTGTTTTGTTTTTGATGTTCTCTCGGAAAATATTTCCGGTTGAGAGATGGGGAAGGTTGTAATGAGAAATCATTTTCTCTGCCTGAGTACCTTTTCCGGCTCCGGGAGGGCCAAATAGAATGATATTCATTTCTTAATAATGGTTAGTTACTTCAATGATATGTGAATGCAATCAGCGATAAAAAAACATCTAGCCAACGGGTTGATAAATCATAACGGGGCTGATGGACGAATTTCTTTACGGCCTGTTATATGACGATAAACAACTTTTATGAGAAAGCTGTGAAATTACGGCGGGCATTGTTAAGCACACATTAAATTGAAGTGATGCAGGCCATTGAATACCCTGGCATTACTGCGAAACAGGCAGTACAGCGCAAAAAAATGGCGATGTTTTAAATTACACCGCCAAATTAAAAGCTATTTCTTTGTCTTTTTGGTATTCACTGACTCTTTCTCTTTAATACGAGCAGCTTTACCACGAAGGTCTCTGAGATAGAACAGTTTTGAACGTCTCACTTTACCGCGTTTTTTCACTTCAATCTTTGCAATAAATGGTGAGTATAGCGGGAAAATACGCTCAACACCTACACTGCCCGACATCTTTCGAACAATAAAGGTTTTGTTTGATCCGCTTCCGCGTTCGTTGATTACAACGCCTTCGTACTGCTGAATACGCTCTTTCTCACCTTCCCTAACTCGGTAGTGAACGTTTACTGTGTCGCCTGCTTTAAATTCAGGCAGGTCGTCGCGTACAACGGTCTGTTCAACTAATTTAATTTTATCCATGGTTGTGTCCTTGTTACTGGGCTTTAGTTTTTCTTTTTAAAATTTTTGTATAAATCCGGTCTTCTTTGTTTTGTTCGTTTAAGGGCATTATCAAAACGCCATTGATCTACTTTTTTATGATCACCGGAGCGCAATATTTCAGGAACTCTTAATCCTTTAAATTCAGCAGGCCTGGTATAAACAGGAGCTTCCAAAAGATCATCCTGAAATGAGTCTGTCAGCGCGCTTTCAGCATCTCCCAATGCGCCGGGAAGTAACCGGGTTATCGCATCGGCCATAACCATTGCCGGTAATTCACCACCTGAAAGTACATAATCCCCGATAGAAAATTCCCGGGTAATCAGTTCATCGCGTACTCGCTGGTCAACTCCTTTATAATGGCCGCATAAAATCATCAGATTCTGTTTGATGGAGAGTTCATTTGCATGCTTCTGTTCAAAGACTTCTCCATCCGGTGCTGTAAAGATTATCTCATCATACGCACGTTCTGATGTTAGTTTTTCAATGCAGTCGAAAATGGGCTGTGGCGTTAAAACCATTCCTGCTCCTCCGCCATATTGATAATCATCAATTTTTTTATGGCGATCGGTTGAGTAATCACGAAGATCATGGATCTCAATGTGAACCAGGTTGTTCTGCCGGGCTCTTCCGATAATGCTGTGTTCGAGCGGACTTTTTAAAAGGTCCGGAACAGCTGATAGTATATCAATCCTAAGCATTATTCAGAGATCGGTTAACTGGTTCAGGTTTTTACAGTACACAATCTGTTTTTCATGATCGGTATGTTCTACATACTCATTAACCATTGGTATTAATAAAGAGCCAATGGTGTGGCGTGTTTCGATAATGGGATGTGCCGGATTTTCAATAATATCCAGAACCTCGCCAAACTTCTTGCCATCGTACCAAATTGTGTAGCCAGCAATGCTGTTTTCTTCTTCGGAATGATCAGGTATAAGCAGACTTTCTAACTCATTTCTGTCTGCAAACAAGGCCCTGTTCATTGCTGCTTCTGCATCGCTGCGGCCGGTAATCATATCAAATTTTACAAAGAACGTCTGTTGGTTTCGCTTGGCTTCGGTTTGCACAGATAGAATTCGTGCAGGCACCAAATCAGCCCGGCTGTTTCTCATGTAGAGAATTTCAGCCTGTTCAAGCAAACCATCAGTAAAGTTTTCATTTGGCATAAATCGGACAACTCCGTCAAGACCGCGAGGTTTTCCGATTCTTCCTATTTCAATAAACCGGTCTTTAGCTAATGGTGCCATAGCCGGCTTATTTCTTATTCTTCTTGTTTGCTTTCCCAGGCTCGCTGCACAGTAACACGCTCTTCGTCTTCAGGCACAAAACCTTTCAGATCTTCAACAGGGGTGTTTTTTATGTGGTCGATTGCCTCGTTGGCGTTCATATCGGTTGAAAGTTGTTTTGAGTCAGCTTCCGCTTTCTCCTCTTTAACTTCTTCTTCAGCCTTCACTTCTTCTTTCTCAGCGGGTGCTTCCTCTTCGACAGGAGTCTCTTCTGCTTTAGCTTCATCTTTCGGCTCCTCTTCTTTAACTGGGGCCTCTTCCTCTTTTGCTACAACAGGCTCTTCAGCAGGAGCTTCTTCAGTTTCTTCGGCTTTCACCTCTTCTGCAACAGGTTCCTCGGCTTTAACTTCTTCCTTTTCTGCTTTTTCTTCAGCAGCAGGAGCTTCGTCAGCAACTTCGGCTGCGGGCTCTTCAGCCTTCGCTTCCTCTTTTTCTGCTTCAGCAGCAGCGGCTTCTTCGGCTGCTTTGGCTTCAGCTTCTTTTTTCTTTTCAAGTTCTTTGGCAGCAGCGGCAGCTTTCTCTTCAAGCTGTTTTTTGTACTCTTGCTCTTCTGCTTTCAGAACGTCTTTCTGTTTTGCTTTGCGGCTAACGGCTGTTTCAGATTTTTTAGCTTCACGAGCAGCTTTCCACTCTTCAAGAGCGGCTTCAATCTCTTCGTCTGATTTGCCCCAGCGCATCAGGTGCATTTTGTAGAGTATGCCTTCATGTTTCAGAATATTGCGAACTGTATCACTTGGCTGTGCCCCGATTTTCAGCCAGTGGATAACGCGCTCTTCATCATAGACGAGCTCCTGGTTTTCACTAACGTTATCAAAACGGCCAAGTTTTTCGATGATTCGGCCATCTCTCGGTGAGCGGCTGTCAGCAACCACAATGTGATAAAAAGGCCTCTTTTTTCTTCCTTTTCGTTGTAATCGTAATTTAATCAATGGTTTGTTCCTGTGTGTTTATGTTTTACTATACGTTTTTTTGTTGCCGTTATGCACATTGTGCAATCCGGCCAAACATTCGTTGTTTATTTGCCAAACGGCAGATTTTTTAACCCTTCCATGGCCCGGCCCATTTTCCCCATCTTGCTCATGGTTTTCATCATTTTCTTCATCTGTTCGAACTGCTTCATCAGCTCGTTGATTTCCCGAACAGTTGTGCCGGAACCTTTGGCTATTCGTTTTCGGCGGCTTCCGTTCAACAGGCCTGGGTCAGCACGTTCTTCCGGGGTCATCGAGTAGATAATTGCTTCAATAGGCTTAAAAGTATCTTCACTCAAATCGGCATCCTGAACAGCTTTGCTTGCGCCGGGTATCATACCTACCAGGTCAGAGATGCTTCCCATCTTTTTGATCTTCTGAATCTGCTCGAGAAAATCTTCGAGGTCAAATTTTTCAGATCGAATTTTTTTCTGAAGATCCTGAGCCTCTTTTTCGTCAAACTCTTTTTGTGCTTTTTCAACAAGAGATACAACATCACCCATGCCAAGTATTCTTTGGGCAAGCCTGTCGGGGTAGAAGGGTGAGAGGGCATCAAGCTTTTCGCCCGTACTCATAAATTTAATCGGTTTTTGAACCACCGACCGGATCGACAGAGCTGCACCACCCCTGGTATCGCCATCCATTTTAGAAAGTACCACGCCATCAAAGTTGATGGTTTCGTTGAAGGCTTTAGCTGTATTAACAGCATCCTGCCCGGTCATCGCATCAACAACGAATAAAATTTCTGTGGGATTTACAGCTTTTTTGATTTCGGCTACTTCGGCCATCATCTTCTCATCCACATGCAGGCGGCCGGCCGTATCAATTATTACGGTATCAAGAGCCAGGCTTTTTGCCATGGATACAGCCTCTTTGGCAACGCGAACAGCATCTTTTTGCTCTATGGAGTAAACCGGCACGTTAATTTCAGCGGCGAGTGTTTTCAGCTGGTTGATGGCTGCGGGCCGGTATACATCGGCCGCGGCAAGAATTGGATTCCGGTTATTTTCATTCTTTAAATAACGGGCCAGTTTTGCCACAAATGTGGTTTTTCCTGATCCCTGAAGGCCGGCGACCAAAATTACAGTAGGAGGGGTATGAGCTACTGAGATATCTGTTCTCTCTTCACCCAGAATTTTCACCATCTCATCATAGACGATTTTGGTGAACTGCTGGCCGGGGTTTACACTGGTCAATACATCAGAGCCCATTACGGTCTCTTTGATATCGTTGGTAAACTGGCGGGCTACCTCAAGGTTTACATCTGCATCGAGAAGTGCACGGCGGATTTCACGCACGGTTTCGGCGATGTTAACATCGGTTATACGCGACTGACCCTTTAGGGTCTGTACAGCTGATTCTATTTTAGAAGACAAATCTTCAAACATTACACAGACTTTTTAGAACAATATTTAAAATGATGCAGAGTCTTACAAGTTAAGGACCCCCCGCTTATTTATCAACATGTGTGTGGATAATTTTTATTAATGGATAATTCAGGTAGAAATAGTTCAACTTTGATGTGATGTAGCGGGGTGGAAAGAAAAAGGTCAAAAGTCCATTTCTGTTTCGCTTGTGCCGCCATAAATACCAAAAATTCCCGCGCCAATGGGATTAACGTTTATTCAATTCTGTATCACCGAAACAGAACCATTCATACCGGGATGGAATGAGCAGACGTAATCAAAAAGTTCGGATGCCAGCTGCTCAGTAAGTGTAAATGTTATTGTGTCTTCTTCAAAAATGATCTCTGCATCCGGATCATCATCAAAGAAACCGCTGCTTCTGCTCTGTCCGAGCAGTTTTGTACGATCTTCATTTCTAAAATCAAGGGGATGTGATGAGGCGCCGCTATTATTTATAAATGTGTAGCGACCACCAATTACTAAAGTAATTTCGGGATTGGGGGAGTTGATAGATGCTTCTGCACCATCGCCGGTAATGGCTGTGACTACATACTCACTCGCTCCATTATTATCCATGGTGATACTGCCTTCGATAACAATTTCAGGTTCAGGATCATCAGAATTTGCGTCCGAATTTCCCGTACATGCCATGATTGAAATAGAAAGCAGAAGAATGAATAGTGAGAAAAATGTCAATCCCTGAATTGGCTTGACCGATATTTAGGTTTATTAGTTTAGATTAATGATACAATATGGATATTGACACGCAGTGTCAATGTCATTTGAATGGAGGCTAGCCTCCAAATTTTTCGGTGTCTGCTCTGAACGTAT